>CAUJFL010000226.1 GCA_963169165.1 Myxococcota bacterium | reverse complement strand
GACGAGCACGACGCGGCCACGAGGCGCGAGCGCGCGGATCGTCTCGGGCAGGTACGCGCCGCCGACGAGATCGAGCACGACGTCGACGCCCGCCCCACCACAGGCCGAGCGCACGTCGGCCGCGAACCTGCCGTCCTGCGGGATGACGCCCTCGTCGAGGCCGAGCGCGCGGCACCGGTCGAGCTTGTCCGCGGTGCGCGACGTGCCGACGACGAAGCACCCGAGCGCCCGCGCGATCTGCACGCCCGCGGTGCCGACCCCGCTGCCCGCCGCATGCACGAGCACCCGCTCGCCCGGCGCGAGCCTGCCCCGCGTGACGAGCGCGTCGTACGCCGTGACGAACGCCTCGGGGGACGCGCCCGCCTCTTCGTCGCCGAGCGTCGCGGGCGTCGCGGCGAGCTCGCGCGCGTGCACGATGACGTGCTCCGCGTACGCGCCGCCCGCGACGATGCCCATCACGCGGTCGCCGAGCGCCCACCCGTCGACGCCGTCGCCGAGCGCGTCGATCGCGCCCGAATACTCCAGACCCGGCACCTCGGCGGGAGCGCCCTTCGGCGCGGGATAGAGCCCGAGGCGCTGCAGCAGATCGGCGCGGTTGACGCCCGCGAACGCGACGCGCACGCGGACGTGATCGCGAGGGGGGTCGGGTGTGGGAAGCTCGCGGAGGGCGAGCACCTCGGGGCCGCCAGGGCGGGTCACGACGATCGCGCGCATCGCGGCGTCCTATCGCGGGTGGCGAGCGCTGGGCAGGCGCATCTCGCGGCTCACGGCGCGAGCCACGGCGCGAGGCGCGCGCTCGTCGCCCGCGCGGTCGCGTGTCCCCTCAGCGCGGCGACGAGGCGGGCGCGCGCTTCTAGCGGCGCGGCGGGCGCGAGGTCGTGCGTCTCGTCGGGATCTCTCGACAGGTCATAGAGCCGCGCGCCTCCCAGTTCGTCGACGAGCCACTTGCGCGAGCCGTCGAGCGCGGCGAAGCCCTCGGTCAGCGGCGCCCAGATCGCTGTGTCCGCGGTGGCGACGATCACGCGATCCTCGACGGGGCGCAGCAGGCTCCGTCCTGCGAGCATGGGCCTCGAGGACGTGAGCGGCCACGCGCCCCACAGGTCGAGCAGCGTGGGGGCGAGATCATAGTTGGCGACCCGCCGCGCGCGGTTGCTGGACAGCGCCGCGGCGAGCCCGGGCGACGCCGCGACGAGGCCCGCGGGCAGGTGGACCCAGAGCGGCACGCGCAGCACGTCCTGGTAGTAGCTGACGGCTCGCGCGGGGTGCCCCGCGCCGAAGCTCTCGCCGTGATCGGAGGTCCCGACGACGACGGCCTCGCGCGGCGCGCGGCGCGCCATGACGCCGTCGAGCAGGCGCCCCACCTGCTCGTCGACGTAGCGCGTGGCGACCACGCACCGCTCGGGGATGGCCGCGCCATCGGCCAGGCGCGGCGCCCAGCAGGGCCAGTGCGTCGCGTTGAGCTGCACGATCAACAACAGCGGGCGCGCGGCGGGCGCGCGCCTGGCGAAGTCGAGCGCCTGATCGACCGTGGTCGCGTCGTCGACGCCGCGATCGTTGACGCGCGGCGCGCCAGAGCCGCCCGCGTGCCTGCACTCGGTGGGTCCGCCGTCGGCGAGGTAGAACCCCTGAAAGAAGTCGACCGACAGGTCCTGCGCGGAGAACAGCCCCGTCGTGTAGCCGCGGGCGGCGGCGTCGTGCCACACGAGCGGCGCGCGCTCGTAGTCGTCGATCGGCGCGTCAGGCGGGAGCCCGCTCAGCGTCGACGGCACCGACACCGCGGTCACCGGGGCGAGCGACACGGCGTCGGCGAACCACTCGGTCACGCCGCCGCGCGCCTCGAGCGCTCGCATCCACCCGCCCTCTCTCGCGCGCGCTCCGTTCCACGGCGCGACGCGCGCGGCCGGCAGGCTCTCGTGGAGCACGAGCACGACGTCGGGAGCGCGCGGCGGGACCGCCGGCGGCACCGGCTCGCGCCGAGGCACGGGGAGCGCTCGCAGCCGCGCGGACGACGCGCGCGCGCCGACCCCGAGCGCGAGCGCGCGCAGCCCCCGGACCTCGGCGAGGCACGGATCGCGCGTGCGCCCGAGCGCCGGGACGGACACCCACGACAGGCCCGCGAGCGCGAGCGGGGCGACGTAGCGCGCCGCTCTCCCCCGGTTCGGCGCGGGAGTCCTCGTGAGCCAGCGGAGCGTCGCGATCGCCACGGCCGCGCCCCCGAGCAGCGCGACGACGACGCGCACCTCGAGCGACGGAGCGATGAGGGACAGCGAGTACCGAGGGTTCTGCAGGAAGTAGGCGATCGCCACGGGACGCACGTCGGCGCCGAAGAACCATCTGTAGTGGATGGCCCCCACGGTCAGGAGCACGCCGAGCGGCGCGACGAGCACCGTCGCCGCCGCCCCGGCGAGCGGAGACGACGCGCGCAGCGCGGCGATCCCCGTGACGAGCAGCCACCACACGCACAGCGACGCCACGGCCGAGGTCGTGAACGTCAGCGCGCCGCCCCACCCGCTCGACCACAGCAGGCCCGGGCGCACGATGAGCTCCGGCGCGAGCGCGAACAAAACCCACACCGCGGCGAGCCGCGCGGAGCTGGCCATCGTGAGAGAGCTACCACGCTCGCGCGCGCGACGAGGCGGTGTAGCGTGGGCCGGATGCCGCACCGCCCTGACTTTCGCGAGCTCTATGGCCCCTGGGCGCTCGTCACCGGCGCGTCATCGGGGATCGGCGAGGCGCTCGCGCGCGAGCTCGCGGCGCGGCGCGTGTCGGTCGCGCTGGTCGCGCGGCGCGAGGCTCGGCTCGCGCGGCTGGCGGTCGAGCTGCGGCGCGACCACGGCGTCGAGGCGCGCGCCATCACGGCGGATCTCGCCGACCCGCGCGCGCTCGAGGCCGTGCTCGACGACACCCGCGAGCTGCCCGTCGGCCTGCTGCTCGCCAACGCGGGGTTCGGGGACAAGGGGCCGTTCGTCGCTCGCCCCCGCGACGAGCTCGCGCGGATGATCGACGTGAACTGCCGCGCGACCACCCTCCTCTGCCACGCCTTCGCCGGGCGGCTGCTCGCGCGCGGGCGCGGCGGGATCATGATCACGTCGTCGACCGCGGCGTTTCAGGGGACACCCCTCAGCGCGGTCTACGCGGCGACGAAGGCGTTCGACCTGTTGCTCGCGGAGGGCCTCCACCACGAGCTCGCGCCGCACGGCATCGACGTCGTCGCGCTGTGCCCGGGCGGGACCGACACCGAGGGGCCGGCGCGCACCGGCGTCGATCCGGCCAAGGTGCCGATGGGCCTGATGAACCCGAGGGACGTGGCGCGCGCGGGGCTCGACGCGCTCGGACGCGAGGCGATCGTCGTGCCGGGTGCGCACAACAAGCTCTCGGTGTTCGCGACGCGGGCGCTCCCGAGAGGCGTGGCGTCGCAGCTCGCGGGGCGCATGATCCGCCGCGTCACCGGCGAGTGAAGAAAGCGATTTCGAGCGCAAGGCGCGGAGCGCGCGCGGTCGCCCGGCGGGCTACGACCGGGCCATGACCTTCGTGACCGAGCGAGAGAGGTGGGAGGCGGTCGTCGCGCGCGAGCGCGGCGCCGACGGGGCGTTCTTCTATGGCGTCTCGACCACCGGCGTCGTGTGTCGGCCGTCTTGCGGCGCGCGGCGACCGCTCCGCGCGAACGTGAGGTTCTTCGACGAGCTCGACGCGGCCCTCGTCGCTGGGTTCCGCCCGTGCAAGCGCTGCCGCCCGGACGGCGCGTCGCACGAGGAGCGACGCGCGGCGCTGGTGACCGCCGCGTGCCGCGCGATCGAGGCGAGCGACGCGCCGCTGTCGCTGGCGACCCTGGCAGCTCGGGCAGGCGTGAGCCCGCACCACCTGCAGCGAGTGTTCGTGGCGGCGACCGGCGTCAGCCCGCGGGGGTACGCGGCGCGCGTACGACAGGCGCGCGTCGAGGCGGCGCTCGCCCAGGGCGTCTCGGTGACGACCGCGCTCCACGACGCTGGCTACTCTTCGAGCGGCAGGTTCTACGCCGACGCTCCGGCTCGTCACGCGATGCCTCCGGCTCGCGCGCGGCGCGGCGGCGAGGGAGAGCGCGTCGCGTACGCCATCGCCCCGTGCTCGCTCGGCGTCGCGCTGGTGGCGGCGACAGCGCGCGGGCCGTGCGCGATCTTGCTCGGCGACGACGACGACGCGGTCGAGCGAGAGCTCACCGCCCGCTTCCCGAAGGCGGCGCTGTGCGCGGGTGGGCAGGCCGCCACGAAGGTGCTCGCGCGCGTCATCGCGCTGGTCGAGCGCCCCCAGGATGGGCTCGAGCTGCCCCTCGATGTGCGCGGGACGGCCTTCCAGCGGCGCGTGTGGGAGGCGCTGCGCGCGCTGCCGCCCGGCCAGACGATCACCTACACGGCGCTGGCCGCGCGGGTGGGCGCCCCGAGCGGCGCTCGCGCGGTCGCGGCGGCGTGCGCGTCGAACCCCCTCGCGGTCGCGATTCCATGTCACCGCGTCGTGCGCAGCGACGGCGCCCTCGCCGGCTATCGGTGGGGCGTCGAGCGCAAGCGGGCGCTGCTCGGCCGGGAGCGCAAAACATAACCATCATAATTTTCAACAAACATCACGCCAGGGCCAGCCGCAGCGGCGCGCCGGGGCGGAGCCTCGCGAAGACCCCCTGCGACGCCCGTCGGAGCACCGCGATCACCGGGTACCCGCCCGTCGTCGGGTGATCGGGGCCGAGCACGATCGGCGCGCCGTCCGGGGGGACCTCGATCGCGCCGCGCGTCAGCGGGATCGGGAAGGTCATGTTGGACGACACGTGGAGCCTGGGGCCCGAGAGCTGCACGCCCACCCGGTCGCCGCGCGCGCCGCGCGTCCACGCGCCCTCGAGGAGCGCGCGCCTCGCGTCATCCGATGAGCTCCAGAAGTGTGGTCCGGGCTCGAAATGGAGGATCGTCGGCGTCGGTGGCGTCTCGACGGTCGGGCCTGCGCCGGGGCGCCCGAGGTCGGCGCGCACGGCCACGCCGTCGCCCCTCGCCAGCGGCCGCGGACCGAGCCCGAGAGAGGGAGACGCGCCGCGCGAGCCCAGCACGACGGGCGCGTCGAGCCCGCCCGCGATCGCCAGCACCTGGACGAAGCGCTCTGCGGAAGGCACCCGCAGCGCCTCGCCCGCGGCGACGTGGACCGGCGGCGCGCCGTCGAGCGAGGTCGAGACGGCGCGGGTGGCGACGAAATCGACGGAGCCGCCCGCGATCTCGAGCGCCGCGGCGGACGGCGCGTTGCCCACCGCCAGGTTCGCGGCCGCGAGCGCGGTTGGATCCCACGCGCCCCCGGGCGGCACGCCCGCGGCCCGCGAGCCGGCTCGCCCCGCGTCCTGGATGGTCACGAGCGCGGCCACCCTGGTGACCACGAGCGCGGGATCGACCGGAGGAGGCGTCGCCGCGACCGACGCGACCTCGGGCAGCCGATCGACCTCGGCGAACCGCACGCGATCGCCGAGCGCGAACAGGGACGGCGCCTCGCGCGAAGGATCGAACGGCGTGACGTGGGTCCTGCCGAGCAGCCGCCAGCCGCCCGGGGACGCTGACGGGTACACGCCGCCCCACCCGCCCGCGATGGCGACGCTGAGCGCGGGCACGCGCGGGCGCGGCGTCGCGCGTCGCGGCAACGCGAGCGCGCGCGGCAGCCCCGAGAGATACGCAAAACCAGGCAAGAAGCCGATGATCTCGACCAGCGCGTCGACGCCGGAGTGCAGCGCGACGACCTCGCGCGGCGTCGCGCCGAGCTCGGCGGCGACCTCTGCGAGGTCTTCGCCGTCATAGACGACCGGCACGACGTGGCGTCGTCCGTCCGTGCTCCGGTCCGCCGGCGCCGCGCGGGCCGCCTCGGCGATGGCCGCGTCCGCGTCGTCGAAGGTGCCGACGCCGAACGCGGCGAGCGAGCCTGCGCCCGCCACGATCTCGGCCATCGGCAGCGAGAGGGCGAGCGCGCGAGCGGCGGCGAGCGTTCGCGCTGCGCGGTCGCGCGCGGGCGCCTCGAGGTCGATGAAGATCCCGCCCTCGCCGTACGGCATGGCCCTCACGGGCCGAACGTCTCCTGCGCCAGCGCGAGCAACGCCGCACGCACCGCGCGCGCGATGGAGACCGCCCCTCGCGTGTCCGCGTGCACGCAGACGGTCTCGACGTCGCCGCGATCGGCGAGCGCGCGCGCCTGGGCCGCCGCCGCGGCGGGCTCGGTCAGCAGCGCGCCGGGCGCGGCCCTCGGCGCGAGCGCGCCGTCGGGAAGGTACGCGCGGTCGGCGAAGCCCTCGCGTTCGAACGGGAGACCTAGCGAGTCGGAGTGCGCCGCGAGCGCGCCGCCCGCTGCCCCGACGATCACGAGATCGACCACCGCGAGCCCACGCCGCGCGCCGCGCACGACCGCGCGCGCGATCTCCTCGTCGCGCGTGGCGTCGTGATACAGCGCGCCGTGCGCCTTCACACGGGTCACCTCGAGGCCCGCGTCGAACGCGACGCGGGCGAGCGCCGAGCACTGCGCGCGCACATGCTCCGCCACCTCGGACGGCGCGAGCCGCATCGACGCCCGACCGAAGCCGGGACGATCGGGGTACGACGGGTGGGCGGCGACCGACGCGCCGCGCGCCTTCGCCAGCGCCACGGCGCGCGCCATCGACTCGTCGTCGCCCGCGTGCCCGCCGCAGGCGACGTTGACCACGTCGGCGAGCGCGAACAGCTCGTCTGGCTCGCCGTCTCGCCCGCCCATATCGATGTTGCCCAGCGGCCGCGCGCGCGTCCCGGGGCGCGCGCGACGCCGAGCTTGTCGGCGACGCCGCGGACGACCCCGCCGACCGTGGCCGCGTCGAGCCCGAACGCCTTGCCCAGCGTGTGAAGCACGAACAGCTCGCTCGGCGCGAGCTCGCCGTCACACAAGGCGACGAGCGCCGCGAAGCCGATGATCTCCTTCTGCGCGGCGGGATCGGTGACGTGCGCGGCGATCGCCTGCGCGCGCGTGGTGCGCCCCTCCTTCTCCAGCGCGACCGAGAAGTCGTAGACCATCCCCGCGAGCTCGCTCGGCGTCGCGCCCTCGCCGATCTGCGACACGACGTCGATGAGCGAGCCGACCTCTTCCTTCGAGAGCTCGCCGTCGGCCGCCGCGACGAGGAACGCCGCCTCGAGGAGCCCCGTGTGATAGGCGTCGTGATCGGCCGCGTCGGCGCGCGACGACAGCGCCTCGGCGCTGGGCAGATCGGCGGCGTGCTGGCGGAGGAGATCTCGTGCGCGGAGGACGCTGTCGGCGGGCATCGTCAGCGCACGATTTCATCCTGGCGACACCCGGTCAAGGCGGCTTTTGCCCGCGAAGCCTCGTTCGGGTAGTCAGGCGCGCGGAGGTTCGAGAGAAAATCATGAGCGAACAAGCGCGGCTCGGTCGGGACGTCTTCCTTGCACTCGCGGCGATCGGCTGGGCCGACGGCAACCTCGACGCCGAAGAGGCCGACGCCATCGTGCGGACGGCGACCGAGGAGGGGCTCTCGATCGAAGAGATCGCCGAAATCGAGGCGGCGACGAAGACTAAGGTCGAGCTCGGGGAGATCTCGCGGGGCGACATGACCAAGCAAGATCGCCTGTTCGTCTACGCGGTCGCGTCGTGGATGACCCGGCTCGACGGCGCGGTCAGCGACGACGAGACGGCCGCGCTCGCCAAGCTCGGCGAGGCGCTGAAGGTGCCGGTCGCGCCGCGCGCGCACGCCGACGCCATCGCGCAAGAGATCGCCTCGCTGGACGAGGGCGATCGCCCGGCTCGCTACGATCTGCGACGGCTTCGCGGCGTCATCGCCGAGCGCCTGTCGCTCGCGCAGCAGGCTCGCGCCGAGCAGAAGGCGGCCTCCGAGGCCGCGGCGACGGCGTCCACGGGGGATGCCGCCGCGCCCGCCACCGACGAACCAGCCGGCTGAGCCGCGGTGAGGCTGTCCCTGCTCGAGGTCCCACGGCGGTTCGTGTCCGCGGGGCTGCTGTTGCGCGCATTCGAGCCGGGCGACGGCCTCGCGCTGTTCGACGCCATCGATCGCTCGCGGGATGCCTTGCGCCCGTGGCTCCCGTGGGTCGACGCGCACCGGACGCGCGACGACAGCGAGGCCTGGGCGCGCGAGGCGAGCGCGCGCTTCACCCTCCGCGAGGATCTCTCCTTCGCGGTGCTCGACGAGGCGGGCGCGCTCCTCGGAGGCGCCGGGCTTCATCGCTTCGATCTCGACGTCGGGCGCTTCGAGCTGGGCTACTGGATGCGCGCCGATCGAAGGCGGCGCGGGCTCGGCGCGCTCGCCGCGAGGGAGCTCATGTCGCTCGCGTTCCTCTCACTCGGCGCCGTGCGGGTCGAGGCGCGGATCGACGCCCGCAACGCGCCGAGCGCGCGGCTCGCGGCCTCGCTCGGGATGCGGCACGAGGGGACCCTGCGGCGCGACTCGGTCGGCGCGGATGGCACGCCGCGCGACACGATGGTGTTCTCGATGCTGGCGGACGAGCACGCGCGCGCGCCGTGGGCCTCGTCGACGTTCGCGTCGAAGTTGGCCCCGGGGCGCCTCGGCGCGTTACCGATCGCGCCCGTGCACCCGAGAGTCCTGTCCGACGAGCGCGCGCCGCTCGGGCTCGTGCTGTCCGGCGGAGGCGCGCGGGGCGCGTTCCAGGTCGGCGTCTGGAAGGTCCTTCACGACGAGGCCGGGCTGCGCGAGCCGGCCGTCGTCAGCGGGACCTCGGCCGGCGCGCTCAACGGCGCGCTGATCGCGGCCGGGCTCTCGCCGCGCGACATGCTCGAGTTCTGGCTCGGGCTCGCCGACGCGCCGCCCGTCCGCGCGAACCCGGCGTTCTTCGCCTCGCTCGAGCGCGCGCTCGGCCGGCTGCTGCTGAACGAGCCGCTGAAGCCGCTCTGGCGGCGAGGGCGCGAGGCGCGCATCCTCACGAGGGTCCTCCGACAGCACAGGTGGTTCGCGGGGGGCGCGGCGCCGTCGATGCTGCTCGAGTACCTGCTGACGGCGCGCTTCGATCTCGTCAGCGAGGCGCTCGATCGGATCACGACCTCGTACCTCTTCGACACCTCCCCCGTGCGTGACCGGCTCCGCCAGGCGATCGGGCGCGACGGCATCCGCGGCGCTCGCGTGCGGCTCGCGATCAACACCGTCGACGTGCGCACCGGCGGCGTCGTGCGGATCGTCAACGCGACGCCGACCAAGCGCAGCGCCGAGGCCGCCGCGCACTACCGGGTCGTCGACGAGATCACGCTCGACATGATCCTCGCCTCGGCGTCGATCCCGCTCCTGTTCAACCCGGTCCGCGTCGGCGCCGAGCTGCTGTGGGACGGCGGCCTCCTGGTCAACACGCCCATCGCGCCCGCGGTCGCGCTCGGCGCGCGGCGCATCCTCCCGGTGCTCGTGACCTCCGGCGGCGCGGGCACGGGAGAGGGCCTGCCGACCTTCGGCGCGGCGGTGGAGCGCCTCGCCGACGCCTTCCTCGAGAACGCGTACCACACCGACAAGAAGCTCCTCCTGTCGCGCAACGTCGTCGCGCGCGCAGAGGGAGAGGGCGAGCTCGCGGTCGTCGAGCTGTTCGAGCCGGTGCGCCCGCAGACGAGCCGCACCTTCAACGCGGGCTCGTACCTGTACTTCGAGCGCCACGCGATGACCGCGATGCACGACGCTGGCGTCGAGGCCGCGCGAACGTGGCTCCGCGCGGGCCCGCGGCTCGACTCGTAGCCTCAGCGCGCCGCGGGGCGCTGACCCCAGGTCAATCGGACGCTCTTTCCGCCGTCGGCCTCGCGCGCGCCGACGGCCTTGGCCTCGACGTCGACCACGTCGTCGCCGGGGGCCGCCGAGACCTCGAGCCGCGGCGCCGCCTGGCGGATGCACGGCACGATCGTCTCGTCGGGGGGGTCGGAGGACGCGTCGAGCAGCGCGAGGTGCCCGGCCGGCACGAGCTTCACGCGCACCTTGAGCGTGACACCGTCGACGTCCTTGTCGCCGAAGCAGCGCACGAGCGCCTCGCCGAGCGCGCGCCCCGCGGCGTCGATGCGCGACGCGGCGGCGATGGCGCGGCGCTCGGCGCGCTCGCGCGAGGTGCGCTTCGCGGCGGACCACAGGCTCATCGCGATCACGATCGCCAGCACGAGGAGCGCGAAGAAGAAGAAGAGCACCTTCTTCCCGGCGACGGGCGGCGCGAGCTCGCTCTCCTTCAGGCGCTCGGAGAGCGCGCGGTTCTCGGTCTCGAGCGCGACGACGCGCGCGCGCAGCTCCTCGGTCTCGTTCATCGTGGTGTCTCTGCCTCGGACTGCATCGCATGAAACCGCGTCAGCGCCGTCGCCCGATCGCGCGCGATCGCCGAGACGAGCGCGCGGCGCTCGACGGGGGAGAGGCAGCGAGAGCGCGCGACCACCGCGCGCGCGACGTCGAGATCGTGAAGGTCGCCGAGGCGCTTCTGGGCGCGCTCGGCGCGACGACGCGCGGGCTCGGCCGCGTCACCGAGCAGCGGCGCGAGCCCCATCGCCAGGTAACGCACCCGCTTGTGCGCGATCCGCAGCTCGTGCAGGCCCGCCACGTCGTCGTCCGGAGGCGATCCGCGCCGCTCGACCTCCGTGAGCGCCCGCCTGAGCGCGCGCCGAGCGAACTTGCCGCCGTCCCGGTCGCGCCGAGGCCGCACCGGCAGACGCAGGAGCGCGTCGAGCGCCCGACGCGCCTCGGTCAGCAGGCCCTGGTGGACCGCGCGCACGAAGGCGGCCCGGCGCGCGCGATCTCGCGGGCCGCGCGCGCGCTTCAAGCGCGCCACCATCGCGCGGAGCCTCGGGGTCGCGGCGACGCGGTCGAGGGTCTCACGCAGCGCCTCCTCGTCGCGGATCGCGCCCGTCGGCGCGGCGATCCGGCCCAGCTCGGCGCGCGCGAAATCAGCGTGAAATCGCCCAAAAATTTGCCTCGATGCGCGCAGCAACGAGCGCAGCCGCCGCAGGGTCACGCGCAGATCGTGGACGGCCTCGGGATCGTCGGTCGACAGGCGCGGCGCGATCTCGTCGAGCTCGTGGGCGAGGGCCTGTAGCGCCGGCACCAGCACCGCCGAGACGCCGGGCGCGGGGGCCTCGGTCACCGCGACCTCACGACGTTGACCACGGTGACCGGGCGGCGCCCGACGGCGCGCTCGAACACCCGACGCGCGGCGCCGCGGGCGGCCTCGGTCACGTCGTCGTCGCTCGCGCGCCCTCGCGAGCGGGCCGCGGCGGCGACCCGCTGCTCGATCTCGTGCGCCACATCGGTGAGCAAATCGGGATCGTCGGCCTCGTCGAACACGCCGCGCGTCGACACCTTGGGCCGCGCGACGGGGCGGCCGTCCGCGTCGACGCTCACCGTGACCAGCGCGACGCCGCTCCTGGCGATCGCCTGACGATCGAGCAGCACGCCGTGCGGGACCTCGTCGCCCATCCAGGTGGCGACCTTTCCGAACGGCGCGCGGTCGACGAGCTTGGACAGGCGGGAGTCCTCGCGCAGCTCTCCGATCTCGCCGTTCTCGAGGATGAGCACCTCGTCGACGCCCACCTCGCGCGCCAGCGCCGCGTGGCCATGCAGGTGCGGGACGGTGCCGTGTACCGGCACGAAGCTGCGCGGCCGCACGAGCTCGATCATGCGCGTCTGCTCGTCGCGGTGAGCGTGACCCGAGACGTGGACGCCGGGATCGGTGCGCGGCGTGCGCAGCTCGACCCCTTGCCGCAAGAACCCGCCCAGCATCTCGGCCACCGCGGGCTCGTGGCCCGGGATCACGCGCGCGGAGAGGATCACGCGATCGCCCTCGTCGAGCGACAGCCTCGGGTGCTCGCGCCGCGCGAGGCGGGACAGCGCGGCCGGGGCCTCGGCCTGCGTGCCGCCCGCGAGCACGAGCACCTTCGAGCGCGCGAGGCGCCCGACCTCGTCCTCGTTCGCGACGAGATCGCTCGGCCAGTCGAGCAGCCCGAGCTCCCGGGCGAGCCGCGCGTGGGTCGCGACGCTGCGCCCGAAGAGGCCGATGCGCCGCCCCGTGTCGCGCGCGATGTCGCCGAGCGCCTGCAGCCGGGCGAGGTTCGACGAGAAGAGCCCCACGACCACGCGGCCCTTCGCGCCGGCGATCGCGCCCCGCAGCGCCTGGGCGGCGACGCGCTCGCTCTGCGATCGACCGTGCGCGTCGATGTTCGTGCTGTCCGAGAGCAGCAGCCGCACGCCCGCGTCGCCCAGCTCGGCGAGGCGCGCTTCGTCGGTGCGCGCGTCGCCGTCGACCTCGTCATCGAGCTTGAAATCCCCGGTGTGGACCACCGCTCCGGCGCGCGTGCGGATCGCGAGGGCGGCCGCGTCGGCGATCGAGTGGGCGACGCGCACGGGCTCGACCTCGAACCCGCCGACCACGAACCGCGTCCGCGGCGTCGCCGTGCGCAGCTCGACCTCTCCCTTCCTGAAATCGTGCTCGTCGAGGCGCTTCTGGACGAGCGCGAGCGCGTAGCGCGGGCCCCAGATCGGCACCTCGAAGCGCGCAGCGAAATAGGGCACCGCGCCGATGTGATCCTCGTGACCGTGCGTCAGCACGAGCCCGCGCACGCGGTCGCGCCGCGCCTCGAGCCAGCGCAGATCGGGGTGGTACGTGTCGACGCCGAGATCCGTCCGCGGGAACGTGACGCCGCAGTCGACCACGAGGATCTCGTCGTCGACCTCGAGCGCGAGGCAGTTCATCCCGATCTCGCCGAGCCCGCCGAGCGGGACGACGCGCAGCCGCGGCGACTCTGTCAAAAGACGCTCGACGCGCTCTTGCGAACGGCGTCGCACGCGCTGTCCGGGTTCGGGAAATCGACCTTCCAGTCGGGCGCGCCGTGCTCGCCGTCGACGCGCACCGCGCGGTACTTGCTGGTCTCCTTGACGACCTCGAAGGCTGGGATCGCCGTGATCACCGAGCCGACGGGCAGCAGCGAGCCCGACAGCCGGACGTTCGCCCCGAGCACGTTGTACCGGATGCTCGCGTCGGCGTTGCCGGTGATCTCGCAGGAGCTCTTCGCCACGCCGGAGAGCTTGGGGTCGATCACGAAGTCGAGGAAGGCCTTGCCTTGCAACGTGACGCCGGGCTCGGACGGATCGTCGGTGTTGCACATCGCGCCCGGCGGCTCGTCGCCGCGCCCGCACACGTCGAAGCTGGCGCCAGGGTAACCGTCCAGGTCGGCGTCGAGGACGTCGCCGCAGTCCGACACGCACATCGCCTCGCAGTCCATCGAGGTACCGAGCGGCTTCGTCAGCGAATTGCACGGCGACGTGCTCGAAATGTCCTTCCATTTGGCCATCGCGTCGGCCGACGCGGACTTCGACCCGAGGATGAACGTGAGCCGCTCGGGGTCGAACGTCGCGCCCGGCGCGTCGCCGCCGAGCTTCGCCGTGACGGTCTTGGGCCTCACCTTGGGCACCTGGGCCGCGAGCGCCTTCGACACCGAGACCTGCGCGGCCACGGTGCCCTTCTGACCCGCGCTGCACGAGCCCGCGATCGCCGTCACCGGCGGCAACGTCACGTCGCACACGATCGTGTCGACGGCGTCGATCGCGCCGCCCGACTGCGACATCTTCACGATGGCGAGCAGGTCGGCGGCGCCTCTCTGATCGGCGGGGCACACGCTGACGACGGCGGCGGGATCGCTCTTCATCGTGACCTCGAGGCGCACCTTCACGGCGAACGTGCCGCCGAGATCGAGCGCGCCCTCTTCCTTGCAGCCGAGGCCCGACGTCGCTCCCGCCGCGCCCGCTGAGCCCGCCGCGCCCGAGCCCCCCGCGCCCGCCGCGCCACCTGGTGGTGAGGAGGGCGCCGGATCGTCGCCGCCCCCGCACGCGACAGACAGACACACCAGCATCGATCCCCCGAAGACCCAGCGAGCGGCGCGCATGGACGGGCATTCGCAAACTCGTGCGCGCGGGTCAATCTTGGCCGTGTGAAACCAAAATCATGATGAGGGTGGAAAAAAGACTCTGGCGCGACGTAGAAAGCGTGTAACGAATCGGCGGGGCGGCTCGTCCATGTCCCCGGCAAACCACGCGGGCGCGGCCTGCTTACGACCCATTCTGGAGGATCCATGCGTAATTCGACCTTTCTCGTGATGTTCAGTGCGGCGCTCGCGGGCGTCTCGATGATGAGCGTGGCCTGTGTGGCCGAAGAGAGCGCGGGCGCCGCGGGCGCGGGCGGCTCGTCCGGCTCCGCCACGGGCGGCTCCTCGGCCGCGGGCTCCGGCGGCTCCTCGACCGCGGGCTCCGGCGGCTCCTCGACCGCGGGCTCCGGCGGCTCCTCCACCGCGGGCTCCGGCGGCTCCTCCACCGCGGGCTCCGGCGGCTCCTCGACCGCGGGCTCCGGCGGTTCCTCGACCGCGGGCTCCGGCGGCACGTCCGCCGGCGGTGCTGCCGGCGCGGGCGGCGGCTCGTCCGGCACGCTCGATCCGGCGAAGGGCTACATCCGCTTCGCGCAGCTCGCGCCGTCCGCGCTCCAAGACGCGTTCGACGTCTGCGTCCGCGCGGCGGGCTCGACCAACTGGGACACGAGCGCGAGCGGCGACGCGACGCAGATCTTCAAGGACAGCGGCGACCCGGGCGAGTTCTACTACCCGACGGTCTCGACGTATTTCGAGTTCCCCGCCGCCGGCAACTACGAGTTCCGCTTCGTCAAGGGCGACGCGGCCAACTGCGACACCCCGTCGACCAAGCTCCCCGGCGGCGCCGGCGGCTTCTACGCGCTCGCCGTCCCGGCGGGCGAGGTCTACACCCTCGTCGTCTATGACACCGACAGCTCGGGTCAGTCGAAGGCGCTCGACATCGTCGCCCTCGGCAGCCAGGCGCCGGTCGCCGGCAAGGCCGCGGTGACGTGGGCCAACGCGATGACCAACGTGCCCGCCCTCGATTTCGGCAGCGTGATGGGCAACCAGTTCTCCGACCTGCAGACCAAGGTGAACAAGAAGTCGAGCGCCAACGGGACGCACGATCCCGTCACCGCGCGCATCGGCTCGATCCGCAGCGACGACGTCAACAACAAGATCCACTCGGTCACCGCGACCGACGTCGAGCTCGCGGCCGGCGGCGTCTACACGACGTTCGCTTACGGCGTGAACGAGTTCGCGGTCGGCAAGCTGAAGCCCGGCATCACGGTCTGCAACGATCGCTCGCTCGCCACCGTGTCGGGCACGAGCACGATCGCGGCGGGCTGCGTCTACTCGGCGCCCTGAGCGCTTCGGGTCGACCCGACCAGCACGTCCGGCGGGCGCCTCTGGCCCGCCGTTCGTCTTTTTGTGCTACCGCCTCCTGGTGACGGCCCCGGTGGGCGCGTCCCCCCAAAGCAACCATGAAAAAAACAGCTTTCCTCTCGATGTTCGGTGCGGTGCTCGCGGGCACCTCGATGATGTCCGCGGCCTGCACCGTCGAAGACTCCGCTGGTGACGCAGCGGGTGGCAGCGCCGGCTCGGCGCTCGCGGGCGCGGGCGGCGGCAAGGCCGCGGGCGCGGGCGGGTCGACCACGGCGGGCGCGGGCGGCTCGACGACGGCAGGCAAGGGTGGCGCTAGCGGCTCGACGGCGGGCGGCGCGGCGGGCGCCAGCGGCTCGACGGCGGGCGGCGCGGCGGGCGCCAGCGGCTCGACGGCGGGCGGCGCGGCGGGTGCCAGCGGCGGCACGGGCGGCTCGACCGCCGCGGGCGCGGGCGGCGCGGGCGGCGCGCCGTCCGTGTGCACGCCGGGACAGTACGTCTGCAACGGTCAGGACCTGCAGAAGTGCGACGCGCAAGGCGCCACGCTCACGACCGAGAAGACCTGCACCAGCGGCGAATCCTGCAACGCGTCGAAGGGCACGTGCGACGCGCTCGGAACGCTCGATCCTACCAAGGGTTACATGCGCTTCGCGCAGGTCGCGCCGTCGGCGCTCCAGACCGCGTATGACGTCTGCATCCGCGCCGCGGGCTCGACCAACTGGGACACCAGCAGCAACGGCGACGCGACGCAGATCTTCAAGGACAGCGGCGATCCGGGCGAGTTCTACTACCCGACGATCTCGACCTATTTCGAGTTCCCGGTCGCGGGCAACTACGAGTTCCGCTTCGTCAAGGGCGACGCGGCCAACTGCGACACCCCGTCGACCAAGCTCCCCGGCGGCGCGGGCGGCTTCTACGCGTTGACCGTCCCGGCGGGTCAGATCTACACGCTCGTCATCTACGACACCGACGGCTCGGGTCAGGAGAAGGCGCTCGACATCGTCGCGCTCGCGAGCCCGGCGGCGACCAGCGGCAAGGCGACGGTCACCTGGGCCAACGCGATGAGCAACGTGCCCGGCCTCGACTTCGGCAGCGTGGTGGGCAACCAGTTCAGCGACCTGCAGCTCGGCGTCGCGAAGAAGTCGTCCGCGATCGGCCTGCACGATCCGGTGACGGCCCTCATCGGCTCGATCCGCAGCGACGACGTCAACAACAAGATCCACTCGGTCACCGCGGCCGAGGTCGAGCTCGGGGCCGACGGCATCTACACGACGTTCGCATACGGCGTGAACGAATTCGCGGTCGGCAAGCTGAAGCCCGGCATCGCGGTCTGCAACGATCTCGGCCTCGGCACGGTCGCGGGGACGAGCACGATCGCGGCGGGCTGCGTGTACTCGGCGCCCTGAGCGCCCCGGCCAACCTGCGGGCAAGAGCGGCGGGCGCCACTGGCCCGCCGTTCGCTTTTCGTGCTACCCCGCGCGCCTGTCCTCGATGGCACGCCGCGCGCGCTTCCCCACCACGCTGCGCGGGCAGCTTCGTCGGCACGCGTGGAGCTACGGGCTGGGGGCGCTGCTCCTCCTGCTGCAGCAGGCGCTGATGTTCTCTCGCGACTGGCTGTTCAAGTCGGGCATCGACGCGGCGACCCGAGCGAGAGGTCAAGACGCGGCGCGGGCCGGCGCTGTCGCGATGGGCGTGATCGTCGTCGCGGCCGGCGTGCGGGTCGCCTCGCGCGTCGTGATGTTCAACGCGGGCCGCAAGGTCGAGTACGAGCTGCGCACCGAGCTGCTCTCGAGCCTGCACCGCCTCGGGCCGTCGTTCTTCCGCAAGATCCCGACGGGCGACATCCTCAGCCGCGCGACCAACGATCTCACGCAGGTCCGGCTGCTGCTCGGGTTCGGGGTGCTCAACGTCATCAACACGGTGTTCGCGCTGGTGAGCGCGCTGTCGTTGATGCTCGGTGTCTCGGTGCGGCTCACGCTGGCGTCGCTCGTCGGCGGGCCGGTGCTGGTCGTGCTCACGCGCTGGTTCTCGAAGCAGATGTTCACGCGCACGCGCGACAACCAGGAGTCGCTCGGCAAGATGAGCGACCGCGTGCAGGCGAGCCTGGCGGGGGTGCGCGTCGTGAGATCGCTCGCGCTCGAGGGCCCCGAGGTCGCGTCGTTCGAGAGGACGAGCGAGACCTACCTCGTCAAGAGCCTGCGGCTCGCGCAGGTGCGCGGGTTGATGTTCCCGATCATGGGCGTCGTCAGCGCGCTCGGCCTGCTGGGCACCACGCTGTACGGCTCGCGGCTCGTCGCGAACGGCGACATCACGCAGGGCGATTTCATCGCGTTCTGGGCGGCGTTCTCGCGGCTCGTGTGGCCGCTGCTCGCGCTCGGGTTCGTCGCGGCGATCGTCGCGCGTGGGCGCGCGGGATACGAGCGATTGAGGGTCGTGTACGAGGCCGAGGCCGACGTCGTCGACGGCCCGCTGCCGGCCCCCGCGAAGGTCGACGGCGCGCTGCGGGTGAGCGGGCTCACGTTCGGGCTCGGCGACGCGCCGCTGCTCCGCGACGTGTCGTTCGAGGTCCCCGCCGGCACGTCGCTCGCGATCGTCGGGCGCACAGGCGGCGGCAAGAGCCTGCTCGCGTCGCTGCTGCCGCGCCTGCTCCAGACCCCGCGCGGCGCGGTGTTCCTCGACGGCGTCGACGTGGTCGACCTCCCGCTCGCGTCGCTGCGCCAGGCGATCGGCTACGCGCAGCAGGACGCGTTCTTGTTCTCGACGACGGTGGCGCGCAACATCGCCCTCTCCCTCGACGATCCCGACGGCCCCGGCGTCGACGAGCGCGTGCGGCGAGCGGCCGACGACGCGGGCGTCCGCGCCGAGATCGAGGCGCTGCCCGACGGCTTCGCGACCGTCGTCGGCGAGCGCGGCGTGCAGCTCTCGGGCGGGCAACGACAGCGCGTCGCGCTCGCCCGCGCGTTCCTCCGCGAGCCCGCCGTGCTCGTGCTCGATGACCCGCTGTCGGCGGTCGACGCGAAGACCGAGGCCCGCATCCTCGAGGCGATCGCCGAGCGCGCGCGGCGCTGCACGCTGCTGCTGATCACCCACAGGGTCGCGGCGGCCGCCCGCTGCGATCGGGTGATCGTGCTCGAAGAGGGCCGCGTGGTCGAGGCGGGCACGCACGCCGAGCTGCTGACAGGGGGCGGCCTGTACGCGGCCCTCGCGGCGGAGCAGGCCCACGCGGAGGCGGACCAGTGACGACGAGCGCGCGCCCCGCCCCGAAGAACGGCGAGGAGTCGCTGAAGGCGTTCCACGAGGAGGGGGAGGTCGACGCCACGCCCGATCTCCGCCTGCTCGCCTCGCTGTCGCCGTACGTGCGGCCCGACGCGGCGCTGCTCACGCTGGCGATGGGCGCGCTGCTCGCGATCGCCGCGCTCTCGCTCGCGCGGCCGGTGCTGATGCGCGCGCTGTTCGACGGCGTGGGCCGTGACGCGACCGCGACGAGCGCGGCGCTGCTCGTCGCCGTCACGCTGGGCGAGCAGCTGCTCGCGTTCGCGCAGACGCTCGCGATCCAGACGGTGGGCGCGCGCGCGATGCACCGGCTGCGGACGCGGGTGTTCTCGTTCTTGCACACGCGATCGCTGTCGTTCTTCGACAACCAGCCGGTGGGGCGCCTGGTCACGCGCGTGACCAACGACGTCGACTCGATCGGCGAGATGTTCGCGTCGGGCGCGGTCAACGCGGCCGGCGATCTGGTGAAGCTCCTCGGCATCGTCACGATGATGCTGCTCCTCGACTGGCGGCTCGCGCTGATCGCGTTCGCGGCGCTGCCGCTGGTCGGCCTCCTCGTCGAGCTCGTGCGGCGACGCGCGCGCGTCGCGTTCAGGCAGATCCGCGACAAGACCGCGCGGCTGAACACGCTGCTCGCGGAGCAGGTGAGCGGCATGGCCGTCGTGCAGGCGTACACGCGCGAGGCGGGCGCGGCGCGCGAGTTCGACGATCAGAACCGCGCGTACCGCGACGCCAACATGCGCGCGATCGCGCTCGACGCGGCGCTCGACGCGACCGTCGAGATGGCCTCGTCGGTGTGCGTCGCGGCCGTGCTCTGGTACGCGGGCGCGCGCGGGCTCGGCGGGGGGCTCACGTTCGGCACGCTCGTCGCGTTCATCGCGTACATCGAGCAATTCTTCGGCCCGATCCGCGATCTGTCGGCGCGCTACACCCAGATCCAGTCGTCGCTCACGGGCGCCGAGCGCGTGACGATGCTGCTCGCCAACGACGACTCTGACACGCCGCCGCCGCGCGCCCACACGACGCGCGGAGACGCGGCGCTCGCCCTCGAGCTCGACGGGGTGTCGTTTCAGTACAAGGAGGGCGCGCCGGTGCTGCACGACGTGTCGATCCGCGTACGGCGCGGGGAGCGCGTCGCGCTGGTCGGCGCGACTGGCTCCGGCAAGAGCACGATCGCCGCGCTGGTGCTGCGGCTGTACCAGGCGACCTCGGGCGTGGTGCGCGTCGACGGGGACGACGTCACGGCCCTCGAGCGCGAGGTGCTCCGGCGGCGCTTCTCGGTCGTGCCGCAGGACGTGTTCCTCTTTCCGGGGACCATCGCCGACAACATCGCGGCCGGCGAGCGGTGTGACCGGGAGCGCGTGCGGACCGCGCTCCGCACGGTGGGCGCGCTCGAGGCGTTCGAGCGTCGAGAGGGCGGGCTCGACGCGCGGGTCGACGAGCGAGGGAGCAACTTCTCGGCCGGAGAGCGCCAGCTCATCGCGTTCGCGCGGGCGCTGTACCGCGACGCGGGCGTCCTCGTGCTCGACGAGGCGACGGCCAGCGTCGACAGCGTCACCGAGGCGCGGCTCACGGCGGCGATGGAGGCGCTGCTGGTCGGCCGCACGGCGCTCGTGATCGCGCACCGCTTGTCGACCGTGCGCGCGGCCGATCGCATCGTCGTGCTCGATCACGGGCGCGTGATCGAGGAGGGCTCCCACGACGAGCTCGTGCGGCGAGGCGGCGCCTACGCGCGGCTGGCTGCGCTCTCGCTGGGGACGACGTAGCCTCGCGCGTGACATGCGCCCCTGGTCGCTCGCGCTCACCCGCACGACGTCGCGTGTGTTCGCGGTCGTCGCGGCGCTGTCGCTCTCGCTCGCCCTGTCGCGCGTGCTGCCCTGGGTGCTCGATCCGAGGGTTGGCTGGCCGGTCGTGTGGCCGTTCGCGCGAGCGCTCGTGACCGGCGCGCTCGAGGTGTCGGTCTGCCTCGCGCTGCCCGCGGGGCTCGCGCTCGGCGCCGCGCGGCTCGTAGACACCGGCGAGGCCGACGTCGCCTTGCTCTCGGGGCGTGGGCCTCGCGACGTCGCGCTCGCGGGCTGGCCGATCGTCGCGGCGCTCGCCGCGCTCGCCATCTCCTCGTCGCTCGCGTGGGGCGTCGGCGCGCGCGACGTCGCGGCGCTGGACGAGCTGGTGCGAGGGGCGCGGCGGGCATGCCAGGATCGAGCGCTCTCCGAGGTGCCACCGCTCGGCGTCGCGTGGGTCTGTCGCCCAGCCCCGCGCGTCTCCGGCGTGTTCGGCGGGTCGATCGCCGCCGACGCCGCGGAGATCGCGCTGTCGCCGCGCGGCGAGGTGCGGCTGGTCGACCTGCGCGCGTCGCTGCGCGGCCCGCCCGAGCTCGAGCTGCGCGTGCGCGGGGCGGTCGTCCGGGGCGTCGCGCCCGCGAGGCTGCCGTCGGGCGCCGTCGGCGGCGCGAGGGTGATCGCCGAGGTCGCGCTGGCCACGCTGGGCGCGTTCGCGCTCTCCGCGCTCTTCGTGCGACGGCGGTGGTCACACCCGGCGCTCGCCGTCGCCCTGTCCGCGTGCGTGTCGGCGCTCGCGCTCTCGGTGAAGCTGCTCTGAGCCGAGCGCCTTCCCCTCGCGCGGCGTTGGGATACCCTGTGGCCGTGGTCGAACAGCGCCGACACCCTCGAAGCCTCGTCGCCCTCGACGCGCGCCTGCTGCGCGCGGGGCTCGAACCGACGGAGGCTCGCGTCGTCGACCTCTCCTTCGGAGGCGCGTTCGTCGAGCTCGCGGCGCCGCTCGCGTTCGGTGACGAGCTCACGCTCTCGCTCGTCCTGCCCGACGTGGGACGCGTGGAGCTGCCCGCGACCGTGCGGTGGACCAAGCCGAGCGGCGTCGGAGTGCAGTTCGGCCTGCTCGGGGCGCGCGTCACGCACGCGCTCGGCGTGATCATCGCGGGCCGATAGCCGCGCGGCGCTACAGCGCGTCGATGGGGCCCGCGCCCTCTCGGACGACGACCGGGTGCGCCCCCGTCAGATCGACGACCGTGGTCGGCACGAGCCCGCCGGCGCCGGTGTCGAGCACCAGCTCGACGCCGCCGAGCCGGTCGGAGATCTCGCGCGGATCGACCATGGGATCTTCTCCAGGGAGGTTCGCGGTCGTGCTGATCACGGGTCGGCCGAGCGCGCGCACGAGCGCCTGGGTGACCTCGTGGTTCGGGACGCGGATGCCCACCGTCTTCTGCTTCGACTGCACGAGACGCGGCACCTCGCGCGTCGCCGAGAGCACGAAGCAGTAGGGGCCCGGCAGCAGCCGCTTCAGCACGCGGTACTGGTGGTTCTCCACGACGGCGTAGCGGGCGATGTCGGCGAGATCGGCGCAGATGAAGGCGAGCTGCTTCGCTCGATCCATCCCCTTCGCGAGGTAGAGCTGGTCGATCGCCCTCTTGTTCATCAGATCGCAGCCGAGGCCGTAGACGGTGTCGGTGGGGTACCCGATGACGTGCCCGCGCTCGAGCGCGTCGACCGCGCGGGCGATCTTGCGGGGCTCGGGGTGGTTCTCGTTGATCGGGACGAGCACGATCCCTCTCCCTTAGCCCGCGCGGGCCGGGGCACGCAAGCGGTCAGGGCAGCGTGACCACCGTGCGGATCCACGCGGTCTGCAGGCTCACCGGGTAAGGATCCCAGATCCACTCGGGCTGATCGGCGCCGCTCTGCGGGAACGCGGTGCACAGATCCGAACCGCACGCCCACGGGCTCGCCTGCCCGACCAGGAAGGACGGAGAGCCGCTGCCCGCCGCGCGCATCGCGGGCCCCCACGCCGAGTCGTCGAACGTGCGATCGCACCAGCCGAGCTTGTCGGTCGAGGCGTCCTTGGGGAAGTAGCGCCACGGCGTCGCCTTCCACTCGGGATCAGCAGGTTTGTAAAATTTGCCACCGGGCACGCCGCGCGTCGGATAGCGCTTTCCGTTGACCTCGAGCACCGCCGCCATGGCCGTGATGACCATCCCCGTGTCCTCGCCGGAGACGCCGATCGAGTTGGGACCGGACTCGAGCACGAGCGCGTAGGTGTCGGTCTTGGTCCAGTTGTCATAGTTGGCGCCAAGCTTGAGCTGCGCGCCGTTGACGCAGACCTCCTTCGCGCGGTCGTCGACGGTGACGACGAGCTTCGCCGCGTACTCTCGCTTGCCGTCACAGTCATAGTCGACGCCCTCTTTGTGCGCGGTCTGGCCGGGGAAGATGGTGGGATCCGTGTCGTCGCAGTCGCCCCCGCCCTTCGCGCACTTGGCGCCGGCCTCGACCATCATCGCCGCGTCGCAGAAGCCGTCGAGATCGTCGTCGCAGCCCTCGTCGATCTGGCCGTCGAGATCGTCGTCGACGCCGTTGCAGACCTCGGTCGTCGGCTTGGCGCCGCCCGCGCCTGCGGTCCCGGCCCCGCCCGCGCCGGCTGTCCCGCTCGCGCCCGCGCCGCCGCCCGCCCCCGCGGCGCCCCCGCCCGCGCCGGCCTTCCCTGCGGAGCCAGCGCTCGCGCCGGCCTGTCCCGCCGCTGCCTGCCCGGCCGCGCCTGCCTTGGCGCCACCGGTGCCCACACCTCCCTGCCCCGCCTTCGCGCCCCCTTGACCCGCACTCGCGCCCCCTTGACCTGCCGCGGCGCCTGCCTGGCCTGCGCCGCCCTGTCCGGCCGCGGCGCCGGCGTGCCCCGCCGCGCCCGCCGTCGCGCCGGTCGTCGGGGGATCGGTCGTGTCGACGGTGGAGCCGCCGCCGCACGCGAGGGCCAGCAAGACGGCGGTCGAGAGCGGGGTGAGGCGAAGAGAAGCGCGCGTGAGCATGACCGCGAGTCTACACGCCCCGCGCCCCGCGCGCCCGCGCCTCCCCCGCTCAAGCGCGCTGCTTCAGCAGATCGCGGATCTCCTCGAGCAGCTTCTCCTGCGCGGGCTTCTCGGGGTCGGCGGGCTTCGGCGGCGGGTAGAGTTTGTTCACCATCCTCACGATCAAGAACACGCAGAACGCCACGATGAGAAACGTGACGATGTGGTTGATCCAGCTGCCGTAGCCGAGGAGCACGGCGCCCTTCACCTTGAGCGCCTCGTCGTAGGGCATCCCCTCGGGGATCGGCGACTCACCGGCCTTCAACACTTTGTACATATTAACAAAGCTCACCTTGCCGAGCGCGAGACCGATCGGCGGCATGATCACGTCCTTCACGAGCGACTCGACGATCTTGCCAAACGCGCCGCCGATGATCACGCCGACCGCGAGGTCGATCACGTTGCCGCGGAGGATGAATTTCTTGAAGTCTTCGAGCATCGGAGCGCCTCAGAGGAAGGTGTAGACGAGCGTCGCCGCGAGGAGCTGATCGGTCTTCTTCTTGCCAACTTGCTCGGCGGCCGAGTCGATCCGGAGGCTGTACGACGTCGACATGCTGAGCGCCTTGAACACCTTGGCGGTCAGCGCGGTGTCGAAGTTGACTCGGTACGCGTTGGCCGTCTGGCTCTCGTTCGACGCGAGGCCCTGCAAGTACTCGAGGCCCAGCGTCAGCTTGGAGGTGTCGCTGAGGGCGTGGTCGTAGCCGAAGTAGAGGCGCGCCGAGTGGAGCGTCCTCGTCTCCTTGATCTTCTGCGGGTCCTTGCCGTCGGCCACGGCCTTCGCGCGCGCCGCGTCGACCGCGTCCTGATGGCGAAAGTCCGCCGTCAGGTCGTAGCCAAACTCGGTCCACAGCGAGCGATCCTTCTGGTTGATGAAGTAGTACGCGGCGCCCGGGTCGACCTGCACGCGGGCGTCGAGGCCCTGGAACTTGTCGTTGCGGGCCTGGGTCGACAGGAACAGGGTGAAATCGCCGAGGAACCGGTCGAACCGGAGGAGCCCCTGGAAGTTGCGTACGGTGTCCTGCATCGGCCCGTCGGCGACGGCGGCGCGCGCGTAGTTGAACGCGAAGGCTTGCTTCAACTGGTTGGCGCCCCGTCGCAGCCGATACTTCTCCGCGCCGGTGTAGGCCTGGGTCTTCGAGTTTCCGTCCGCTGCCAACAGGCCGAGCGCCAGCGACAGCTCGGCCGCGTCCTTGCCTGCCGCGTCCTTGTCACGGGCGGCCATCTTGTCGCTCGTGACGTCGGTCGAGCCGGTGGTCGCCGCCTTGATGCCCGTCCCGGTCCCGTCCTTGACGTCCTGGGCGACGGCGGCGGAGGTCGCGCAACAGAGCGCCAGCGCGGCGCCCATCCCAGCGGTTAGGTTCTTGACATTCATCTGTATTCGAGGCTCCCTGAAACGGCCCTCGTACCGCCAAATGGGCCCGCCGGACAAGCAAATGCGCCTCACGGGTCGCGCGCGGGCAGGCCGTATCGCTGGAGCTTTCGGTACAGCGTCGTCCGATCGAGGTCGAGCGCCCGCGCGGCAGCCGCGCGGTTGCCGTCGCACGCCGCCAGCACCGCGAGGATGTGGCGCCGCTCTACCTCCGCGAGCGTCAAGAGCCCGCCGTCGTGGCGCGCCTCGGGGAGCGGCGCCCGCGAGCCGTCCGCGTGACGCCGCACCTTCAGCGGCAGATCCTCGACGGTGACGTGGCTCAGCCGGCAGAGCGCGACCGCGTGCTCGATGCAGTTGACCAGCTCGCGCACGTTGCCAGGCCAGTCGTACGCGAGCAGCGCGGCGGCCGCGGCCGGTGAGATGTCAGTGATGGCCTTGCGGGTGCGCTCGGCCTGGCGGGCCAGCAGGACGCGGGCGAGCAGGAGCACGTCGCCGTCGCGCGCGCGGAGCGGCGGCATCTCGAGCCGCACCACGACGACGCGAAAGAAGAGATCCT
>CAUJFL010000225.1 GCA_963169165.1 Myxococcota bacterium | reverse complement strand
CGAGGAACAGCGCGAGCAGCGCGGTGCAGAGCAGGAGGTACGACGAGACCTTGATGTGCGTCGCGAGGCCGCCGGCGACCACGCGCAGGACGAAGCCCGCGGCGATGCACCCGACGTCGATCCAGGCGAGCTTCTTCAGCTTGAACGAGTAGGCGGCGTTGAGCGCGAAGTAGCCCGCGGCGGTGAGGGCGAACCATCGATCGAGCAGCCACGCGCCGCCGAGCGACGCGACGACCAGCACCGCGGCGATCACCTTGGCGGCGCCGACCGGCACGCGGCCCGACGGGATCGGCCGGAACCGCTTGACGGGGTGTACGCGGTCGCCGTCGACGTCGACGACGTCGTTCATCGTGTAGACCGCGCCCGCGAGGAAGCAGAACACGGTGAACGCGGACACCGCCGACAGCAGCAGCGGCGGGCTGAACATGTCCTTCGCGAAGACGACCGGCGCCAGCACGAACGAGTTCTTCAGCCACTGGTGCGGGCGCAGCGTGCGCACGACGCCGCCGACCCGCCAGAACATCGACCCCTCGCGGGGCGGCGGGAGCACCGGCACCTCGTCCTCGGACACGCGGTCGCCGCGATCGGGGGGCTCTTGCATCACTTGGAGGGGCGGCCGAGCTTCGCGCTCAGAACGCGATCTGACCGCGGAGGGTCAGCTCGTGGAGGCTGTGCGCGCCGGTGTGGCAGGCGGTGTTGGGGCCGACGTCGGTGCGCGCGGTGCGGCAGCCGAGGTTGCCCGGCGCGAGCGCCGCGTTGTCGCCGATGTACGAGCCAGGGACCATCACGTAGCCGTAGCCGAGCGACAGCGAGGCGTGGTGCGTCGCGTAGTAGTTGACGCCCGCGCCGACGACGTCGACCGCCACGCGCGCGTCGGGCGAGGCGTCGCCGGGGACGGCCGCGCGATCGCCCGGCGAGTACTTCGCGCGGAGCGACTCGCCGCGGAGCACGATCTCGAGCCCGCGCGGGGCCTTCTCGGGGTGGCCCTTCGGGAAGCCGATGTGCGGCGTGGAGAACCGCCCCGGCGCCTCGCGAAGGCCCGGCCGACCCATCAAGAAGACGCCGAGCTGCGCGTAGAACGCCGAACCCGACATGTGACCGAAGCGCTCGCTGTGCGTCGCCTCGAGCCCGGCGACCGCCTCGCGCGTGTTGCGACGCAGCGACACGAACTCGAACCTGAAGTCGAGCCGCGACACCGGCACGCGCACCTCGCCCGCGAACGCCGTGTCGAGCCCCGACGGCAGGATGTTGACGGTGCGCCCGTCGGCGCCGCGGTAGCTCGTCGCGAAGAGGGTGTAGCCCCCGTCGGTCAAGATGGGCGCGAGCGGGTAGCGGACGTCTTCTTTGGCGCGCATCCCGTAGCGCACCGACGCCCCGATCTGGATGTTGCGCGCGATGGTGCCGGTGGTCGCGAGCGGCCGCGCGACCACGCGCGCGACGCCGTCGAGCCGCTCGTCCGCGTTCTGACGGACGGGACCGCGCTCCTGGTTGGCGTCGCCGCCGAACGCGCCGACCTCGTAGGCGAAGACGCCGCCGCGCGTGCGGCCGGCCGCCATCACGCCGAGATCCTTGTTGGAGGGCTGCCCGAAGCGCACCGCGAGCGGGCGCTCGAGCCACATCATGTGCGCCTCGTTCGTGCGGTTCTCCATCGTGAACGGCACCTGCTGCTGGCCCACCGACAGCCTCAGCCAGCGCGCGACGCGCACCTCGAGGAAGCCGTGCTCGAGGTGCGGCTTCGGGCCCGCGAGATCTCCTGACAGAAAGAAGGACCAGCGCGACAGGATCTCGCCGCCGAGGTCGACGCGCGCGCGTCGCATCGTCATCTGGGTGTGGAGCGGATCGCCCGCGGGGCCGTCGACGTCGCGCACGCCCCGACCGAACGTCGCGCGCGTGTCGACCTGCATCAGCAGGCCCGGATAGAGCCGAAACTGATCGTGATCGTCGCGCAGAAAGAAGTGACCGCCGTGGTAGCCCGCGAGCGGGAAGCCCTCGGGGCCCATCGAGTACGGGCGGCGCGTCTCCTCGAATTCGACCGCGCTCCTCGCGCGCCGCGGACCCGGACGCTCGCCGCGGCGCGCCTTGCCGCGCGCGGGCACCACCACCGGCGGCTCGTCGTCGTCGGCGAGCGAGGTCGTGGGGGCGGCGACCACCGCCACGGCGGCACACGGGGCGAGCCAACGTCGAGCGCGCATCCTGCGTTGACTAGCCGAATTCGCCCGACGAGTCTCGCGCGGTGATCGTCGCCGCGAGCGCGGCGATCGTCAGCGGGCTGCAGCCTTCGGCCTTGTTGTTGACGATCACGTACGCGACCCGCGCCGTCGCCGCGCACAGCCGGACGAGCGACGCGACGTCCGCGCGCATCTCCGGGTTGGGATCGGTGATTTTATCGAACGGCGCCATCTCGGCCTTGCGGTCGGCGTAGCGCGTGCCCGGCCGCATCAGCAGGCGCGCGACGACGTGGTCCTTCGCCGTCAGCACGCCCGGGAGCGCCAGCTGCTCGCGCAGATCGGGCATCGCCTCCCAGAGGTTCAGGACGTGGGCGACGTCGTGGCGTCGCAGCACGTCGAGGTAGGGCGGCGCGAGGTGCTCGCGCGTGCGCAGCTCGACCGACAGCGGCAGATCTCGAGGGATCGACGACAGGAATCGATCGAGGCGCTCGGCGAACCGCTCGACCGGCGGCGGCGCGCGCCGGATCGGCGCGAACTCGAGCACGATGGACGCCGTGTGCTCGGCGAACGCGCGGCGCACCGGATCGGCGACCTCGCGGGTGAACGTCGCGGGATCGAGGTACGTGTCCCACACCTCTCCGGTGCGGGGATCGTGCGGCGAGGTGAGCCTCCCCCACGCCTTCATCACGGCGCGAAAGCCGGGCGGCAGCGCCGCGGCCATGCGCGACAGCTCGTCGACCGAGAGCGGCGCGTAGTACGAGCGATCGATCCCCACGGTGCCGAACAGCGGGCAGCGCGCGTAGAGCTCGAGGCCGCGCTCTCGCAGCTCGCGCTCGGTCGTCCCGCGCGGGTAGCAGAGGCCGCTCCACCCCGCGAACGTCCAGCTCGACGTGCCGAGCTTGACCGCGTCGGGCAGCCGCGCTGCGAGCGCCGCCTCGCGGGAGAGGTCGAGCGGCGCGTCGGAGGAGAACAGGCCGAGCTGCTTCACCGCGCCGCCATCGCCTCGCGAAGGTAGAAGCTCACGGCCGTGTCGCCCCACGCGCGCGTCTCGTCGTGGGTGAGCCCGTCGACCCGCGGCGCCGGGCTCTTCGCCGCGTGCTCGAGCACGAACAGCGCGCGCTCGGACGCGAGCGGCGCGTAGCGAGCGACGGCCTCGATCGCCTCTCCCGAGTCGACGAGCGCGTACGGGGGATCGGCGAACACGAGCTCGAATGGGCCGTGCGCCGCGACGTCGCGCGCCGCGCGCTCGACCGGCCGTCGGACGACGATCGGCGCGAGCCCGAGCGCGCGCGCGTTGTCGTCGAGCGCGACGAGCGCGTCGCGTGACGACTCGACGCACACCGCGCGCGCCGCCCCGCGGGACAGCGCCTCGAGCGCGAGCGCGCCGGTCCCCGAGTACAGATCGAGCACCGTGAGCCCGTCGAGGTCGCCGAGCACGCTGAACAGCGCCTCGCGCACCTTGTCGCTGGTCGGCCGCGTCCTGTCGCCGCGCGGCGCGGTCAGCCTGCGCCCGCCGAGGCGCCCACCGACGATTCGCACGCGCCTACTTGCTCGACAGCGTCGCCCAGCCGCGCGAGCCCGCGCCCGACTCGACAGGCAGACCCGCGTCGCGCCAGCCCTCGGTCGTCACGCGCCCGAAGCCGTCGCGGTTGCCGTCGAAGCCCGTCGAGAGGTCGACGAGGTCGGTGAAGCCGGCCGCCGTGAGCTGCTCGGCCGCGCGCATCGACCGCTGCCCCGAGCGGCAGCCGAGGAGCAGCCTCGCGTCGCGCGCGAACTCGCGCTGCATGACCGCCAGGAACTCGGGGTTCGGCGACATGCCGCCCGGTCCGGCGTGCATCAGCGGCACGTTGAACGCGCCCGCCGGGTGGGCCTCTTCGTACTCGGGCACGCTCCTCACATCGACGTAGACGTAGCCCTCGGCGAGCAGGGTCTCGGCCTCTCTGGGCAGCACGCGGCGGACGCTCATCACGTCACTCTATCGCACGCGCGAGCCACACGCGACGCGCCGTCAGCGCCGCTCGGCGAACTGGAAGACGACCTCGTTCTTGCGCACGAGACCGAGCTCGTCGCGGGCGATGCGCTCGACCGCGGTCGGATCGTCCTTGAGGCGCTGCACCTCGCCGCGGAGGAACGAGATCTGGCGGCGCTGCTCGTCGTTCTCGGCCTTCACCCGCGACAGCTCGGCGTCGAGCGAGCGCAGGCGCGGCAGGCCCTCGGAGGAGAAGATCAGGTACGGCGCGCCGAGCGCGGCGATCGCGAGCACGAGGGCGGGCAGGTAGCGCTCGAGGGTGCGTCCCATGACGGATGTTCAGTGTGTGTAGCGGAAGCCGCGCGAGAACACCAACAAGCCGCCGCAGGCGGCGCCGCCGGGTGAAACTTTCCGGTGGTGTGGCCGCGCGCGTTTTCCGCGCTCGCCGCGGGCGTCCTTGTCTAGCATCGCGCGCCCGCGCCCCTCGGCGCGCACCGAAAGCCACAGCGATGGACATCGACATTCTCCGCGGTGAACTCGAGCGGTTGTTCAAGCTCGACGAGCTCGTCAACCTGACCCGCGACCTGCTCGGCTGGTCGCCCGAAGAGGTGGGGGGCGCGACGTCGAGCGCGGCGTTCGCGCGCGCCCTGGTCGAGCGTTGCCGTGAGCACGAGGCGCTCGACGCGCTGGTCGACGCGGTCGCGGCGTCGCGCACCGAGCTCGATCCCAAGCTCCGCGAGCTCCTGGTGCACGGCTTCCCGGTGCTCGACGAGCTGACCCCGGGGGCGTCGCTCGGCGACGTGACCGTCGGCCGCAAGATCGGCGAAGGTCCCGTCGCTCACACGTACCTCGCGAAGCGTGACGGCAAGGAGATCGTGCTGCGCGTGCTGCGCAGCGAGGTCGCGTTCGACCGGCGACGGGTGGCCCGCTACCAGACGGCGGTGAGGCTCATCGGGCGCGTCGAGCACGCGGGGCTGTCGACCGGCACGTCGGCCGGGCCGCTCGGCGAGCGAGTCGCGGTCACGTGCGACTACGTCGAGGCGCAGCCGCTGTCGGCGCGGCTCGCGCGCACCGGGCCGATGCACCTCAACGAGGCGCGCCCGCTGCTCAAGTCGATCCTCGAGGTGCTGGCGGCGCTGCACGACAAGCGGCTCGTCCACGGCAACCTGAAGCTCGAGAACGTGCTGCTCGCGCGCGGCGAGGGCGGGGTGCAGCGCGTGCTCGTCGTCGACGCGGGGACCGATCGCCTGCGCCGCCGCGCGCGCGCCGCCGGCGACGTCCTCGGCATGGTCGTGACGCCCAAGATCGCCGCGCCCGAGCTGCACCGAGGCAGGGGCGCCGACGTGCGCAGCGACGTCTACGCGTTCGGCGTGATGCTCTACGAGATCCTGTCGGGCAAGCCTCCGTTCGCGGGGAGCACGCCCGTCGAGATCGCGGTCGCGCACATGTCGAGGCCGGCCGATCCGCCGTCCGCCGTCGCGCCGCGCGGCTGGGTCACGAAGGAGCTCGACACGTTCGTGCTGTCGCTGCTCGAGAAGGAGCCGAGCGCCCGCCCCCGCGACGGCCGCGCGCTGCTCGAGGCCCTGGAGACGCTGGGCCGGACGACCGCCGCCCGGACCGCGTCGAAGCTCGACGACGAGGAGGTCACGCGGCGCATCGACGCGCTCGTCGCCGAGCCGTCGGACCAGGACGCCGCGCTGAAGCTCGAGAGCGCCGTCGAGGAGGGCGCGGACGCGTCGCGCGTCGCGGACGCGTTCTCGATGGCGGCCGAGACGCTCGAGGTCTCGGGCGAGGACGCGCAGAAGCACAAGGAGACGAAGAAGGCGCTGCTGTTCCGCGCCGCGCGCATCTTCGAGGCGGCCAAGGCCCACGAGCACGCCGAGGCCGCGTACGCGTCGCTGGTCGATCTCGATGGCGACGACGACATCGCGATCATCGCGCTCGAAGAGGTGCGCCGCCACCTCGGCAAGTACGAAGAGCTGGTCGAGATGCTGCTCGTGCGCAGCGAGCGCGCGACGAGCCGCACCGAGCGCGCGCGCGCCCTCGCCGACATCGGCAAGCTGTACGCGCACGAGCTCGACGACAAGGCGCAGGCCCTCGTCGCGTTCACCCAGGCGCTGTGCGAGGACGCGCAGGACGGCGAGCTCGCCGAGGAGGTCGAGCGCCTCGCGGGCACCGATCAGGCCCACTGGACCGAGGTCGTCAACACGCTCGGTCAGGCCGTGCAGACCGACCTCCCGCCCGAGGCGCGCACCGCGCTCCTGTTGCTGCTCGGCGGCTGGTACGGCGGCAAGCTCTCGCGCCCCGATCTCGCGCTGCCCTGCTTCCAGTCGATCGTCCAGGGCGAGCCGTCCAACGACGCGGCGCTCGCCGGGATGGCGGCGATCTACCGCACCGCGCAGCAGTGGCCCGAGCTCGGCGCCGTGCTGCTCCGCCGCGCCGACGTCACGACCTCGCCGGTCCGCGCGCGCGACTTCAAGGCGCACGCCGCCGAGCTGCTCGACGGAAAGCTCAACGAGCCGCTCCGCGCGAAGGACATCTACGAGCAGATCCTCGCCGACGATCCCGCGCACGAGCAGGCGACCCTCGCGCTCGCCAAGATCTACGAGCGCACCGGCGATCACGCCGCGCTCGTGAAGATCCTCGAGAAGCAGGCCGACGCGCTCCGGGGCGAGGAGCGCGCGCGCGCCTACTGCAAGATCGCCGAGCTCTACGAGGGGCAGCTCGACGATCTCGCGGAGGCCGTCCGCCGTTACGAGGCCGCGTTGACGGCCGACGAGCGGCACCTCGACGCGCTGAAGGGCCTCGATCGCATCTTCAACCGCACCGGCAAGTACAAGGAGCTGCTCGCGAACCTCGATCGGCAGCTCGGCATCGCCGCGACCCCACGTCAGAAGATCAACCTGCTCGAGCGCGTCGCGGCGATCCACGACGAAGAGTTCCTCGACCACGAGGCCGCGGCGAAGGCCTACGAGGAGATCCTCAAGATCGACGCCGCGCACGAGAACAGCCTGACCGCGCTGGCGAGGCACTATCGCGCGCTCGACCGCTGGGAGGACGTCTCCGCGCTCTACGAGCGTCACCTCAAGGTCACGACCGACAACGCGCGCCGCCAGGAACTCCTGCTCGGGCGCGCGCGCGTGCTCGCCGAGCAGGTGGGCAGCCCCGAGCGCGCGATGACCTGCTACCAGCTCGTGCTCGAGATCACTCCCGACCACTCGGGCGCGCTCGAGGCGCTGGCGCGGCTGCGCGAGCAGAGCGGCGACGCGATGGCGGCGCTCGACGCGATCGAGGCGCTGGCGACGAAGGCCGCGACGCCCGAGCAGAAGGCCGAGCAGTGGATGCGCGCGGCGAAGCTGCTCGAGGGCCGCGGGGATCGCGACGGCGCGATCCAGCGCTACAAGGCGGCGCTCGACGCCGACCCGAACAACGCGGCGGCGACCGTCGCGCTGCGCTCGGCCTACGCGGCGCGCGGCGACGCGGCGAGCGCGGCCGACCTCATCACGCGCGAGATCGAGGCGGCCCAGGGCAACCTGTCGAAGGCCCGCCTGTACGGCGAGCTGGCCAAGCTCTCGAAGGACAAGCTCGCCGACAAGGCGCGCGCGCAGGAGGCCGCGAAGAAGGCCGTCGAGCTCGATCCGACCGCGCTCGACTCGCTGGTCATCCTCGGTGATTTCGCGTTCGACGACGGGCGCTTCGTCGAGGCAGCCAGGTTCTACGAGTCGCTGGCGAGCCGCACCGACGCGCTCTCCGCGACCGACGGGCGCCGCGTGCTCGCGCAGTACGCCGACGCGCTCCTGAAGAGCGGCGGCGAGGACAAGGCCGCCGCGGCCGTCGATCGCCTGCTCGAGCTCGCCCCCGACGACGTCGACAGCGTGGGTCGGGCGTTCCGCGTCCACGCCGCGCACGGCGACGCGAAGAAGGCCTACGAGCTCGGCGCGCGCTACACCGGCGAGCTCGGCGGTCAGCTCCGCGGGCGCGACAAGGCCGACGCGCTGTTCCGCTTCGGCGAGGTCGCCCGCAAGGTCGGCGAGTTCGACGTCGCGATCGCGGCGCTGACCGAGGCGACCGAGGTCGACCCCGCGTTCTCGGCGCCGGTCGACGCGCTCGCGCAGGTGTTCGGCGACAAGGGCGACTGGGAGGAGGTCCTGCGCATCAAGAACCGCCGCCTCGACGTGCTGTCCGGCGACGAGCGCAGCGCGATGCTCGTCGAGATCGGCGACATCATCGCCGGCAAGATCGGCGACCGCACCCGCGCCGCGAAGAGCTTCGTCGCCGCCCTCGAGGATCGCCCCGACGACCGCAAGCTGCTCGCCAAGCTGATGCAGCTCTACAGCGAGGAGAAAGACTGGGCGAAGCTCGTCGAGATCGTCGTGCGCCTCGCCGATTTCGTCGACGACAAGAAGCAGAAGGCCAAGTACCTCCAGACCGCGGCCGGCATCGTCCAGAAGGAGCTGCAGGATCTCGATCAGGCGATCGCGCTGCTCGACAAGGTGCTCGAGCTCGACCCGACGCTGAAGGCCGTCGGCGACGCCATCGAGGTGCGCCGCGCGCGCAGCGAGTGGCCCGAGGTCGAGAAGCTGCTCACGCGGCAGCTCGAGATGGTCCAGGAAGACAACGATCGCGACAAGCTGCTCGCCACGTTCGACGCGCTCGGCGAGCTGTACCAGCGGCACCTCGGCCAGACCGGCGACGCCATCGACGCGTACGAGGCCGCCCAGACGCTCGATCCCGACAACCGCGAGCGCAACGAGAAGCTCGCCGACATCTACGTCTCGGACCCGGCCAAGTACCTCGACAAGGCGGTGGCCTCGCTCCGCACCTCGCTCGCGCGCAACCCGCACAAGCCCGAGGGCTACAAGCTGCTCCGCAAGCTCTACACCGAGTCGAAGAGGGCCGACTCGGCGTGGTGCCTCTGCCAGGCGCTCACCTGCCTCAACATGGCCGAGCCCGACGAGGAGCGCTTCTTCAAGCGGATGCGCGCCGAGTCGCCCGCGGCCGCGCAGGATCGTCTCTCCGAAGAGGACTGGGTCATGCGCGTGCGGCACTTCGACGCCGATCCGCTGCTGACGGCGGTCCTGTCGATCCTCGAGCCGACGATCCTCGCCGCCCGGACGCAGCCGATCGAGTCCCTAGGCTACGACGCGCGCTACGCGCTCGATCTGTCGCTGCACCCGTACCCGATGTCGCAGACGCTCTACTACGCGGCCGGTGTGCTGGGGATGACGCCGCCGCTCACGTTCCAGAACCCCAACGATCCTGGCGGGCTGTCGTTCTTGCACGCGCGCACGCCTGGCATCGTGCTCGGGCACGCGGCGCTGTCGGCCGACGTGCCGCCGCAGGCCGCGGCGTTCCTCGCGGCGCGCCACCTCGCGTACTTCCGCCCCGGGTTCTACGTGCGGCAGCTCGTGCCCAGCGTCACCGGCCTCAAGACGTGGCTCTTCGCGGCGATCAAGCTCATCGCGCCGCAGTTCCCGCTCTCGGCCGATCTCGAGGGCCCCGTGAAGGAGAACCTCGACTTCATCAGCGGCGCGCTGAAGGGCAACGCGCGCGACAACCTCGCCAGCATCGTGACCAAGATGCTCTCCGGCGGCGGCTCGCTCGACCTGAAGAAGTGGGTGCAGGCGGTCGATCTCTCGGCCGATCGCGCGGGCTTCCTGGTCGCGCACGATCTCGAGGTCGCGCTCGAGCTGGTGAAGGCGGGCGGCGACGAGCCGCTGCCGGTGCGCGAGCGCTCGAAGGAGCTGGTGCTGTTCGCCGTGAGCGAGGAGTACTTCGAGCTCCGCCGGAAGCTCGGCATCGCGATCGACTCGTGAGCGCCGCTGTGGGCCTCGTCACCCGCTGTCGCCGCTGCGGGCAGCCGAACCGCGTGCCGACCGCGCGCCTGTTCGACGGGCCGCGGTGCGGCACGTGCCGCGCGCCGCTGCCGCTCGGCGGTGCGCCGCTCACGCTCTCCGAGGCCGACTTCGACGCGGTGGTGTCGGACGCGACGGTGCCGGTCGTGGTCGACTTCTGGGCGACGTGGTGCGGCCCGTGCAAATCGATCGCGCCGTCGCTCGAGCACGCCGCGCAGGCGCTCGCCGGGAAGCTGCTGATCGTCAAGGTCGACATCGACGAGCAGCCTGCGCTCGCCGAGCGCTTCGACGCGAGCTCGGTGCCGCTGTTGATCGCGTTCCGCGACGGCGCGCCGGTGGCGCGTCAGGTCGGCGCGCTGCCGCCCGACGAGCTCGAGCGGTGGCTGGCGCGCCACGCGGAGGCCTGACGGCTCAGCCGCGCAGGCTGCAGGTCTCGACGATCTCGAGGCCGAAGCCCGCGAGGCCGGCGATCTTCTTCGGGTTGTTGGTCAGGAGCCGCAGCTCGCGCGCGCCGAGATCGCCGAGGATTTGCGCGCCGATCCCGTACTCGTGCAAGACGGGCGCGCCGCGGCTCGGCCCGGCCTTCGCGCCGCCCACCTCGTCGGACAGGCGCGCCTCGGGGGGGAAGTAGACGATGATGCCGCAGCCCTCGCGCTCGATGCGCTCGACGGCGGGGCGCAGGCTCTTGCCGCCGTCACGCGGCGTCGAGCTGAACAGATCGCCGACCATCGAGCCCGCGTGCATGCGGACGAGCACCGGCTGGGTCGGCGACGGCTCACCCTTCACGAGCGCGAGCACCTCGCGATCTCCGAGCTCGGTGCCGTACACGACGATCCGCCACGGCGTGCCTGTCTGGTCGAGGACGCGCGTCTCCTCGGCGACGCGGCGCACGAGCCGGTCCATCCGCATCCGGTACTGGATCAGCTCCGCGATGCTCAGGATCAACAGGCCGTGCTCGTCGGCGAACCTCTCGAGGTCCGGCATCCGCGCCATCGTGCCGTCGTCGTTCATGATCTCGCAGATCACGCCCGCGGGCGTCAGCCCGGCGAGGCGCGCGAGGTCGACCGAGCCCTCGGTCTGGCCCGTGCGCACGAGCACGCCGCCGTCGCGCGCGCGCAGCGGGAACACGTGCCCCGGCGTCACCACGTCGTCGGGTCGCGCGTCGGGCGAGCACGCGAGCTTGATCGTGTGCGCGCGGTCGGCCGCGCTGATGCCCGTCGTCACGCCGCGAACGGCCTCGATGCTGACGGTGAACGCGGTGCCGAGCGGCGGCCCCGCGCGCCCCGCCTGCTGCATCATCGGCAGCGCGAGCCTGTCGACCTGCGCGTCGGTCAGCGTGAGGCAGATGAGGCCGCGGCCGTGCTTGGCCATGAAGTTGATGGCCTCGGGCGTGACGAGCTCGGCCGCCATCGTCAGATCGCCCTCGTTCTCGCGGTCCTCGTCGTCGACCAGGATCACCATCTTTCCGGCGCGGATCTCGGCGAGCGCGCGCTCCACGCGCTCGAATGCGGGGTTGTTGTCCATGTGGGGTCAGGGCTCTCCGTAGCCCGCGCGTGACAGGGCGGCGCGCAGCCGATCGTCTCTCGAGGGCTCGAGCAGCCGCGCGACATAGCGCGCGAGCAGATCGACCTCGAGGTTCATCGCGTCACCTGGGAGCTTCGCGGTGAGCTTGGTCTTGTCCGCGGTGTGCGGGATGATCATCACGTCGAAGCGCTCTCCGTCGACGCCGTTGACCGTCAGGCTGACGCCGTCGAGCGCGACCGAGCCCTTCTTCGCGACGAAGCGCGACAGCGCGGCCGGGACCGTGATCGTCAGCTTGCGCGCGTCTCCGACGGGCTCGATCGACGCGAGCGTCGCCTTGCCGTCGACGTGGCCCGACACGAGGTGGCCGCCGAGCCGGGTGGTCGGCAAGAGCGCTCGCTCGAGGTGTACTCGCGCGCCGGGCGCGAGCGCGCCGAGCGTCGTGTGCGCGAGCGTCTCGGCCGAGCAGTCGGCGGCGAACGAGCCCGCGTCGAGCCGCGTCACCGTCAGGCACACGCCGTCGACCGCGACGCTGTCGCCGAGCGTGAGCTCTCCGAGCGAGGTCGACACCGTGAGGGTCGCCGATGGCCCGCGGCGCTCGAGCCGCGCGACGATCCCGACATCCTCGATCAGACCGGTGAACACCGCGCGAGCGCTAGTGTCCGTCGCCGACGGCGGCAAGGCGCGACTGCGAGGCGGCGTGGGTCCTGAACAGAAGTACCGGGCACGCTTTTGTGGGCCTTTGCTATGGTGCCCCGGTAACTTTTTGTACAAGGTGCAATCGTGAAGGTCAGTTGTGGTGAGTGCAGCGCGAGCTTCGTCGCGCCCGACGACAAGATCCGTGGCCGCCTGGTCAAGTATCGCTGCCGCAAGTGCGGCGCGACGATCGTCGCCGACGGGACGAAGCTGGAGCCCGAGGTGGTCGAGCTCGAGCAAGAGGCCGACGTCGGCGATCTGACGAGCTTGCCGCCGCCACCACGTCCTTCGGGCGAGTCGGTCACGCACGTGCGCGCCGCGCCGCGGGTCACGGCGAAGATCGAGGTCCCCGCGGATCCTCCGACGATCCCCGTCGCGCCGGGCCTGCTCGTGCCGCCCGAGCCGCCGAGCGTGCCGCTCCCCCTCCTCGACGAGAAGCCGGCGGCCCCGCGCGTCACACCGAAGCGTCCGGGCGGCGACACGAGCGCCGCGTTCAAGCTCGGCCCGACAGAGCAGGGCGCCTCGGCTCGCCGCAAGCCCAAGTCGCTGCCTCCGCCTCCGCCCACCGACGATCCCATCGTGCTGCCGCAGGTCGACGAGCCCATCCCGGTGTCGTCGGGGATGCTCGATCTCCAGGTGCTGAGCGCCGACATCGAGTCGGTGCCGTCGTCGACTCCGTCGGGGCGGGTCGATTTCGCGTCGCTGGTCGACGCGCCGCCTCCCGCGGCGAAGGCGGGCGACTTCGACTGGGGTGGCTCGCTCGACGCGCCCGCGCCCGCGCCGCTCTGGGAGACGCCCGCCGCCGACCTCCCCGCGCCGGCCGCCAAGATCGAGCCGCTGCTCAGCGTCAGCCCGGTCGCCGCGAAGCCCGCGCCCGCGCCCGCGCCCGGCGAGGACAAACGCCTCCCGGGCTGGGTGTGGGCAGTCGGCGCGCTCGCCGCCGCCGGGGTGGTCTACTTTCTGTTTGGTCGCGGGGAGGCGCGCGAGCCCGCCGCTCCCGCTCGCGCCGCGGAGGTGACCAGGACGGCCGAACCCACCAAGCCCGAACCGACGAAGCCCGCCGACGCCGTCCCCACCGCGCCCGTCGACGAACCGAAGGCAGAACCCAAGAAGGACGAACCCGTCGCGAAGGACGAGCCGAAGAGGGCAGAGCCCGTCGCGAAGGACGAGCCGAAGAGGGCAGAGCCCGTCGCGAGGGACGAGCCGAAGAGCGCAGACCCGATCGCGAGAGAAGAGCCCAAGAAGGAAGAGCTCAAGAAGGAAGAGCCCAAGAAGGAAGAGCCCAAGAAGGAAGAGCCCAAGAAGGAAGAGCCGAAGCCCGAGGCCGCGTTCAACAAGGACGCCGCCCGCGCCGCGCTCGGGGGCGCCGCTGCCTCCGCGGCGGGTTGCGCGCAGCCAGACGGTCCGCGCGGCACCGGCACCGTGCGCGTCACGTTCTCGTCGAGCGGGCGCGCGACGCAGGCGCTGATCCAGGGGCCACCCTTCGCCGGGACGTCGACCGGCAGCTGCATCGCGTCCAAGTTTCGTGGCATCAGCGTGCCAGCGTTCACTGGCGACGCCGTCAGCGTGACCAAGTCGGTCACGATTCAGTAACCACACAAAACGCCGAGAGGGCCGCGGTGCGCTGCGACCCTCTCGTGCGGCGCGCGAGGCGCGCCTCAGGTGTCGTAGTAGAGGACGAACTCGTACGGCACCGGACGGAGGCGGACGGCGTCGGCCTCGCGCTCGCGCTTGTACTCGATCCAGGTCTCGATGAGATCCTTGGTGAAGACGTCGCCGCGCAGGAGGAACTCGTGGTCCTTCTCGAGCGAGTCGAGCGCCTCGTCGAGGCTACCCGGCATGTGCGGGACCTTCGCCAGCTCCTCGGGAGACAGCGAGTAGATGTCCTTCTCGAGCGGGTCGCCCGGGTCGATCTTGTTCTGGATGCCGTCGAGGCCGGCCATCATCATCGCGGCGAACGCGAGGTACGGGTTGCAGCTGGGATCGGGGAAGCGAACCTCGATGCGCTTGGCCTTCGGCGACGGGCTGAACATCGGGATGCGGATCGACGCCGAGCGGTTGCGGCTCGAGTACGCGAGGTTGACCGGCGCCTCGTAGCCCGGCACCAGCCTTCGGTAGCTGTTGGTGGTCGGGTTGGTGAGCGCCGCCAGCGCCTTCGCGTGCTTCAGCACGCCGCCGATGTAGTGGAGGGCCATGTCGCTCATGCCCGCGTAGGCGTCGCCGGCGAAGAGCGGCTTGCCGTCCTTCCAGATCGACTGGTGGACGTGCATGCCCGAGCCGTTGTCGCCCTTGATCGGCTTCGGCATGAACGTCGCCGTCTTGCCGTAGGCCGCAGCCACCTGGTGCACGACATACTTGTAGATCTGCATGCGGTCGGCGGTCTTCACCAGCGTGTTGTACTTGAAGCCAAGCTCGTGCTGCGACGGCGCCACTTCG
>CAUJFL010000224.1 GCA_963169165.1 Myxococcota bacterium | reverse complement strand
GGTCGCCGTCGATGTCCCCCATGCGGAGCGTCGCGTAGTTGCTCGCGTCCTGCCACCCGTTCGCGTCGGAGAGGGGGACGAGGAGCTTGTCGCCTCCCACGCCGCCGGCCTCCTCGCCGAGCGCGCAGTGGACGCCGTCGCCCGCGCGGGCGCAGACGTCGGCGCGACCGTCGCCGTTCACGTCGGTGGTCCCGGGCGGGGCGTAGGCGACGGGCAGGTCGACCAGGCGCTGCTGCTCGCAGACCTCGTCCTCGTCGGCGGCGCCGTCGCAGTCGTTGTCCTTGCCGTCGCAGACCTCGGGGGCCGCGGTGCAGCCGCAATACTTCTGCGGGTTGCCGCCGCCCCACCACTCCCAGTGCCAGTCCTCGCTCGGCACCGTGCGCTTCCAGCCGTACGCTGCTCCGTTGGCGTTGAGCCAGCCGAGCGCGCCACCGCCGGTGTTGAGGTCGAGCGCGTGGCCACTCTGATGGTTCGAGTAACCTGGTGGCGCCGCGAGGTTGCCGTTGTTGCAATTCTGGTTGATGTAACAATTGTAAAGATATTGCTGCTCCGCCATCGTGCGAAAGCCGCTGTTGATCCGCAGGTTGATCCCGGAGGCCTCGGCGGCCTTGGCCATCGTCAGGAACGCGTTGGCCGTCTCGACCTCGACCGGCTCGCCGTCGACGGTGACGACGTTGATCGTGAACGCCTTGCCGTTGGTGTAGCCGGTGTCCGTGTGCTCGGCGCACGAGTAGCTGACCAGCTCCCGCGACACCTCGCCCGTGGGCGCGGTCTCGTGGTCGCGCGTCGGGGGTTCATCGGCGGCCGCGCACGCGGCCACGGCGAGCGACGCGACGAGGCCGAGCGTCTGTCGCAGGTCGCCTCGGCGGACGGCCACGGCGCGGGGCGGAGAGAGCTTCTGAGTCGGCATGGCGGGTTCCCTCGACAATATCCGACGAGCGCGGCCTGCACGGGAGAAACGGTCGAGAGCTGTGGATCGCGCGATGATCAAGTGGCGACCTCCTCGGGGGGTCTTCCTCGTCTTCCTCTGCGGCTTGACGCGGTCGCCGCGGGGGCGACGTCGGCGCGCTCGAGGCGAGCTCCGTCGACGAACCGAACGTCGGCGCGCACGAGCGGCAGGAGCTGGTGGCCGCTCAGGCGCCGCCAGGTTGCGCCGGCGAGGAGCAGCAGGCGTCGCGCCGTCGCGAGGCCCGCCTTGCGCGAGCCCGCGCCCTTCATCACGCGCTGACGGAGCTTCACCGTCGCGAACGTCGACTCGATCGAGTCGGTCGTACGCAAGTGCTTCCAGCGCTCGCCCGGGAGATCGAAGTGGGTCGTCAGCTTGTCAGCCTCCGTCTGGAGGCGGCTTCACGGCCTTCTTCGCCTCGTGGTCGGTCGCGAACGTCGCCATCAACCGCTCGCACTCGGCCTTCGTCGGCGCGTTCATCATCGCGTGCAGGCGCTCCCTTCGGCTGCAGGCTCCCCGGCAGCTTGTCGAGGACGTCGGCGAACTTGTGCACCCAGCATCGTTGCTCGCGCGTGGTCGGGAAGACGTCGTGTAGCGCCGCCCAGAAGCCGAGGGCCCCGCTGCCCCCTTCACGAACGCCCGACGCCGCCAGTCTTTCGCCGCAGCACGGTGCGCTTCCACTACGGCGGGCCGCGGCTCGGGCTGCGCTCGGGCAGCTCGCACGGCTACAAGGGCGTCACTGGTCGACACCAGCGCGACGATCTCCGGCGCTGGCGTCGCGCAGCCCGCGCCGAAGGACCCATGGTTCCGTCGGACGCTGGACGCGCCCGCGGTGGCGGGGGACGTGACCCTCACTGTCGTCTCGGGCGGACGAGCGTTCGAGGGGCAGGTGCGGGTAGTCGACGCGATCGACGACGTCGTCACGGTCCCCGCGCACTGGGCGGGCGAGTCTTACTGGTTCGTCTGCTTCTTCGGAGCGCGGGACGGCCAGCCCGTCTTCGGGGCCCCCCTCGCGATCTCGACCAACGTCCCCGGCGCCACCGTCACCCACGCCTGCGTCACCTTCGACACCTCCCGGCCGTGGTTGACGGGGACCTTGACAGTCACCAGCGCCCTCGGCACCGAGACGCATGACGTCCTCTCGAGCGACAGGGAGAGCGCCTACCGGGCGGTCGCGGCCGCCCCGGTCGCGCCCGGAGACCGCGCCGCCGCCGCGCGACGGCGTGAGCCTCCGCCTTCGAGCGCCGAGGTCAGATGATCTCCTCCGGGATCCTCACATGCAACATCGCGTCGAGCGCATCTGCCATCCAGGCGAGCCAGCCCAACCCCTTCGGTGGCGGCGGGACGCCGTTCACGGCCGCGCTGCTCGTCTCGTTCGAGGCAGACCCGATCTCCTTCACCTACGAGGGCGGGATCGCGTCGACGGCGGGCGATCCCGTGGCGCCGACGAAGACCGGCACGACCGCGCACTCGGCCACCGTCGACGTGTCGGCCGGGGCGACGGACGCGCACGTGATGGTGGTCAACCGGTGACAACGACGGCAACTACCGCACGTCGCGCCCACCTTCGAGGGCACCCGGTCCGTCGGCGCGGCGGGCGCGGGCGGAGCCGCGGGCCTCCAGGGGCGGGGCGGGCGAGGCGGGCGCCGCTGGGGAGGCGGGCGCCGCGGGCGAGCCTGCCGGCCCTCCGCGGCACCGACGCGCTCTGGGGCAGGTACTGGGGCGCCACCGAGGAGCGGCCCTATTTGCATTTCGAAGTCTGCTACTACCACTCCATCGAGAGGGCGCTGTCGCTCGGCCTCTCGCGGTTCGGGCCCGGCGCGGGCGGGGAGCACAAGCTGCCGCGGGGCTTCGCGCCGACGCTCACGAAGAGCGCCCACTGGCTGAGGGAGCCGCGGCTGTTCGGCCCTGTCAGCGACTTCCTCGAGGAGGAGCGGCGCGCGGTGCGCGCGGAGCTCGACGCCGGGGCGTCGCCCCCGCGGCGCTGATCTCCCCGCGCCGTCACGGCTTGGGGCCCCTCAGGATCTTGCGGAGCGTGGTGATGAACATGTTCTGATCGTCCAGCAGCAAGCCCGAGATGGAATCGTCGATGGCGTCCAGCCCATCGAGGAGCAGCTCCTTCGGCCCGGTGAGGTTCGAGCGAGAGACGCGCCACAGCCGCTGCTTGGTGCCCGCCGGGCGCGCGTCGTCGAAGTCGATATAGTAGAGATAGGTGGCGTCGTGGGCGAGGTCGCGGACCTGGGGCGCGAGGACGACCTCGGTCGTGGGGCCCGAGCCGTCGGCGCTGTGGTGGAGCAGGTGGTAGCGAACCGTCGGGATGGTCTTGAAGGCGAGGGCGAACACATCGGCGCCCGACACGCTCACGTAGGTGACCTCGACCTTCGGGCCGCCGAAGTCCGCCTCGGGGATGACTGGCGTGACCGTGCCCGCCATGTCCTTCGGCGCCGACCAGACGCCTCGCCCCGTGTAGGGGTTGCCGAAGCCAGCGATGGTCGACCAGTAGACGCGGCTGTCGTCGGCCGCGATCGCCCGCACCCCGGGCTGGCCGGTGTAGGCGCCGAGCGCCTCACCCGTGGGCGAGAACCTCCGGATCGCGCCGCCGGCGGCGCGCTCGGTGACGAACGCGTCGACGCCGTCCGTCGCGACCCCCTCCCACGAGGTCGCCGGAGCGAGCAGGGTCGGCGTCGAGCCGAGCGCGGGGACCGTCCAGAGCCCCGAGGGCCCGACGAAGAACACCTCCTTCACGTTCGCCGCGACTCCGTACACAGTGTCGTCGAACACCTTCGTCTTCTGGGTCCCGTCGGGGCGGATGTACCAGAGCTGGTTGGGGATGGCGTCGACGACGTAGTGCACCACCGTCCCGTTGGTCCCCACGTTGCGGAGGCTGTGGGAGGGGATCTCGACGAGCACCTCCAGGGACGCCGTCGAGCCGCCGGCACCGCCACCGGTCGAGCCGCCCGCGCCGCCCGCCGTCGAACCTCCGGCCTCGCCCCCCGCGCCGCCTGCCGTCGAACCTCCGGCCTCGCCCCCCGCGCCTCCTGCCGTCGTGCCTCCGGCCTCGCCCCCCGCGCCGCCCGCCGTCGTGCCTCCGGTCGAGCCACCCGCCGTCGCGCCCCCGGCGCCAGCCTCCGAGCCTCCGCTGCCAGCGGCGCCCCCCGCCCCGCCGGCGCCGCCCATGCCGCCAGCCCCCGACGTGCCGCGGGGGCACCCGGTGGAGTCGGCCGTCCAGGTGCCCATGCCCAGAGTGGGGACGCTCCACGTGCCGGAGATGGCGCTGCCAGCGATGGTGCCGGTCGCGGCGCCCGACAGCGGAAACGAGAGCTGGACGCTCGCCCCGGAGACCGTCCCCGCCGCGGCGCCGCTGAGGCTCTCGTTCCACAGCACGGCGCCGGCGGTCGCGCCCGAAGTGAACAGGTTGAGCGCGCCGGACACCGGCCCCGTGAACGTCCCACAGTAGCGGGTGATGGGCGCCACGCCGAGCGCCGCGCTGTTGAACTCGCGCGTCAGGCCGTCCGCGCCCGTGCAGGTGCCTCGAAGGCTGGTGCCGACGAGCGATCCGGTGCAGGTGAAGCTCCCGAGCGCGGACGACGCGGCGCCGCTGAACGTCACGCTCGCGCCGGGATCGATCGTGCCCCTCAGCGTGATCGGGCCGATGACCGACGAGAGGATCAGCGTGCCAGACAGCGGGCGGGGCGAGGTGTCCGCCAGCAGGTGCGAGGACGCGCTGGACGCGCCGCCGACCTTCAGATCGATGAGCCCCGTCTCACCTGCGGGGCCCGCCCACACTCCGCTGTAGTCGGTGGCGAGCCCGGGCGTCGTGGCCGGAGGCTCGGACGTCGACGAGTCGCTGGAGCACGCGAGCTGGACGAGCACGGCGCAGCTGCCGACCAGGAACAGGGTGGAGACGGGGAGGCGACGAAGAGCTCGGACGGATATCACGAGCCGTCGACGCGCGCGCGGCTCGCAGGAGCGCCTCGGCGCCGAAATATTCATTGGAAATCCAAGGGAGAGAGCGGGCGCTCTTCGTCCGCTGTCCTCTCTCGGCCTACTCCCTCGCCAGCACCACCACCGTGACCGCCCGTCCCAGGTGGGCTGCTGTCGAAGCGCTCCTCGCACGTCGGTCCGAACCTCGCGATCTCCCGGTAGTCCGTCACCTCACGAGTTGCCCGCGACCTCGTCACCGACCAGCGCGTGGACCACCCCAGGTCATGTCTCCCCTGCACGAGCCAGGTTCGTCGAGGCGAGCCCAGCGGGTCGCGGCTGGATCGAGGCGAGCTCGACTACTTGGCGCGGGGCTCGCGCGAGATCTCCTCGAGCAACGCCTCGACGCGGAGGGTCTTCTCGAGGGCGTCGTCCCATCGAAAGCGCAGATCGGGCGCCTTGCGGATGCCGAGCGCCGCCGCGACCATCCCGCGCAGCCGCGGCTTGGCCGAGGTGAGGCCCTTCAAGATCTCCTTCGACCTGGACGAGTCCTGCGAGACGTGGCGCACCAGCACCGTCGCGAGCTCGAGGCCGTCGTCGATGTCGACCGCGGTCACCCACACCCCCTCCAGGCGGGGATCGGAGAGCCTGGTGGCGATGGCGCTCGCGATCTCGTCGCGGATGCGCTCGCGCACGCGCTGGACCCTTGGTTTGGCGGCCATCAGCGGGGGCTCCGTCGCGCGGGGATCACCTGGGCGTCGTACCGCTCGTCGGCCGACCTCGCACGCGAAATCCAGAAGGCGGTGGGAGATCCTTGGTAGAGCGTCGGGCATGCGAGGATGTGCGGCGCTCGCGCTTCTGGCGCTCGCTGGCTGCAAGTCGCCAGCGTCGGGCGGCGCGCCCGCGGCGGCGTCGAGCGAGCAGGCAGGGTCGACCACGCTGCCGTCGTCTCCGCCCAAGGGGATGGTGCTGGTCCCAGGGGGAGTCCTGCTCGCCGGCACGGAGCCGGGGAAGGTGCCGCGCGCGCCAGAGCGGGAGATGCCCGGCGCGCAGGTGGTGATGAAGCCCTTCTTCATCGATGAGCTCCCGTACCCCAACGAGCCCGGCGCGATCCCGCGCACCGGCGTCACGCTCGCCGAGGCCCAGGCCGCGTGCGAGGCGCAGCAGAAGCGCCTCTGCTCCGAGCTCGAGTGGGAGCGCGCGTGCAAGGGGCCGAACAACACCGCGTATCCTTACGGCGAGCGCTATCAGCAGGCCGCGTGTCACACCGGCCGCGTGCCGCCCGCGGTCCCTCCCGTCGGGATCTCGCCCGGATGCAAGAGCGCGTTCGGCGTGCGCGACACGCACGGCACCGTCTGGGAGTGGACCGACAGCCCGTACGGGCGCGGCACGACCGACGCCGCGCTGGTCGCGGTGCGTGGCGGAAACTCGGCCGAGGGCGACGTCGTCGGACGCTGCGCCAACGTCGAGTCGCGCCGCGCGACCGAGGCCAGGCCCGACCGAGGATTTCGCTGTTGCATGGGCCCGCGCAACCTCGGCGAGGTCACGCTCGACGTCGTGCGTGGCGAGGTGCTGCGCAGCGTCTCGGTCGCTCCCAAGCTCGAGGCCGCGCTGCTGGCCGCGCCGCCGGACGACCTGGTCGACGCGCTGGCGAGCCGCGCGGCCGGGCGGTTCAAGGTCGCGCACGTCTGGAGGTGGCGCCCCGTCGGCAACGAGGAGCTCGTGCTGCAGTCCGGCTGCGGTCACCCCAAGGCGGGCGGACACGCGGCGTGCGGCGTCGCCATCGGCCGAGAGGGCGTCGAGGCGCTCGCGCCGGTCGGGTTCGCGTCGTCGAGCTGGTGGCTCCCGACGATGCACCAGGAGGGCGCGGAGACAGAGCTCTGGGTGATCGGCGGCGACGAGCTCGGCGCCTTCCGGCGGCGCGTGCGCTACTCGAGCGGGCGCGTGATCGTCGGCGATCCCGAGTACAAGACAGAGGAGGGCAAGAAGAAGCGCAAGAAGAAGCGATCACGCGAGTGAGGTGAGCGACGCGGCCGAGCTCGCCGCAGTCTCACCAGGCCGTCGCGCCGGTGACTCGCGCACGCGGAACGACTCAGCCGCATCGGCGGCGTGGTAGCCGAGACCGCCGCCGTCACCTGCACACGGCGCCGCCCTCCGCGCGCCACGCGAGCACGCCGCCCGCGAGGTTCTTGATGTCTCGAAACCCTGCCTTGCGCAGGATCGCGCCCGCGGTCGCGCTGCGGGCGCCGGCGCGGCAGACGACGACGAGCTCGCGATCGACGTAGCCGAGCAGCTTCGGGATCCGCCGCGCGAGCGCGTCGAGCGGCACGAGCAGCGAGCCCTCGATGTGCCCGAGCTCGCCGACGAACTCCTCTGGCTCGCGCACGTCGAGCAGCACCGGCGGCGACGCGCCGTCGAGCCGCGCCGTCAGCGCTCGCGGCGTGATCAGCGCGAGCGCGGCGGTCTCCTCGACCCGCGGGAAGCCGACCTCCTCGGGCTCGAAGCCCGACTGGTTGACCTGCAGCGCGATCTGAACCTTTTCGGGCATCGGGAGCTCGAGCGACGCCATCAGCGCGACATACTCGTCGCGCGTCCTGCCGACGAACCTCGCGTTGCCGGCGCGCTCCTCGGCGATCGTCGTCGTCGAGCGGCCCTTGTAGTCGTGGCCCGGGTACACGATCGTCTCGCCAGGGAGCGCGAAGAGCCGCGACGTCACCGCGTCGTACTGCGCGCCCGCGTCGCCGCCCGGAAAATCGGTGCGCCCCGAGCCGCCGATCAGGATGGTGTCGCCCGTCAGCGCCGCGCCGTCGGTCACGAGACAGATCGAGTCGGGCGTGTGTCCTGGCGTCGCGAGGACGGTGAGCGTCGCGTCACCCACCGCGAGCGTGTCGCCATCGACGACGTGGCGATCGACGAGCGGGCTCGGGCTCGACACGTGCATCACGAACGGCGCGCCGAGCGCCGCCTTCGCGTCCCGCGTCAGCGCCAGGTGGTCGGCGTGCGTGTGCGTGTCGACGAGCCAGCGCAGCCTGACGCCGCGGCGCGCGAGCTCGTCGACGTAGGTGTCGAGCCGGTCGCGCACGGGATCGACGAGCGCCGCCTCACCCGCCGAGACGAGCAGATATGTCTTGCACGGCGTGCCGTTGAGCTCGTCGATCGTCAGGGTCATGCGACGGGCAGCTTACGCGCGCCCGCGCCGGTGACCTCGGCGAAGAAGTCGTTGCCCTTGTCGTCGACGACGATGAACGCGGGGAAATCCTCGACCTCGATCGACCAGACGGCCTCCATGCCGAGCTCGGGGTACTCGAGCACCTCGACCTTCTTGATGCAGTCCTGCGCGAGGCGCGCCGCGGGGCCGCCGATCGAGCCGAGGTAGAAGCCGCCGTGGCGCTTGCACGCGTCGGTGACCTCCTTCGAGCGGTTGCCCTTCGCGAGCATCACGAGGCTGCCGCCAGCGGCCTGAAACTGCTCGACGTACGCGTCCATGCGGCCCGCGGTCGTCGGCCCGAACGAGCCCGAGGCCATGCCGGCGGGCGTCTTGGCCGGCCCCGCGTAGTAGACGGCGCGCTGCTTCAGGTAGGCGGGCAGGCCCTCGCCGCGGTCGAGGCGCTCCTTGAGCTTCGCGTGGGCGATGTCGCGCGCGACGACCAGCGGCCCCGTCAGCGACAGGCGCGTCTTCACCGGATAGCGCGACAGGGTCTCGCGGATCTCGCTCATCGGACGTGACAGATCGATCTTCACGACGTCGCCCTTCAGCGCGGCGTCGGTGACCTCGGGCAGGAAGCGCGCGGGATCGGCCTCGAGCTGCTCGAGGAACACGCCGTCCCTCGTGATCTTGCCGAGCGCCTGTCGATCGGCCGAGCACGACACCGCGATCGCGACAGGGCACGAGGCGCCGTGCCGCGGCAGGCGCACGACCCGCACGTCGTGGCAGAAGTACTTGCCGCCGAACTGCGCGCCGATGCCCGTCTGGCGCGCGATGCGCAGCACCTCGGCCTCGGTCTCGAGATCGCGGAAGCCATGGCCCAGCTCGGAGCCCTTGGTGGGCAGCCCGTCGAGGTACCGCGCGGACGCGAGCTTCGCGACCTTGAGCGAGAGCTCGGCGCTCGTGCCGCCGATGACGACCGCGAGGTGGTAGGGCGGGCAGGCCGACGTGCCGAGGCTCCGCAGCTTCTGGTCGAGGAACGCCGCGAGGCTCTTCGGGTTCAGGATCGCCTTCGTCTCCTGGAAGAGGAGGCTCTTGTTGGCGCTGCCGCCGCCCTTCGCCATGAACAGGAATTTGTAGGCGTCGCCGTCGGTCGCGAAGAGCTCGATCTGCGCGGGCAGGTTGGTGCAGGTGTTGACCTCGCGGAACATGTCGAGCGGCGCGAGCTGCGAGTATCTGAGGTAGGCGCCCTCGTAAGTCTGCTGCACGCCGCGCGCGATCGCCTCCTCGTCGCGGCCGCTCGTCAACACGAGCTGGCCTCTCTTGCCCATCACGATCGCGGTCCCGGTGTCCTGGCACATCGGCAGCACGAAACCAGCCGAAATTGCCGCGTTTTTTAGCAGATCGAGCGCGACGAAGCGGTCGTTGGGCGACGCCTCGGGATCGTCGAGGATCGCGCGGAGCTGCGCGAGGTGCCCCGGCCGGAGCAGGTGCGCGATGTCGCGCATGGCCTCCTTCGCGAGCAGGGTCAGCGCCTCGGGCTCGACCTGGACGAAGGTGCGTCCGCCCGCCGTGAAGGTCGAGACGTGGTCCGACGTCAGCTTGCGATACGGCGTCGGATCGTCGCCCAGCGGGAGCAGCTCGGTGAACCGGAACTCGGACATGGCGACGCGTATACCAGAGCCCCGAAATGGCGCGAGGCCCGCGCTCGCGTCGCCGCGGGCACGGGCCTCACCGGATCAGCCGTCGCTCACTGCTGCGACAGGTACAGCGCGCGGACGTCGTCGCTCGTCATCGCGTAGCCAAAGATCGCCGCGTCGTCGAACGTGCCGTCGAAGCCGACCGCGCCGTAGCGACAGTTGCCGCTCGAGCCGAGCCAGTAGTTCCGTGCCCAGTCGAAGCCGCTGCCGCCGACGCCGTAGTTGCTGGTCGAGCCGGTCTGGTCGATGTCGAGGATCCCGTCGACGTAGCTGCGGAAGCCGTAGCTGTGGTCGAGCACGTAGACGACGTGGTGCCAGTTGCCGTCATTCAGCACCGTCGCGCCGGTGTAGTTGACCTCGCTCCACGCGTTGTAGTTGATCGTGCCGTTGACGTTGTTGGACCCAATCACGCGGTCGCAGCCCGAGCCCTCGACGAGCTGCAGGCCGCCGATCGCGCCGCCCTGCGCAGCCTTCTTCATCCAGAAGGAGAACGTCATGTTGCTCTGCGGGATGAGCAGGCCCGCCTGTCCGCCCGTCGAGCAGCCGCCGCCGCTCGTGACGCACCGGGGGAAGGTCGCGCGCGCGTAGCCGCCGGCCGCGGTGTCGAGGCCGCCGCCGTGGTGGCCGTTCGCCGAGAACTGCGCGACCTGGCCGCCGCCGGCCACGGGCGTCAGCGTCAGCCCGTTGCCGGTGCTGTCGCTGCCGTCGAGATCGAAGCTCCACGAGGCGAGCGCGCCCTCGCCGACGACGAGCTCACGCGTCCACAGGGAGAAGTCGCCGATGATCTCGTGGTTGTTGCAGCTGAAGCCGGAGTTGACGCAGCGCTGCAGGCCGTCCGACGGGTTGTAGCAGGACGGGCCCGCCGTGCCGTAGTCGACGAAGAAGCGGTCGCAGTCGTTGCCCACGAGGCCGAGCGACGTCGAGTCGAGGCCCGTCTGGGCGTTGGTCGGGATCGACTCGACCAGCGTGCACGGCGAGCCCGCGTCGGCCTCGCAGCCGAGGACGAACGACTTCTGCGGGCCGATGAGGCCCCAGGTCTTCTTCGTGTCGCTGAACGCGTACGGCGAGATGAACTCGAAGCGCTTCGTCGTCTTGTTGCCCTTCAGCATGTAGCGCTTCGAACCCGGACCGCCGAGCGCGTTGACGTTGGAGTCGGACATCTTCGCGAAGCCGTTGATGGCGCCGGTCGAGATGTCACCGACCGCGGCGGGATCGGGCGCGTAGGCCGCGTCCTTGTAGTGGAGGATCTTGGTCCAGCCGCCGCCGTCGGTCGTCATGTCGCAGTAGACGTCCATCGGCGCGCCGGGGCCCGCGCCGTCGATGTCGATGCCGTACGTGCCGTCGCCGAGCCACGGCGCCGCGTTGTGCAGCGCGAGGCAGCTGCGCTCGGGCGCGGTGCAGGTCTTGGCGCCGCCCGCGTCCGCGGTGCACGCGCCGCTCGCGCAGTCGGCGCTGACGGCGCAGGCCTGCGCGAGCGCGCACTTGGCGCAGGTGCCGCCGCCGCAGTCGACGTCGGTCTCGGCGCCGTTCTTCGCGCCGTCCTCGCACTCGGTCGAGACGCACTTGCCGGTGACGCCGTTGCAGTTGCCGGTCGCGCAGTCGGTGCCCGCGAGGCAGCCCTGGCCCACGATGCAGGTGGCGCAGGCGCCGCCGCCGCAATCGACGTCGGTCTCGGCGCCGCTCATGATCTTGTCCTCGCACGAGGTCGCGACGCACTTCGTGCCGTCGCAGAAGGTGCTCGCGCAGTCGCTGGCGGCGGCGCAGCCGAGGCCCGTGGCGCAGGTGCCGCAGGTGCCGCCGCCGCAGTCGACGTCGGTCTCGGCGCCGTTCTTCGTCTTGTCCTCGCACTGGGTGGCGACACACAGGCTGCCGTCGCAGAAGGTGCTCGCGCAGTCGCCGCTGCTGACGCACGCCTGGCCGGTCGCGCAGCCCGTCGGGCACCCGGCGCCGCAGTCGATCGCGGGCTCGCCGTCGTTCTGGACGCCGTCGGTGCAGTGGGTCGCGACGCATTTGCCGCCGACGCTGCAGAACGTGCTCGAGCAGTCGGTGCTCGCGGCGCAGTTCTTTCCGTCGTCGCACGCGGTCGGGCAGTTGCCGCCGCAGTCGATGTCCGCCTCGCCCGCGTCGAGCGTGCCGTTCGAGCACACAGCCGGGGGCGCGCCGCCGCCGCCACCCTGTCCCGCAGCCGCGCCGCCCGCGCCCGCGCTCGCGCCGCCCGCGCCCGCGCCGCCCGCGCCCGCGCTCGCGCCGCCCGCGCCCGCGCTCGCGCCGCCGCTGCCTGCCTTGCTGCCGCCGGAGCCGGCGGTGGAGCCGCCGCTGCCCGCCTTGCTGCCGCCGGAGCCGGCGGTGGAGCCGCCGCTGCCCGCCTTGCTGCCGCCGGAGCCGGCGGTGGAG
>CAUJFL010000223.1 GCA_963169165.1 Myxococcota bacterium | reverse complement strand
AGGGCATCGCGCTCGGCAAGGAGGAGGGCATCGCGCTCGGCAAGGAGGAGGGCATCGCGCTCGGCAAGGAGGAGGGCATCGCGCTCGGCAAGGAGGAGGGCATCGCGCTCGGCAAGGAAGAGGGCATCGCGCTCGGCAAGGAAGAGGGCATCGCGCTCGGCAAGGAAGAGGGCATCGCGCTCGGTGAGGCTCGTGCAGCGCAGGCGGCGGTCGAGGCCATCGAGGCGATGGCCGAGGTCCTCGGGATCGAACTGTCCGCCGTGCGACGCGCGGCGCTGTCGGTCGCGACGCCAGATGAGCTGCGCGCTCGCCTCCGGAGCCTCCGCACCCATCGAGCCTGGGTGTGATGGTCCCGGAGGCGAAGTCGAGCGGCGCCAGCTCGGCCGGCCATCCTGCTGAAGGTTTCTCCTCTTCGATCTGCGCCTGCAACAGAGCGGGGCCAGCTCGGCCCGCCATCCTGCTGAGAGGGCGGGCGCCGCACGGGCTGGTCGGAGCGGACAGGCTCGGTCGCGCGCGAGGCAGAAGAGAGATCGAGCGGGCTCGCGTCAAGCTGCGCGGTGCCCTCCGCGGCGGCTGTCGGAGCCGCTGCCGCAAGACAACACTGTTCACGGTCCCGCGCGGCCGGGAGACGGAGGAGCGGCGCGCCCATCGACCAGCTGGAGCTTCCGCGCGAGCGCTGGCGCGTCGCATCCCTCGCCGGCCCGGCGACTCCGCTCGTCCCCGTAGTCGCTCGAGACGATTTGAGCGTCGGCGCGGGCGGCCGATATCCTTGCATGCGCCTCATCGATCCCTGCCTCGACGTCGATCTCGCGCGCCTCGGCCTCGGAGGCGCCGACGAGGCGCGCGTGCGCCGCTGGGGCCCGTGCTTCGTGCTCGACGACGAGCGCGACGCTAGCCTCCTCGCCGAGGAAGACCCGGTCATGAGCCTCGCCGTCGAGAGGCTGAAGGAGCTGTCGAGCGTTCCCGAGAAGAGCCGCATCGCGGACGATTCGCGAGCGGGATCTCCTCGCTCACGGCCACGCGCTCGCGTCGGCCATTCGTCGAGGCAAGGAGGAGGGCATCGCGATCGGCAAGGAGGAGGGCAAGGAGGAGGGCATCGCGCTCGGCGAGGCTCGTGCAGCGCTGGCGGCGATCGAGGCCATCGAGGCGCTGGTCGAGGCCTTTGGGATCGAGCTGCCCGACGTCCGCCGCGAGGCGCTCTCCCTCGCGACGCTGGACGAGCTGCGCGGTCGCGTTCAGGGCCTCCGCGCGCACCGCGCCTGGGTCTGAAGGTCTCGCGAGCGAAGGCGGTCACGCAGTAACGTCAGGAGCAGCCAGCGCTTCGACGTCGAGCGGGGAGGCGTCAGCTCCGTCACGCCTTGCGCGTGGGCCCGTCGTCGGAGAGCCCGAAGAAGCGCTGCACGGCCAGCAACTTTCGGTTGTGCTCGATCGAGATGCGCTCGCCCGAGGACTGCTCGTCGATCTCCCGCTCGGCCAGCTCCCTCGCGACCTCGCGCTCCGCGAGCACGCGGGAGATCTCGTCGGCGATCGTCGGGCGCGCGAGGATGAACTCGCGAAAATCCTCCTGATCGAGCCTCAGGCACAGCACCTCGCTCGTGGCGACGACCGTGGCGTTGCGGCGCTCGCCGGTCATCAGGCCGTGCTCTCCGAAGATGGTCGGCGCGATGACCGACGCGACCCTCCCCTCGTCGCCGTCGGCGGTGCGGACGCGCACGTCGGCCGAGCCCCTGGCGAGGATGTAGAGCCAATGAGCCTCGGCGCCCTGTCTCGTGATGATCTCGCCGGCCGAGAACGGCGCAGGTCGCAACCTGCGCGCGAGCTCGCGGCGCTCGTCGTCGGTCAGCGAGCCGAACAGCTCTAGCCCTCGGAGCACCTCGGCGCGCCGCCCGACCTCTCGCTCGTCCTTCTGGCGCTGCTGGGCCTCGCTGCGGTCCTCGACGAACAGCGACGCCGCGGGGATCCCGAGCGGGATCTCCGCGCGCGAGAGGGCCGAGAAGACGCGCGAGAGGATCACCGAGCTCGTCGGATCGTCGCGCGCGAGATCGGTCAGGTAGTAGCGCACCGCGTACCTCGCCACGCTCGCGTGCCCGTCCGCGGCCAGGGCGAGGCACACACAATTGGGCGGCGGCTCCGCGGCGACGTCGGGGATGGGCGCCGCGCGCAGCGACGCCTCGATCACCTCGATCACCCGGTCGGGCGCGGTGCGGTAGTCGACGTCGAAGTACACCCACATGCGGTGGGGCGCGGGCGCGGCGCCGCGCTGCCCCAGGATGGTGATGTTGTGCGACAAGAGCTGCGCGTTCGGCACGATCACAGAGTCCCAGTTGCGTGTCTCGATCACGGTGTGTCGCCAGCGGATCGACACGACCTTCCCCTCGGTCTTGTCGGGGAGGCGCACCCAGTCGCCCTCGCGGATCGAGCCGTCGACCTGGAGCGCGAGGCCGCCGATCACGTTGCCGAGCGTCGCCTGCAGCGAGAGGCCGAGCACGACCGACAAGAGCGCGCCCGACGCGCGCAGGCGCGCGAGCTGCACGCCGAGGCGGTGGAGCAGCGCGCCGCCCGCGATCGTGTAGGCGGCGCCGACGAGGATGTCGCGCGCGATGTCCGGCAGCTGCGCACGCGCGCGCGAGAGCAGCAGGTGGAACAAGACGACCGCGCCGAGCAGCACGGCGAGGCAATGCTGAAACAGCACCGCGACCGAGTAGAGGTGCTCGGCGGCGCGCGGGCTGCCCGTACGATCGGCCGCGATCGCCGCCGCCGCCAGCGCGACGTACATGACGAGCAGCGCGATGCCCGATCGGATGCGTCGCCGTTCGCTGGGCGCGAACCGCCCCACCAGGTAGGCCACGATGACGAGCGTGAAGAACAGGGCGACCGCGGTCTTCGGCGCCTCGGCGGACGCGAGCGTGCGGAGGGGGGGCTCGGTCATGGATGGTCGGGGCGCGCGAGTGATAGCGGAGACGCCGCTCGCGCCGCTGTCAAGGTTGTTGAGAACCCGCGCGACATCGGATCATCGGGCCCGCGGGGAGCAGCTCTGCCCCGTCGAGGAGGGACGGCAGCCGCGCGGCCTGGCCGTGCGTCCACAGCGCGTGCGTCGCGCCCCGCTGCAGCGCCACGTCGCACGCGGCGTCGCGCGAGGCGGTCGGATCGACGACGTCGACGCCGCGAGGATCGAACGCGCGCAACGTAACAATCTCGACAATTTCCGGCCGCCCCAGCGCCGCCACGCCCGCCAGATACGAGTAGCTGTCGGGCACGATGAGCACGCGCTCTCCTGGCGCGAGCGACGCGCGGAGCCGGCGACCCGTCGCCTCCCACTCGCGCCGGTCTTGCTGTGTGCCGCGTGGTCCACCACCGAGCCAGCCGACGAGGAGCGAGGCGCCGAGGACGAGCGCGAGCGAGAGCGCCGGGCGGGCGCGGAGGCGCCTCGCGAACGCCTCGGGCAGCGTCAGCGCGAACACGGGGCAGGCGAGCAGCCACACGATCAGCACCGCGCGCTCCGGGTGGTGGGTCGGGACCGCGCCGCGCAGCGCGGCGACCAGGAGCCCGGCGAGGACGGCGAGCGCGCCCGCGATCGGCCAGCCCGCGCGCCGCGCGCCCTCGCGACCGAGCGCGAGCACGCCGAGCGTCGCCGCCGCGACGTGCACCGGCGCGCCCAGCAGCGCAGCCTTGGGGAACGCGAGGGAGTCCGAGAGCACCCCGCTCGCCTCGCGAAACGCCGCGACGCGCGCCGAGAACCACACGGGCGAGCCGTGCGCCGTCGCGTTGTGCGCGAGCCAGACCGCCGGCCCCATGAGCGCCACCGCCGCCGCCAGCCCCGCGCGTCGACGGCCCTCTGGCTCGAGCCACGCAGAGAGCGCGGCGTGGAGCGCGAGCAGCGGAGAGAGCGGCCACAGCTCGTAACGCGACCAGCAAGCGAGCGTCACCGCGAGCGACGCGGCGAGGTGCGTGCCCGACGCCGCGCTCGCGACGGCGAAGCACCCGAGCGCGGCCGCGAGCAGCTCCGGCTGCGTGGAGGCGCCGAGCGCGCGCACGAGCGGGATCGTGAGCGGCAGCGTCGCCGAGAAGAACGCCGACCACGCCCCGAGCCGCAGCCTGGTCGCGGTCACGAACAGCAGCGCCCCGGACGCGCCCGCGCACGCGACGGCGACGACGCGCGCGACCTCGAGCGAGCGCCCGAAGAGCATCATCGCGCCGCCGGTGAGCCAGAACGGAAACGGCAGCCAGCTCGTGCCCGACGCGTCGAAGCGGGGCGCCCGGGCGAACGCCTCGGCGATGACGACGCGCGCGTGATCGTCGTCCGAGAGCTCGTGGAACCCGCGCGCGCGCGCCCCCCAGGCCGCGAGCGCCCAGATCGCCGCCACCGCGAGCGCTACAGCGAGCCGACCTCGTACGCTGATCACTCGGGCTCGATGACCCGGGTCGCGCACCCGAAGCTCAGCCGCACCTCGGCGGTGGAGTCGGCCTGGATCGTGGCGCAGGTCTTGGGGCAGGCGAGCACGGCGGAGGGCGCGAGCGGATCGTCGTAGTACCAGCCTCCCTGCGTCGGGCTGCAGTCGGCGAGCGTCTTCGCGTAGCCGATCTGATCGACGGCGCCGCCGTGGTGATACTCGACGTTTACTTTGTTCGGATCGAAGGTCTGGCCGGCAGGTGGCGCCGGGATCTTCCACGTGCAGCTCAGCTGGGCGCCGGTGACGATGGCCTTCGCCAGTTCGTTGAAGATCGGCTGAAAGTCCTGCTTGCAGAGGTCGCCCTGGACTCCGCCCGTCTGCTTCACCAGCTCACGCCACTGCTTTCCTTCGTTGGCGGCGGCATTGCAAAGTGAAAAGCAGTAGATGCTGGAGAGCTTGAAGCCGGTCATCGACGACGGCTCGAGCGCGGTCATGTCCTTGATCCAGGTGGCGACGTCGCCCTGCGTGCCGTACGGCGCCGAGGTCGCGTCGTCGTCGGTCACCACGACCAGGTGCTTCACCGAGGACTTGCGCAGCATGCCCTTCCACTTGGGGAAGCTGTCCTTCAGCACGAGCAGCGCGTCGGTGCTCGCGACCTCGTCGGGCACGTGGAGGTAGTATGGGGCCTTCGAGTCATTGGGGCACATGCCCGAGCCGAGCGGCGCGGCGAGGCACATCCCGCTCACGAACGGCGGATTGCAGTTGCCAAATGGACAGGTGAGCGGCTCGGCGACCAGCACGACGTGGACGTCGATGCCCGTCTGCAGGATGCCGCCCGCGAACGCATTCATCTTGTTCTTCACCTGGGTGGTCTCCTCGTCCATGCTGCCCGAGGTGTCGATCGCCCAGATGATGTCGGCGGGGAGCTTCTGCTGGTCGGCCTTCTGCGTGACGCCAGCGCACTGCGCGACGCCGCCCGCGCCCGCCTCGCCTGACTCACCGCCCGCGCCGCCGCCTTGAACAAAGCCTCCCCCCGAGCCCCCGCTCGCCTGTGCGCCCGCGGTGGGCGCGCCGCCGCTCGCCTTGCCCGCCGCGCCGCCAGTCGACGGCGCGCCGCCCGATACGCTGCCGCTCGCGCCGCCCGCGCTCGCGGTCGGTGGCTCGAAATCGCTCTTCGTCGCGGCGCTGCCGCACGCGATGGCCGTCGCACACACCGCAAACCACCCGAGACCCGTGACTCCATGCATCGCCTGCACCTCTCGGTGAGCCTACCAGGGGCCCCTCGCCGCCGGGAGAGCCGCGCGCTCGGGCCCATGAATCAACCACCTCGCCATTCAGCGACAGTCGGAGAACACGGCGCCGTGCAGCGCGACGCCGAGCCGCTCGTGCCCGGTCTTCGTCCAGTGCAGCCCGTCCTTCTGGCCGCAGCCGTCGCAGAGGCGCTCGCGCGGCTCGCCCTTCAGCACGTCGAACGCGTCGACCACGTGATCGACGGCGCCGTCGGTCTTCTGTCGCCTGATCCACTCGTTGAGCGCGTCGGTGTCGCGCTGCCGCTTCTCGGTCCAGTAGCGCTTGAAGCCCCCCCAGGGCGCGACGGTCATCGCGACCACCTTGGCGCCGCGCGCGCGCGCCTCGCGGTACATCGCGGAGAGATCTCGCTCGATCTTCTCGGGGGTGCGCCCCGCGGTCTCGTCGCTGTAGAGATCGTTGACGCCGCCGAGCACGAGCACGTGATCGAGCCTCGGCATCCCCGCGCCGAACAGCGCGTGCGGGAGGCGCTTCTTCATCTGGTTGACCATCTCGCCGCCCTTGCCGCGCGCGAGGAACCGGCTCTCCGGGCAGCGCTCGCGCAGCACCTGCAAGTACTTGCCGCCGCCCACCTTCTCGTCGGTCAGCGAGTCGCCGATCGCCGCGACGACGTAGCGGGTCCTGTCGGCGGTGCGCGCCGCGGGGGCCCGCGCGAGGAGCGCCGCCGCGAGCGACGCGGAGAGCCAGGCGGCGCGGCGCATCGCTCGACTATAGCGTGACGATCTCGGTGTGCTCGCCGAACACCCGCCGGAGCGCGTCGCTGATCTCGCCGACGGAGCACTCGGCCTTCACCGCGTCGACGATGACCGGCATCAGGTTGGCCTCGCCGCGCGCGGTCTCCTCGACGCGGGCGAGCGCGATCTTCACGCGGGAGGCGTCGCGCGCGGCCTTCATCGCCGAGAGCCGCGCCACCTGATCGACCTCGAGCTGCGGATCGACCCGCATCACCGGCACCGGCGCGCTGTCGCCGACGAACTCGTTCACGCCGACGATCACGCGGCGCTTCTCCTCGATGTCGAGCTGGTACTGGTACGACGCCGCCTGGATCTCGCGCTGCACGTAGCCCTGCTCGATCGCCGCGACCATGCCCCCCAGCTCGTCGACGCGCGCGATGTAGCGGGTCGCCTCCGCCTCGAGCTTCGAGGTGAGCGCCTCGACGACGTAGCTGCCGGCGAACGGATCGACGAAATCTGCGAGCCCCGACTCGTACGCGATGAGCTGCTGCGTGCGGAGCGCGAGCGTCGCCGACTCTGCCGTCGGCAGCCCGAGCGCCTCGTCGAAGCTGTTGGTGTGCAGCGACTGCGTGCCGCCGAGCACCGCCGCGACCGCCTGGATGGCGACGCGCACGACGTTGTTGAGCGGCTGCTGCGCCTGCAGCGTCGCGCCCGCGGTCTGTGTGTGAAACTTCAGAGCCCTCGCCTTGGGGTTGGTCGCCCCGAAGCGGGTCTCCATGATCCGGCACCAGAGCCGCCGCGCCGCGCGAAACTTGGCGACCTCCTCGATCAGGTTGTTGTGGCCGTTGAAGAAGAACGAGAGCTGCTCGGCGAAGCTGTCGACGGCGAGGCCGCCCGCGATCGCGGTCTCGACGTACGCGATGCCGTTGGCGAGCGTGAAGCCGAGCTCTTGCGCCGCGTCGCAGCCGGCCTCGCGCATGTGGTAGCCCGAGATGCTGATCGTGTTGAAGCTCGGGCAGTCGGCGCCGGAGAACGCGAAGATGTCGCGGATGATCCGCAGGCTCGGGCGCGGCGGGAAGACGTAGGTGCCGCGCGCGATGTACTCCTTCAGCACGTCGTTCTGGATCGTGCCGCGGAGCTCCTTGCGCGACACGCCGGTCTCCTCGGCGACCGCGATGTAGAGCGCGAGCAGGATGGCCGCCGTCGAGTTGATGGTCATCGACGTCGAGACCTCGCCGAGCGGGATCTCGGAGAAGAGCACGCGCATGTCGTGGATCGAGTCGATGGCCACGCCGACCTTGCCCACCTCGCCGCGGCTCATCGGGTGGTCCGAGTCGCGTCCCATCTGGGTGGGCAGATCGAACGCGACCGAGAGGCCCGTCTGGCCCTGCGCGAGCAGGTAGCGGTAGCGCTCGTTCGACGCTCGAGCGGTGCCGAAGCCGGCGTATTGACGCATCGTCCAGTGACGGCCGCGGTACATGGTCGGCTGCACGCCGCGCGTGAACGGCGCCTCACCGGGCAGCCCGACGTCGCGCTCGGCGTCGAACCCGAGCTCGTCGAGCGAGTGCGGGCCGTACAGCGGCGCGGCGTCCGAGCCGCCGCTGTACGCGCCGGGCGTCGGGCGCGGTCGCACCCGCTGCTTCGTCAGCTTCTCTTCCCACCGAGCGCGCGCGTCGGCCTGCGACTTGGTCTCGTGCGTCATCCCGCCCGCCATACCATCGCGGCGGTCGCGCCGTGCCCCGGCGTCAGCGCGCCGCGACCGTGGCGGCGAAGACGAGCTGCGCACCGAAGTACAGCGGCCAGCCCCAGGTCTTGTTGGCGAACCCCGGCGCGATGAACCTGTCGCGCGCGACCGAGAGGTCCGACAGATAGAACGCGGCGGCGGCGACCACGATCCGCGCGTCGCCGCCCGCGGCGAAGGTCCCGATCGCGCCCGCGACCATCACCGTGATCACCGCCATGTACGCGACGACCGGCGCCTTCAGCCTGCGCGGGACCCGCGGCAACAGCCAGCGCGCGACGCCGAGCAGCACGAGCGAGAGCGGCGCGAGCGCGACCGCGACCACAGCCCACGAGACGCCGCGCGCGGCGAACGCGGCCGCGTACGCGACGTGTCCGAGCAAGAAGAGCCCGAGCCCCGCCAGGAAGGCGCCGGGCGCGCGCCACATCAGCGCGACGTCCCCGCCCATCGACGCGACGAGCGCCACGAGCACCCACGCGCCGTACGGGCTCGAGCTCGCGCCGTGCTGCCACGCGGAGGCGACGAACCCCGCCGCGGCGAGCGGCTTCGCGACCAGCTCGCCCGCGCGCAGGCCACGCCACGCGGACCCGAGCAGCGCCACGGTCGCGACCACCGTCACCCACGCCGACTCGTTCATTGCCGAGCGCATACCTCCCCGCG
>CAUJFL010000222.1 GCA_963169165.1 Myxococcota bacterium | reverse complement strand
GCCGAGCGCGGCGAGGGCGGCGAGGACGAACATCCGCCTGGCGGCAAGGTGCGGGCGAGACGCGAGGTGGGACAACAATCTGGCGATACAAACCTGAGGAGGCCCCGCAAGTGCCTGAAAAATAAGGGTTCTGAGGCCGGGCGGCGCGCGCGGGGGCATGGACGCGTACGCCCTCGCGCGCCGGGTTCTCCCCTCTGCTCAGGCCCCGGCGGCGAGGGCCTCGAGGGCTTCCCACTCGCCCGTCAGCGCGTCGACGTCGGCGCGCGCGTCGTCGAGCTCGGCCTGGACGCGCTTGACCGCCTCGCCGTCCGAGTAGACCGACGGGTCTCCGAGGCGCTCGAGCAGGCGGGCGACCTCTGCCTCGGCGTCCTCGAGCTCGACCATCACGTCGTCCAGGCGGGCGCGCTGCTTCGCGCCGAACGCGGGGCGGGCCGGCCTCTGCGGCGCGGGCGCGGGCCTCGCGCTGGCGGCCGTCTCGGCGGCGAGCCTCGCTCGGAGCGCCTCTCGCTCTCGCGCGTAGGCCTGGTACCCCGAGGCGTCGCGCACCGCGCTGCCGTCGCCGGGCAGGACGAGCACGCTCGAGGAGACGCGATCGAGGAACCACCTGTCGTGCGTGACGACGATCGCGGTGGAGCCGCCCTCGATCAGCATCGCCTCGAGCGCCGACAGCGTCGCCAGATCGAGATCGTTGGTCGGCTCGTCGAGGATGAGCAGGCTCGTCGGCTCGCGCAGGATCTTGGCCAGCGCGACGCGCGCGCGCTCGCCGCCCGACAGCGAGCCGACCGGCTGCCGCAGGCGCGCGCCGTCGAACAGGAACCGCTCGAGATAGGAGCGCGGCTCGAGCACGCTGTCGCCGAGCTGCACGCGGGTCGCGTCGCCGATCGCGTTCTCGAAGACGGTCTTCTGGTCGTCGAGGCCGGTGCGCCCCTGGTCGAAGTACGCGACCTTGAAGCCCCGGCCCCGCACGACCTCGCCGCGCGTCGGCGTCAGCTCACCGAGCAGCGCGCGGAGCAGCGTCGTCTTGCCTGCGCCGCTCGGGCCGACGACGCCGAGGCGTTCGCCCTGCAGCAGGGTCATCGTCAGCTCCCGCACGAGCGTGCGCCCGCCGAGCTCGAGGCCGAGGCCGCGCACCTCGAGCACCGTGCGCCCGCTGCCGGACACGTTCGCGGAGAGCTCGACCCGCCGATCTTCGGGCGGTGGCGCCTCGCGCTTCGCGGCCTCCGCGCGCTGGATCCGGGCCTTCTGCTTGGTCGAGCGCGCCTTCGGTTGACGGCGCAGCCACTCGATCTCGGTGCGGAGGAAATTCTGGCGGTTCTGCTCGGTTCGCTCGGCGAGCGCGAGGCGCGTCGCCTTCTCCTCGAGGTACTCGCCGTAGCCTCCGTCGTACGAGTACGCGCGGCCGTGATCGACCTCGACCGTGCGCGTGACGACGCGGTCGAGCAGGTAGCGATCGTGCGTCACGAGGACGAGGGCCGACGTGAGCTCGTCGAGGTACCCCTCGAGCCAGTCGATGGTGTCGAGATCGAGGTGGTTGGTCGGCTCGTCCAGCACGAGCACGTCGGGGCGCGCGACGAACAGGCGCGCCATCGCGACGCGGCGCTGCTCGCCGCCCGACAGCTCCGAGACGCGCGCGTCGGGGCGAACGAGGCCGAGGAACCCCAGCATCGCGTCGATCTCGGGGCCGCGATCCCAGCCGCCGAGTCGCTCGACGTCGGCCGCCGCCGCGGCCTGCTCCTCGAGGAGCCTCGCGTGATCGACGTCGCCCCTCGACAGGGACTCGCCGAGCGCCTCGTGCCTCGCGCGCGCCGCCGCCCACCCGGCGAGGCCAGCGACCACCGCCTCGCGCACGGTGGGGTCACCGTCGAAGCGGGGCACCTGCGGCAGGTGTCCGAGCGTGGCGTCACGCCGCCGCGCGATGGTGCCCGCGTCGGGCGCCTCGTCGCCGACCAGCAGCCGCACGAGCGTCGATTTGCCCGAGCCGTTGGTCCCGACGAGGCCGACGCGCTCGCCGGTGTGAACGCGAAAGTCGACGCCGCCGAGCACCGTGTGCGGCCCGTACGCCTTGACGAGTCCGGTCGCGACGACGAGCGGCATCGCGCGACCCAACCACGGGGCGTCCGTGACCGAAATCGGATAGCGTCGCCGACATGCTTTCGCAGACCTCGAGGCGCGGTGCTGTCGCGCTCGCGACCCTGTTCGCGAGCGCTGGGTGCGCGGTCTCGTTCGACGGCTACACGCTCGACGAGCGCGCCGCGGCCGGCTCGGCGGGCGCGGGCACCGGCGTCGCGGGCAGGGGCGGCGCGGCGACCGGCGGCGGTAGCGCTGGCGCAACGCTCGCGGGCAAGGGCGGCGCGGCGGGGACCGCCGGCACGGGAGGTCTGGGCGGCACCTCGGGAAACGCTGGGGCATCAGGCGGTTCGGGCGGCTCACCAGCCGGTAGCGCCGGCGCAACGATGGGCGGCGGAGCAGGCGCGGGAGGAGCGGGCGCGGGCGGAGCGGGCGCGGGAGGAGCGGGCGCGGGGGGAGCAGGCACGGCGGGCGCAGGGGGAGCAGGCGCAGGAGGAGCGGGCACGGCGGGCGCAGGAGGCGCGGGCGCAGGAGGAGCGGGCACGGCGGGCGCAGGAGGCGCGGGCGCAGGAGGAGCGGGCGCAGGAGGAGCGGGCACGGCGGGCGCAGGAGGCGCGGGCGCCGGCGGCGACGCGGGCGCGGGAGGCGCGGGGGCGGGAGGTGCCGCGGGCGGCCCGCTGTGTCCGACGAACCTCGCGGGCCCCGAGCTGCTGGCCGTGGAGACCTCGTCCGGTAAGACCTACTGCATCGACGCCACCGAGGTGCTGCAGATTCACTACAAGGCGTTCCTCGACTCGAACGAGGGCACCAACACGCGCGCGGGGTGCGGCAGCAACGCGACCTTCGCGCCGTCGAACGTCGACGGAGGCTCGGGCTGCGACCCGACCGACTTCACGCCAACGACCAAGGCCAAGTACCCCGTTCGTTGTGTCGACTGGTGCGACGCCGACGCGTACTGTCGCTGGACTGGCAAGCGTCTCTGTGGCGCCGTGGGCGGCGGCGACGTCCCGGTCGCCTCGTTCGCCGATGCGTCCGTCAGCCAGTGGTTCAACGCCTGCTCGGCGAAGGGCGCGCAGCGCTACCCCTACTCCGACACGTTCAGCGACATCGCGTGCAACACGCTCCTCGGGATGTCCAACACGGCCTCCGCGGGGTTCTACTCGACCTGCGAGGGCAGCGTCCCCGGATTGTTCGACATGTCTGGCAACGTCGGAGAGTGGGAGGACTCGTGCACGGGGACCGGCGCCCCGTTCGACAAGTGTTCTGTCCGCGGAGGCGACTTCAACTCGACCAACACCCAGGCGCCGTCGGCCGCGTGCGACTCGGCGAAAGACGGCGCCTCCGCGACCGCGTCGTACAAGGAGCGCCGCGACTACGCCGCGCAGGCGATCGGGTTTCGCTGCTGCTTCGACCCCTGAGCCCGCCCGGGCCCGTGGCCTGTCAGCGGTTTGTCAGAAGTACCAGGCGAGGCCGGCGTCTGGGATGAGCGTCTTGGTGGGGAGCACGAAGTTCACGAGCGGGAGGCTCCAGTTGCCGTAGCCCACGCCGAGGCGCACGTTGAGCCGCTCCCACGAGAAGACGACAGAGGACACCACGGACCACGCCCTGGGAAAATCCAGCGCGTCGGTGGACCCGCTGCCGTGGGCCTCGATCGTGGTGTATTCATCGGGGCGGAGCGTGGCGCTGGCGGTCAGCCTGGCGCTCTGGACGACGAGGTACCGGGCGTGGAGCACGAGCGCCGTGACCCGCGTGGCGCGGTACTCGAGCGTCGAGGTGAGCTGGAAGTTGTTCACGGCCCCGGCGCCCGCGCCATGAAACGCGCCCTCCTCGAGCTGGCCGTCGAGCCGCACCGCCGTGAAGGGGAGCCCGGCGCTCAGCGTCCATCGCTGGTCGAAGCGATACGAGGCGAGCGGCTCGGTCGTGAACACCGAGACGCGCGCCTCGCCCGGTTTGTCTTCGAGCGCCTTCAGGTCGCGAGTGTTGAAGCTGAGGGAGCTCACCTGGAGCGCGAAGGTCAGCTTGTCGCCTCGATAGAAGCGCCACTTGACGTGAAGGTTGGCCACCTTCAGCACCCAGGGAATCCACACTGTCCCGACGGTCAGTGAATCAAACAAACCATACTGAAGCTTGAGCAGCCCCAGCCGCGCGTGCCCCTTCTGGCGGGTGTGGGCCGTGTCCTCGGTGATGGGCTGCTCGGGCGTGTGAAAGGCCAGGGCGGTCGACGGAGCCAGCGTGAGCGCGAGCGCCGCGACCACCAGCGGCGCTCGCGGGGTCATCAGAACGGCGCCTTGGAGCCGTCGGAGAGCGAGCAGACGCGCTGAGAGAGCACGCAAGTGACGGCGCCGTTCGAGGCGCGCAGCGAGTAGGTGTCGCTGTCGACCCTCGTGGCGATGACGGGGCCGCCCGGCAGCGGGACCAGGAAATCGAGGACGCCGCTCGTCGGGGCGACGCGAAAGTCGGCGTCGAGATCGAAGGCGTCGTCGTCGACCGTCACGCGCACCCGCAGCGAGGCGAGCAAGACGACGTCGCCGAGCTTGTCGAAGGCCACCGGGCCCCCGAGGTACACCCTCAGCGCCTCGCCGTCGGCGCCCCCCTCGAGATCGACGCGGTGCCTCGTGGCGCCGACAGGCGCGAGATATCGACACCGCCGGACCTCGCCCCAGATCACCGGATCGAGCCCCGCCTCGGTGAACCCGACCTGCAGGTTCATCGAGCCGTTGGCCGGATCGGGGCGTGGCTGCGCCTCCCAGCCGTTGCAGATCCGCGTCACTCTCAGCCAGCCCCCCCCGCTGACGCCGAACGCTTGCGCGCCGAGGTCGGGCCCGCGCTGGGGGGAGAGGCCAGGCTCCGCGCTGGTGCTCTCGGTGTGGCTGGTGTCGTCGCCCGCGGACTCTCGCACGCCCTGCATCACGAGGTGGAGCTGAGCGCCGACGTTGACGCGCTCGAGCCGCCCTCCCACGTCGAGCACGAGCGAGAGGGCGTGGGCGATGTCGTCCCTGGCGAGCGTGCCTGAGGGCGCCTCGAAGGACTCGGCGATGGCCAGCAAGTCGGGGGCGACAGGCTTCGGCGGGCTGCGCTCGGGCTCGTTGCAAGCGGAGAGCGCGGCCGCGAGCGCGACGAGCAAGGATGGACGAGGACCCGGTCGACTCCGAGGCTCGCTGCGCTCTCGAATGCTCATCTCGCCTGGATGAATACCCGGCAGGTCGATGAATCCGAAGACTTATCGAGCGACCCTTCAGGTGTGCGCCCGGGGTGACGTCAGCGCGAGCGCGGCCAGGGTCGCCCGCGCGGCGTCGAGCGAGGCGGGCGCGTCGAACGCCGCTCGGGGAAACTCTGCGGCGACGCGCCGCCCGGTGCACCTCGCGAGCTCGGCCGCGTTGGTGCCGGTCGAAGCGTCGCGCGTCTCGGGCGCCGACAGCACCACCTCGGAGATCTCGACGGCGCGCGCGCGCCCGGCGAGCTCGGTCGCGGTCACGTCGTGGAGCCCGCCGAGGCGCTCGGGCGCGACCAGCAGCAGGCGGTCGACGCCGAGCGCGCGCGCGAGCGAGTCGTACGCGTTCGCGTCGTCGAGGGGAGAGAACAGCCCGCCCGCGGTCTCGACGAGCAGCAGCTGGC
>CAUJFL010000221.1 GCA_963169165.1 Myxococcota bacterium | reverse complement strand
GAAGGCCTCGAGGATCGCGGCGCGCTGGGCCTTCGGCGTGCGGCTCGTGAGCGCGGCCGCGGCGACGTCGTCCTCGCAGAGCTGCCGCGCGAGGTGCTCGCAGTGCTCGACCCGCGCGGAGAGCACGAGGGTCGCGTGGCGGTTGAAGGTGGCCTCGGTGATGAGGCGCAGGAGCAGCGCGTTGCGGTCCGCGTCGCGCACGAGCCGGGCCACGAGCTCGGTGTGTGAGCCCGCGTCGGAGGTGACGCCGGTGCTCACCGCGACGACCTCCGGCACGATGAGGTGGCCGGCCTCGACGAGGCGCGCGTGCTCGACGTGGAACACGGGCGCGCCGAGGGCGAGGTGGAGCAACGGGGTCAGGCCGTCGCCGCGCTCGGGCGTGGCGGTCAGGCCGAAGCGGTAGAAGGCGGGCATGGCCGCGACCACGTCGCGGAAGGTCGAGGCGGGGACGTGGTGGCACTCGTCGACGATGAGCGCGCCGAAGCGCGCCCCGAGCTCGGCGAGCGCCGAGGGGGCGAGGTTCACCAGCGTCTGCACCGTGGCGATGGTCACGACGTCGGGCGCCGCGCTGCCGCCGGCGATGACGCCCGGCTCGACGCCGAGGGCGTCACGCAGGGTCGCGCGCCACTGCTCGAGCAGGTCGTGGGTGTGCACCAGCACGAGCGCGGGCTGGCGCGCGCGAGCGATGGCGCCGGCGCCGATGACCGTCTTGCCCGCGCCGCAGGGGAGGACCGCCGTGCCCTGCGTGTGGCGCACGAGGGCGCGGACGGCCTCCTCCTGGTAGTCGCGCAGCGAGAGGGCGAGCTCGAAGCCGACGGGCTCGTGGCGCACGCGCCGATCGTCGAAGGCGACCTGCCGACCCGCCGACGCGATGGCGTCGCGCACGACGGCCGCCGCCCCGCGGGGGAACACGAGGCGCCCGTCCGCGTCGCGGTCGATGAGGCAGAGCTCCTCCGGGATCGCCCCCGTCCACCGGCCCATGCGCTCGCGCAGGGCGAACTCCGGGTTCGGGAACGAGAGCGTCCGGTGGAGGAGCGCCAGCGACCGCGGTGGCAGGTCGCCCTCCGCGATGCGGATCGCGCTGTCGACGATGGCGTGCACCACGACGCACCTCTCGATCAGGCGAAGGGGTCGATGGAGTCGTCCTCGTCGCCGCCGCTCGCGCGGAACGCGGCCTCGAGGCGGTCGAGCGCCTTCTTGGCCGCGGCCACGTCGCTCGCCTTGAGGTCGCGGACGCGCTTGACGCCCAGCTCCGCGAGGAAGGCGTCGACGTCGGAGCGGGGCAGCGCCTTGAGGCGGCCGACCAGCTCGCTCGCGACGCGCGGGTCGATGGCGCCGCCGGAGCCGCCGGCGCTGGGCTTGGCCGCGCCCTTGTCGGCGCTGGCCGAGGCGTCGCCGCTGCCGATGGAGGCGAGGTCGTGGGGCTCGGCCTCGGCGATGCGGGCGCGCATCGCGTCGTCGATCTTCTCCTCGGGAAGGATGCTGTAGGTCGTCTTCGGATCGCCGGCGTCGCCGTGGCGCTCGATCTCGAAGAGCCACTTGTCGAGGCCGTACTTGTCGCGGACCTTCAGCACGTCCTTGAACCACACCGTGCCGCCCTCGATGACCTTCATCTCGTCCTCGTCGGGGACGAAGAAGTTGAGCATCACGCGGAGGCTCGGGCGCTTGTCGGTGTGGACGGCGGGGTCGTAGGTCTCGTAGCGCTCGCCGGTCCAGACGACCTCGCGGGCGAAGGGCTCGCCGCAGAAGGCGCCGACGACCTTGTCTCCGTTGGCGGCGAGGCGGATGAAGATGCCGCCCTGGTTGGCGTGCTTGTCGGCGAGGCGGGAGGCGGTGTCCCAGGCGTTGGTGCTCATCGGTGTTCTCCTTCGGTCAGGGCCATCCGGCCCGGGGTTGTCGTCAGTGGGCGGTCTGCGGGTTGGGGGCGGAGGCCTGCGCGGCCTCGAGCTCATCGAGGAGCCGCTCGAGGGCGAGCTTCCCCTTCGCGCCGGGCGGGCCCGCGGGGGCGCCGAGGTGGCGGCGGAGGATCGACTCGATCTCGTCGGCGGCGTGCTCCACGAGGGCCGGGTCGGCGCCGTAGACCTCGAAGAGGCCGAGCAGCGTCAGGGTCAGCTCGTGGAAGGCGCTGCGGATGCTGGCGTGGGCGGTGGTCATGCGTGGCCCTCCGGGTGCAGGCGACAGAGGTCGCGGTCACGAAGGAGGAGAGCCGCGCGGAACGAGGCCTGGGACAGCGGCGACTCGGCCAGGCGGTCGCGCAGCCGCTCGAGCAGCCGGGACCGGCGGCGGCGCAGCCGGCCGTACTCGCGCACGAGCGCGTCGCCATCGAGGTGCGGGTGCTGATCGCGGACCCAGTCGATCAGCGGCTTGCCGGTCGCGTGGGTTCCGAGCACGAGCAGCAGGTCGTCCTCGGTCTCGTCGCGCAGCAGGTCCTCGACCCAGTCGCGGATGCGCTCGGGCTCGAGCAGGCGCTCGGCCTCGCGGGCCAGCGCGATGCGCTCGGGCGAGGGGTAGTGGCTGGCGAACACGTCGTCGGCGTGCTCGGGCAGCGGCTCCTCCCGCTCGACGCGCGCCGTCTCGCGGGCGAGGTGCTGCCACGCAGCCTTGCGCGTGCCGAGGATGAGGTTGACGACGGCGAGCTTGCCCTGCGTCGCGAGCGGCAGCGCGCCCACGGTCTCGAGGAAGCTCTCGACGAGCAGCGCGTTGAGCTCGTCCGCGCCGAGCCCGGCCGAGGGCTTCATCGTCGAGCGGATGCCGAGCAGCCCGGGGAAGTAGGCCAGCATCAGCAGCGCCGACCAGGTGCCGGTCTCGCGGCGCTGGGCCTCGGCGATCATCGCCGCGGTGACGGCGCTGCGGCGCTGGCAGCCGTCGGGCCCGCGGCTGTTCAGGAAGGTGATGGCCTCGTCGGGGCCGTCGAAGTCGGCGAGCGCCGCGTGGCGGGCCCGGGCGGCGCGGAAGGTGTGGTCGGTGGCGGGGGATCGGAGCTGCTGCTCGAGGGCGGTTCGAACGGTTTCCAGGCGCATGAGAGGTCTCCAGCGGTGCTGCCGGACCTGCTGGGCGCCGCCCCTGCGGGGGCTTTCTGCGGCGCGTGGCGGACCTCTCGGGGCCTCATCAGTCGCGGATCGGGTTGGGGTTGTCGGGCGTTGCTCTTCCTCGTGGGGGCGGGCCTACGCGGCCGGCCTCGCGTCGTCGGTCGGCGGCGTCGTGTCGGTCTCGTTGAGCTCGGCGCAGCGCGGGCACACGGCCATCACGTGGCCGCGCACGACCAGCTGGGCGCGCTTGTGCTTCACGTGGACGGACTCGCCGCGGTGGATGCCGAGCAGCGTGCCGCACTTGCGGCAACGCCACTCCTCCTCGGTCGGGTACTTCATCGGGGCCTCCTGTCGGCTCGGGCCAGCGGCTCATCCGCCGCCGACAAGAGGCAGTCTCCAGACCGGGAAGTAGGAGGGAGGTCGAAGGGAGGTAGAAGCGAGGAACGCTGTCGGGGCGCGGGTTTGTGGGCGTTCAGGCGCGTCGCCGGGCGTGGTCGTTGTCCGGGGCGCGAGTGTTGTCCGAGGCGTGCAACAGCTCCTAGCCGGGCAATGAGGGTGCGTTGCCGGTTGCGCACCGTTGCGCAGCGCCGGCGGGTTGCCGCGTTGTTGCGTCGTG
>CAUJFL010000220.1 GCA_963169165.1 Myxococcota bacterium | reverse complement strand
GGGCCTGCGACGCCGCGCCCTCACCGCCGAAGAACCACATCCGAGCGTGCGCCAGCGCGAGCGCCCCCGCGATCGACGCGTCGTCGGGCGCGAGCGCGAGCGCCTGGGAGTAGAGCTCGACCGCGCGACCCGCGCCCGCCGCGCTGAAGTGCTGGTACTCGTGGCGCGCGCGCAGGCGCAGATCGAGCACGCGCGGATCGGTCGGCGCGGACCGCTCGGGCGACGACGCCTCGACCGTCAGCGCGGCGGCCGTCGCCTGCAGGACCTCGTCGCTGACGAGCAGGATCTCGCTCGCGGGGCGATCGAAGCGCTTCGCCCAGAGCTGAAAGCCGCTGGCGGTGTCGATGATCCGCACGCTCACGCGGAGCGCTTCACCGAGCCTCCGCAGCGAGCCCTCGACGACGACGTCGACGTCGAGCGCGAGCCCGGCCTCTCGCGCCTCGCGCCCGGCGAACGGCGCGACCGCGCCGCGCGGCTTCACCCGCAGGCCCGAGGTAGTGGAGAGCAGGTCGACGAGGTCCTCGGTGAGGCCGTCGCCGAGGTACGCGTCGTCCGCCGCGCTGCACCTGAACGGCAGCACCGCGACCGCCTTGCCCGGGGCGCCGACGTGATCCGCCGGGGTAGGCCGCGCACGGGCAGAAGACGCGGGCGACGACGACATCGAGAGGTCGGGCGGGAGCCCTCGCAGCAACGCGCCCACGTCGGCCGCCGTCGCGGGTCGCGCCGCGGGGTCCCGCGCGAGGCAGCGCTCGAGCAGCGCCGCGAGCGGAGCCCCGACGCCGAGCGCGCGCGCGTCGACAGGCGGCGAGACGAGCCTCGCCGCGGCCGCCGCCACCGGCGTGTCGCCACCCCACGGCAAGCGACCGGTCGCGAGCTCGAAGAGCATCACGCCGAGGGCGAAGAGGTCGGCGCGACCATCGACCCTCGCGCCCTCGACCTGCTCGGGGGCCATGTACGCTGGCGTGCCCACAAGCACGCCGCCCTGCGTGCGGCCGGCGTCGCCCTCGATCGCGCGGGCGATGCCGAAGTCGGTGATCACGACGCGGCCGTCTCGCGCCAGGATGACGTTGTCCGGTTTGAGATCCCTGTGAACCACGCCCGCCGAGTGCGCCGCGCCGAGCCCGTCGGTCAGCGCGACGCCCAGCTCGACGAGCTTGGCGAGCGTCACTGTGCGCCGATCGTCGCGCACCGCCGCGAGCGAGCGCCCGTCGACGAACTCCATCGTCAGGAAGCGCGCGCCTTCGTGCTCTCCGATGTCGTAGGACCGCGCGACGTTTCGGTGAGTGACCCGCCGCGCGAGCTTCACCTCCTGGCGGAACCGCTCGAGCATCTGGGGCGAGTCGACGAGCTCGCGGCGCAGCACCTTCAGCGCGACCACCTCGTCGAGCTCGGCGTCGCGCGCCTTGTATACGGTGCCCATCCCGCCCGAGCCGACGAGCGCGAGGATCTCGAAGCGCCCCGCGACCCGCGCGACCGGGTCGAAGCTCGGCGCGCCCGAGAGCGCCCCCGCGATCAAGGTCTCGTCGCGGCTGGAGTCGCTCACCGCGCGCAGTCTAGCGCGGCAGCGGCTTCGTCAACGCCTCGAGCATCGGCTTCGTACCTTCTGCGAGCAGCGCCCGCACCGCGTCGAATTTCGCGGCCGTGTCCGCCGACCAGGGCAGCGGGACGACGTAGCGCGTCGGCGCGTCGTCCCAGCCGAGCACGAGGTTGGCGTGCCGCTCGCGCGGGCTCGGGCCTCCGCCGTGCAGCACGCCGTCGAGGACGCCAGGCTTCGCCAGCCACGCGAGCAGCGCCTTCGCCTCGTCGGGCGAGAGCTGGGCCGCGTCGGCGAGCGGCTTCATCGACGGGCCGATGCGCTCGGGGAGCTTCGGGCGCGCGCTCGCGCCGAGGTGTACCTCGTAGAGCGAGGTCTTCGGATCGAGGCGCCCGTTGTTGTAAGGGGAGATCCGCAGCGTGATCCGCAGCGACGAGGCGTGCTGGCTCAGCTCGTCGAGCACCACCTCTCGCTTGGCGGGGGCCGCGCTCGCCGCCGGAGCGGCCGACGCCGACGCGGACGCCGCGGGCTGGGCGCCGTCGCGCGAACACTTGCATCCAGGGACCACGGGGGCGGTCAGCGCGACCGCGAGGCAGAGCCAGCGCACGGCGCGCTCTGTAGCACGCCCCCACGGGCGCGCGCCCTCGTCACCCGCCGGAGACCTTGCAGTGGTGCGTCCCCAGCTCGCACACCGCCTTCACGCCCGCGGGCACGGTGGGCGGCTCCGCGCAGGGCGCGCAGTCGACGTTCTCGCAGCCGAGCTCCTTCGTGTACGCGTTCTCGAGCGATTTCGCGATCGCCACGAGCCCGCTGGCGGGCACCTCGCCGCACGAGCAGCACTGCGGCGCGCGGAGCTTGCAGTCGGCGTCGGTCTGGCACAGCGAGAGCGGGTTCTTGGAGACCTCGACGACCACGCACTTTCCAGGGCCGAGCGCGCACGCCGCCAGCAGATCGGGGTTCGTGGCGCTCGGGCACTTGGGGCAGGCGGGCGTCGGATCGTTGCAGACGGCCGCGTGGTGCTCCGCGAGCTTTGCGCGGTTCACGGCGTCGACCTCGGCGACGGTCGGCTGGCCGCAGGCGCCGCAGCAGCCGTCGGGCGCGAGCGCGCACTCGCCAGGCGCGCCGCAGGTGGCCCAGCCGCTCGAGCTGCCAGCGCAGTGTCCGGGCTTGGTGGGGGCGAAGCACTCCTGATCGCAGGGGCACACTGTCGCGCCGACGCACTCGGCGCCGCCGCAGTCGGACGAGGAGAAGCACTCTCCCGCCTTCAGATCGAAGCAGGAGCCCGCGACGCACATCGGGTTGGAGCCGCCGCACTTGACGGTCGCGCAGCAATCGCTCGCGCCACCCCCCTTGCCGCCCTGCGCGCTCCCGGCCTGTGCGCCGCCCGCCTGCGTGTTGCCTGCCTGCGTATTGCCTGCCTGCGCCGTCCCGCTGCTCCCGCCCTGGGCGCTCCCGCCCTGCGTTGCACCTGCCGCGCCGCCGCTGCCGGTGGTGCTGGTGGACGACGTGTCACCCCCCGAGGAGCACGCCGCCGCGATGAGAGCACCGACACCGAGCCAGGAGAAGGAAGCGTGAGGTTTCATTCGTCGATTCTGCCACGCAAGCGCGACCGTGAGCAAACCCCCGCGCGAGCCGCGCGCGGGGCCGTCGAGCGACGGCCGACGGCCGCCCCAGGATCACTTCACGATCATCTGGCAGCAGCCTGTCAGGCAATAGCAGCCGCCTCCGCGCGGCTGCGACGGGGTACGGGATGAGAGCCCTGGAGGGCACGACCGTCCGCCGGGCGTCCCCGCGGCGCCTGCCGTCGCGCGTCCGGCGGGGCGCCCGAGATGGAGTTCGCAAGTGTCGCACAGAACACTCTTCGGCCCGGTCGGCGGCTGGAGCAGCAACCGAAGAGGTCACAGCCATCGGGGACGCGGCCGAGGCACCTGTCGAGGCAGGTCTGCGACGGCGGATCGGGACGGTTCTTGGCCTTCGGATCGTACGGACAGCCGAGCGCGGCGCCGGGGCTCTCGGGATCGCGCGCGAGGTTCCCCTCACACCTGTCGTCGCCCTGACCACTGTTGCCGTCGAAGCAGCGCTCTTGCTTGCATGGTTGGGCGCGCGACGCTCGCGTGCCGCAGGGCGCGGCGCAGGTGCTCGCGGCGCCTCCCTCGTCGACGGCGGCGACGGGCGTGTCGGTCGCGTTGGCGCGCCCGCGCGAGTGACACGACGGTCACGGGCGCAGCCCGAGGCGACGCGCTCTCGTACGCGCAAATGAACATAAGTAAATAGCGAAGCGAGGGCGGCTGGTGACGCTGGACGTCGACCGCGTGGACGCAGGCGAGGAGTCGCGCCCGCGCGAGCGGCGCGATCGCATGTTCGCCTGGGCGCGCGCGAGCGGGCTTCTCCAGCCCGCGGTCGTGAGGTAGCGTCAGCGCCCCATGAGCGATCCGGCGATCTTCCTCGACGCATTCCCCACCTGGCTGAAGTCGCTCGGCGATGACGTGAAGGCCGTGGCCTCCACGCTGCGCGACGCCGAGCTGTCCGAGGGCGCGCGGCGCTTCGCGGCGGGCTCGGTCAACTATCTCTTCAAGTCGCTCGATCTGATCCCCGACGGCATCGAGGACATCGGCTTCCTCGACGACGCGTTCGTGCTGCGCGTGTCGGCGGCGCAGGCGGTCGCCGGCGGCGTGGGCGGCGGTGCGGGCGCCGCGACGCTCGAGCGACTCGCGGGTGACGCCGACCTGCTCCGAGCGTTCCTGGGCGACGACTACAGGCGGCTCGAGGCCTACACGAAGAGCCTATCGAAGGGCGCCGCGCGTGGCCGCACGGTCGACGACATCCTCGCCGACGCCGCGGTGAGAGACGCGCTGATCAGCGAGGTGTCGAGCTGGGCCGAGGGCTACCAGGTGCCCACCTTCGCGCGGGACGACAAGACGCTGGTGAAGCTCAAGGGCTTCCTCGACAGCAAGCTCCCGAAGTTACCAGCGCCTCCGCTCCGCGGCGCGCGAGCCTGGGCCCGCAGGGATTGCGCCAGCTGTTTTCTGATCCTCCGAGGGTGCAAGGGCGCCCCCCGTGCCGTATACGGTCACGGTCAATTTTTGCCCACACAGGAGGGTCGCAGGAATGAACAAGAACATTCGCTCGGGTTTGTTGGGGTTGCTCGTGCTCGCGGTCGCGGGCCTGACGGTGACGGCGTGCTCCAGCAGCGAAGACAGCGGGGGCGCCGCGGGCGCGGCCGGGACGAGCACGGGGAGCGGCGGCGCCGCTGGGAAGGGCGGCACGAGCGCGGGAGGCGGCGGCAGCACGGCGGGCACCGGCGGCACCGCGAGCGGTGGTGGCGGCGCGACCGCGGGCAGCGGCGGCAGCAAGGCAGGCGGCGGCGGGACGGCGGGCAGCGGCGGCGCGACCGCAGGCAGCGGCGGGACGGCAGGCGGGGCGGGCGGCGCGACCGCAGGCAGCGGCGGCGCGACCGCGGGCGGCGCGGGCAGCGGCGGCTCGCAGGCCTCCCCGAGCCTCGCCGTCTACAAGCCCGGCGCGAAGAAGGTCGCCGAGGGCGACGACGTCGCAGAGGCCAACCTCGACGGGATCGCGCCGTTCTCGGACGGCATCGTCGATCTCACCCTCAAGAACGAGGGCTCGGCCCCCATCAACATCGAGAGCGTCACGTTCACGCCCGTCGCGCCGACGCTCGCGGGCGAGTGGTCGCTGTCGCAGGCCGGCAGCACGTCGCTGAAGCCCATCAAGGTCGAGAACGTCTCGCTCGCGCCGACGATGAGCACGTCGTTCGCCGCGTTCTTCTCGCCGTACGCGACGGGCCAGCGCAAGGTCTCGGTCGAGGTCAAGCACGAGGGCGGCAAGACCTTCACGTTCACCGTCACCGGCCGAGGCCGCGACAACCTCGAGTTCAGCCCGAAGGTGTCCGCGAGCAAGGAGTTCATCTACGGGGATCCCGACTCCAAGAAGGACATCTTCACCGGCGCGATGGTCTCCGACTCGAGCGGCAGCACGTGGGCGACCGCGAACACGACCCAGTGGCTCGACAACTTCACCAGCAACATCGCCGTTCACCAGGTGAAGGCGGACGGCACGCTCGGCTGGGCCAAGCTCTGGAACGAGCCGTTCGACCAGCGCCAGACCGATCCGGGGCAGAACGGGGAGTCGGGCGGCGGCGCCGACTCGCTCGTCGCCGACGCGACCCACCTGTACCTCGTCGGCAAGCGCTCACTGAACAATTCCAACAGTATCTACCAGACGCTGGTGGCCAAGGTCGACAAGGCGACCGGCGCGATGGTGTGGGCGCGCGGCCTGACCCTGAGCACCCAGGCAGACCCGCCCGTGGGCAACCAGACCTCCGAGGGCTACGCCGTCGACGCGCGCATGTCCGACCGCGTGCTCGTGACCGGCGGCGGCGGCAATGGGATGGCGACGCTGTTCGCGGTCGACAAGGCCACCGGCGACCTGATCTTCGACCAGCAAATCGAGGTCGCCGTCGGCTTCAACGATCGCGGCCACTCGATCGCGTCCGACGCCAAGGGCAACGCGTACATCGGCGGCATCAGCAACGGCCGCGCGCTGCTGGTCCGCGTGAAGGGCGTCGACGGCACCACGCCCGCGCTCGACTGGGTGAAGAGCATCCAGACGCTGCCGGTCACCGCGATAGGCGCCAACTTCAACTCGCTCGACATCGATCCCGCGTCGGGCGACGTCTACGCGGCGCTCGATCGGCGCGGCGCGCAGTGCTTCTTCTCGCTGATGCGCGTGTCGACCGCGGGCGCGGTCGTCTGGGCCAAGACCTGGGACGACCAGGCCGCGACCGACAACGACAACATCTACGTGGTCCGCTACCTCGACGGGAAGCTCTACGCGGGCGGCCGCATCTCCTACACGCCGCTCGACACGCAGTCGGGCGACGGCTTCTTGCTGTCGGTGAACCCCGCCGACGGCGCCTACGGCTGGGCCTCGACCTACTACAACGGCAAGGGCACCGAGGAGATCACCGAGCACCGCGTGAAGGGCATCGGCCTCGGCGCGGCCGGCACGCTGCGGACGCTGGTGCAGTCGTACACCGGGCCCAACAACATCGATCACTACTGGGGCTTCTGGTACCAGTCGACCGACTACGAGCTGGTGCTGCCCGCGGGCAACGGCTCGAAGCGCTACCAGGATCTCGCGATCACGTTCCGGGACGATCTGGCCGGCGCCGCGATCTCCGACATCCCCAGCGGCACCAGCCACTCGATCGACACGACCACGCTGTGGGTCGACGCGCCCTCGACCGCGACGCTCGAGCCGCTGCGCACGCGCAAGGGTCCGGGCGGCGACGGCGCGAGCGTGATGCAGGAGCTCAAGCTCGCCCCCTGACTCGGTCCCTGGGCGGCTTCGCCTGACCCATCAGCGGAGCGGTAGCGCGCCCGCGCTCGTCGACGCCGACACGACCGGCGACGACGTCGCGGGCGCGGCCCTTCCATCCCGGCGCCACGCCCAGGAGAAGATCGCCGCTGTCGCCAGCAGCACGACGAGCGCCGCCGCGACCGACCGAGACCGGCTCGGGCGCGGCGGCGCCACGGTCGCGCCGAGCGCGCCGATCCCGCTCATCGTC
>CAUJFL010000219.1 GCA_963169165.1 Myxococcota bacterium | reverse complement strand
GAGGAACGTGAAGCCCTCGGCGCCGAACGACATCAGCCTGGACCTGCCGGTCTTCGGCAGCTTGAACACCTCGGTGAGCTTGCCAGTCGCGCCGGTCGACAGGCTCACGCTGCGACCGACGACCAGCGCGCACGCGCTCTCCCCGGCGAACGCCATCGACCAGCTCGCGCCCTCCTGGACAGGCTTCGCGGTCGCCCGCCCCAGTGGAGAGAACTCCCAGCTCAGCCGCACGAGCTCGGTGCCCTTGCTGTTGAGCTTCGCGACCCACACCTCGTTGCCCGCCGACTGGATGAAGTGTGCACCCTGGAGCGACGGGAGCTCGGCCCTCACGAACGCCGCGCCGTCCCACCGCCACGGCGTGCCGGCCTTCACGAACACCGGGCCGCTCGCGAGCAACACCGACGGGTATCGGTACAGCTCGCGCCATTTGTCGGGGAACGGGATCGACGGCAGGTCCTCGCCGGTGAAGACATCGACCATGCACAGCTTCACGCCTTCGACCCAGGCGATCACGCCCGGCCCAGTGAGGTACGAGATGGGTTCGCCCGTCGGCCCGCGGAACCCCGTCGGATCGATCCTGTGGCGCGCCCAGCGCAGCGCGAGCGCGCCGTCGACAGAGAACAGGCCGCCGTCGGTGAAGTCGTTGCGCTCGGCGGAGACTGCGAGCACGCCGCTGCCGTCGGGTTGCGGGAAGACTGGTTGATCGACCGGCACCGTCGCCAGCAGCTTCGATGGCAGCCCCGGCGGCGGGGCGGCGAGGGCCTCGTCCGGCTCGATCGCGAGCTTGCGCGCGGTCGCCATGTGACCGCGGTAGTAGAAGCTGCGCGGCACGTGGTTGGCCGTGCTGCAGTACGCGCACACCACGGAGTCCGGCATGTGGTCGAGCGGCACCGACGCTCCGCAGGTCCGACAGAGCAGCGCGTCGACGCTCTGCTGGCCCGCGCCCGGCGTCGGCGGAGACGGGGGCGGCGCCTCGCCCAGCACGGTCGCGTGGGCGACCCGCCGCGCGCGCACCGCGAGGCCGCACGCTGGGCAGTGCTCGCAGGGCCCCCGCCACGCGACGCCGCACGACGGGCACGCGGGTCCGGCGCGGCGCACGAGGAGGCGAACACCGCGCACGCTGGTCGCGCTGGTGCCTCCGTCGGTCAGCCCGCGCCCCAGCGCCAGCACGGCGCGGAGCGCCTCGTCGCCGAAGCCCGGCGCGAGCGGCGTCACCGCGCCGCACGGGTGACAGAGCACGTCGCCGTCGAGGCGCTGCAGGAACAGCGCGCTGCGACAGGTCTGGCAGGACGACTCGGCGGTCACGAAGAGCATCGCGCCCTCTTGCGCGCGCTGGGCGCCCGCGGCAACGCTGTCATCGTGCTTCATGGCTCGCTCCGACGTCGCGCGGATCCGCCTCGGTTCGATCGGTCACGGAGGCACTTCAGTACGGTCGCAGGATGCACCTCGACTCGAATGTCTCGAACCCCTACCACGCGCCGCCGAACCGTGACCCGACCGCGGCGCGTCACCCCCGCCGCGCGAGGTACCGCGCGAGGCGCTCGTACAGCGCCGCCGCCAGCACGACGTCTCCCCCGCACACCTCTCGAAAGTCATCCCCACGCAGCCGGAGCGCGCGGACGCTCGAGGTCACCTTCGACAGCGGTGTGCGCGGCACCTCGCCGACCAGCGACTCGGCGTACAGGAGCGCGCCAGGGCCGAGCACGCGCCCCTCCCCGGCGTCGATCGCGCCCGACAGCACGATCCAGGCGACCTGATCGCTCGCCACGACGCGCGGCACGAGCGCGCCCTCTCCCAGCTCGACCTCGACCGCGGCCGACAGCGCGCGCAGCACCGAGCCCATCGGCAGGTCGAGCAGCAGCGCGGAGCCGCGCGCGGTCGCGAGATCGCGGGCGCCCACGCCGTCGTCTGCCTCGCCGCGCTTCGCGAAGCGGTCGGCGATGTCGACCACGATCGCCGACGCGTTGTCCCGCCCGCCGCGCACGAGCGAAGTGTCGATCAGCGCGCGCGCCGCCTCGTCGGGCGTGCCGGCGCGCACCAGGTCCGACAGCTCGGCCTCCTTCGGGATCGCGCCGTGCACGCCGTCCGAGCACAACAGCACGCGATCGCCCTTGGACAGCTCGACGTGGAGGCAGTCGACCGGCTGCTTGTCGGTCAGCCCGATCGCGTTGATGAGCGGGTTCTGACCGCGCGTGTCAGACGGCCGCAGGAACGCGCCCGAGGCGAGGCGCTCGTCGAAGAAGGTGTGATCGTGCGTCAGCTGCAGCGTCGCCTGCGCGCGCGCGAGGTAGACGCGGCTGTCCCCGACGTGCGCGACGAACAGGCGATCGCGGACGAGCAACGCGGCGTCCAGCGTGCAGCCCATCCCACGAGCCTCGCCCCGCTCGGTCGCGGCGGCGCGCACCCGCGCGTTGGCCGCCGACACGGCCTGGCGCAGCACGTCGAACACCGCGGCGCGGCGCTCGAGGGTGGGCCGCTTGAGGTAGCCGTCGAGCGCGCGCTGCGCCTCTCGCGACGACACGGCCGCGACGACGGCCTCCGTCGCCAGCGCGGCGGCGACCTCGCCCGCCCCGTGGCCGCCCATGCCGTCGGCCAGCACGAACAGCGACAGCTCCGGCTCGACGCGCACGACGTCCTCGTTGTTGGCCCGCACCCGCCCGACGTCGGTGCGCGTCGCCCATCGGACCCGAAAGTCGAAGCGCGGGAGGGTGGTTACCTTCACTCGAGCACCGAGTTGGTCACCTGCGGCGGCTCGGCGGCGAGGACGAAGATCCCCGGAAACCCCTTGGTCTCGAACTGGCCGCTCGGGTTCTGGCTGAGCTGCGAGTCCTTGATGAGCAGGTGCCCCGACTTGTCATTGCTGACGAAGAAGATCGCGCCGCCGCCCTCGTTGGCGGTGTTGCGCGTCATCCTCACGCCGCACAGCGACAGCGTGAAGGTGTTGCCGTCGTTGTAGATGGCCCCGCCGCTGCCGCCGCCGGGCGTGCCATTCTTCGCCGGGTTGGCGCCGTTGCCCACGGCCGAGTTGTCAGTGAATAGGCTGTTGATCACCGTGTGGGACACGCCGATGCTGCTGAGGCCGCCGCCGTTCGAGCATGAGTTGCCGAGCCCCGGCCTGCCGCCGAAGGTGCTGTCGACGACGTAGACCGGCTGCCCGTCGTGCTGGCTCAGCGTGCGCACGGAGGCGCCGCCGAGATCGGGGCCGGTCTCGTCACACGCGTTGCCGAAGAAGCGAGATTTCACGATCTTCAAGCGACCGCCGCGGACGAAGATCGCGCCGCCCCCGCCCCCCTCGACCGTCTCGCCCGTCGAGTCGCCGTCCACGAACGTCAGGTTTTGCACCGTCAAGCGCGGGTGGTCCTGGTTCTGACAGTGTGACGTCGTCCACTTCTGCGCCTGGTCACAGGTGTTCTGATAGAGGATGCGGCGCTTCTTCCCGCCGCTCAGCGTGATCTTGCCGCCGCCGTCGAGGACGATCTTCGGGCCGGTGTCGTTGACGATCTTCGCGGTCTCCTCGAGCACGATCGTCAGCGGCTCGGGCCCGCACGAGAACGTGATCACGCCGCCCTTGGCGACCGCGGCGACGACGGCCGCCGACGTGCAGCTCGCGGGCGTGCCGTCACCGATGACTGTCGTCGGGTTCGACACGTCCTCGGCCATCGCCTCGGGGGGCACGGGGCACTTGCCATCGGGGTTGCCGGCGGGCGGCGCGTCGTCGACCGGGGTCGCCCCCGCGGCCCCCGCGCTCGTCGCCCCTGCGCCGCCCGCGCTCGTCGCCCCAGCGCCGCCGACGCTCGACGCGCCCGCCGCGAGCGACGAGCCGGCGGCGCCGCCTGCCCCGCCAGCCGAGGGACCGCTGGCCCCCTCGTCGCCGCCTCCGCAGGCGACGGCGAGGCAGACGAGCGACGAGACGAGGGACGGGACGGTACAGGCTCGCATCCCCAATCCTTACCAGGGCGCGGCTCGCTCCGCGCGTCGTTCGACGGCTCGCGCGCGCCGCTTGACCGCGCCGCCGATCGCGCCGACGGGTCGGCGCGTGGAGCCCAGGTACCTCGTCCTCGACACGTCCGGGCCTCGCGCCGCGTGCGCGCTCGCGGGTGAAGGCGGCGAGCTCTCCGCCGTCCGCGCGTGGGACGCGTCGGCCGGGCGCGCGGAGCTGATCACGGTCGAGCTCGAGCGGCTGCTGAGCGACGCGCGGGCCTCGCTCCGGGCGCTGGCCGGGGTCATCGTCTGCGTCGGCCCCGGCAGCTTCACGGGCGTGCGCGCAGGCGTGGCGACGGCGAAGGCGCTCGCGCTCGCGCCCGGTCTCGACGTCGTCGGCGTCGACGCGCTCCGCGCG
>CAUJFL010000218.1 GCA_963169165.1 Myxococcota bacterium | reverse complement strand
TCTGCGTGGAGACGTACTCCTTGCCGTTCCACTGGAGCACGTCGAGGCGCATCGCGCGCTGGCCCGGCGGCGGCAGGATCTCGACGAGGCACATGCGGCAGTTGGCCGCGACCGAGAGGCCCGGGTGCCAGCAGTAGTGGGGGACGTCGATGCCCGCGCGGTGCGCCGCGCGGATGATCGTGTCGCCGTTCATGAACGGGATCTCGCGTCCGTCCAGCTTGATGTGAGGCATGCTCGTCTGGTCTCTCTAAAAAGCGCGGGTCAGTGATCGCACTCGCCGCCGATCATGTTCATCGAGCCGAAGGTCGGGACGATGTCCGGGATCATCGCGCCCTCGAGCAGGTGGTGCAGCGCCGAGGTGATGATGAAGCAGGGCGGCCGGATGCGGACGCGGTACGGCGTGCCGGAGCCGTCGCTGACGAGGTAGAAACCGAGCTCGCCGTTGCCAGCCTCGGTGTAGCTGTAGCACTCGCCGGCGGGCACCTTGATGCCCTCCATCACGAGCTTGAAGTGCTGGATCGTGCCCTCGATCGTCTTGTAGACCTCGTCCTTCGGAGGCAGCGTCACGCGCGGATCGTCGACCATGACCGGGCCGTCGTCGGGCATCTGCTCGAGCGCCTGCGCGATGATGCGCGCCGACTGGCGCAGCTCCTCGAGTCGCACCATGAAGCGATCGTAGTTGTCGCCCGTGGTCCCGACCGGGACGTCGAAATCGAAGCGATCGTAGACCGAGTAGGGGTGCGCCTTGCGGACGTCGTAGGCGACGCCGGTCGAGCGCAGGCACGGGCCCGTCCAGCCGTAGGAGACGGCCAGATCCGCGGGCATCACGCCGACGCCGTCGAGCCGGTCGATGAAGATGCGGTTGGTGAGGAGCAGCGACTCGCCCTCCTTCACGAGCGACAGCACGCCCTTCACGGCGGCGCGGACGTGCTCCTTGAAGTGGGCGGTCGGCGGCTTGGCCATCCCGCCGATGCGGCCGAACGAGTGCGTGAGCCGCGCGCCGGTCTCCTCTTCGAAGATGTCCCAGACGAGGTCGCGCGCCTTGATGAACCAGAGGAACGGCGTGAACGCGCCGAGCTCCATCGCCATCGCGCCGTTGCAGGTGAGGTGGTCGCAGATGCGCGCCAGCTCGCCCAGCACGACGCGGTAGTACTCGCAGCGCTCGGTCGGCCTGATGCCGAGCATCTTCTCGACCGCCATCGCGAACGCGTTGTTGTTCAGCATCGGCGAGACGTAGTTGAGCCTGTCGACGTAGGGGAACACCTGACCCCACGTGCCGCGCTCGCACATCTTCTCGAAGGCGCGGTGCAGGTAGCCGACCTGCACGTCGCATTTCACGATCGTCTCGCCGGACACCTCGAGCATCATCCTCACGGTGCCGTGCATCGCGGGGTGCGCAGGGCCCATCTTGAGCTGCATCGGCTCGGTCGGCAGCTCCAGCTCGGTCTCGTCGAGATCCTGGTCGAGCGGTTCCATCAGTTCACCTCGGAGGGGCCAGAAGCGTCGTGGGTCTGGCGCCCGAACGGCATGCCCTCGTCCGGCCCGAACGGCGCGAGCTTGCCTTGCACGCCCTGGCCTTCGCGGTAGGGCACGAGCGGCTGCGTGCGCTGGGCGGGGTAATCCTTGCGGAGCGGGTGCCCCTCGAACTCGGGGTAGAGCAGGATGCGGCGGAGGTCGGGGTGCCCGACGAAGTTCAGCCCGAACATGTCGAACGCCTCGCGCTCCATCCAGTCGGCGCTGCGCCACACCGGCAGGAGCGAGTCGACGTCGGCGCCGTCTCCGTCGGCGTCGCCCACGGCGGTCTTGACCCGCAGGCGATGCTTCTTGGTCAAGGAGTAGAGGTGCGTCACGACCTCGAAGCGCGGCTCCCGGTCGGGATAGTCGACGCCGCAGAGATCGATCAACATCTGCATCTCGCAGCCGGGATCGTCGCGGAGGAACTGGTGCACCTCGCGCCAGTCGGCGGCCGCCACCACGATCGCCTCGTCGCCGTGCTGCGACGGCGTCGCGAGGATCCGCGCGCCGAAGCGAGCCTTCAGCTTCTCTACCAGGGCCTTCGACATGTCAGCCTCCGAGCCTCTTCACCTTGGCCTCGAGCGCCGCGTGGCTCTCGTCGAGGTCGGCCGGCGTGCGCAACGTGACGAGCTGGCCCTGCATCGGGTCGACGCGCGGCTTGATGATGCCAGGGGTGCGATCGCCGGTCGCGATCTTGTCCTGCAGCAGCAACAGGCCGTCGATCACCGCCTCGGGGCGCGGCGGGCAACCCGGCACGTAGACGTCGACCGGGATGATCTTGTCGATGCCGGCGACGGTCGCGTAGTTGTCGTAGAAGCCGCCGCAGCTCGCGCAGGTGCCGAACGCGAGCACCCACTTCGGATCGGTCATCTGCTCCCAGACCCGGCGCAGGACCGGCGCCTGGCGCTGGCTGATCGTGCCGACGACCCAGAGAAGATCGGCCTGGCGCGGCGAGAAGCGCGGGGCCTCGGCGCCGAAGCGGGCCATGTCGAAGCGCGGGCTGGCGAAGCTCATGAACTCCATCCCGCAGCACGCCGTGACGAACGGGTACTGGAAGAGCGAGTACTTGCGGGCCCAGCCGAGCAGATCTTGGAAGCGCGTGGTCGCGAAGCCCTGCTCGGAGCCCTCGACGACGTGCGTGCGCGTCAGGTCTCCCACTCGAGCGCTCCCTTCTTCCAGCAGTAGGCGAGGCCGACGACCAGCACGACGAGGAAGCTCAGCATCGTCAGGAACCCCGTCCAACCGAGCTCCTTGAAGGTGACGGCCCACGGGTAGATGAACACCGCCTCGATGTCGAAGACCACGAAGAGGATCGCGGTCAGGTAGAACTTGACCGACAGCTTCGCGTGACCGGCGCCGCTCGACTCGTTGCCGCACTCGAACGGCATGTCTTTCTCGGGGGACGGCAGCTTCTCGCCGAGGAAATGTCCGGCGCCGAACATGCCGGCGGCGACGGCCGCCGCGAGCACGAACAGCAGGAAGATGGGCGCAAACGAGGCAACCATGGGGGCTCCGGGGAGGCTCGAGGGATCGAGCTGGGGCGGCGTAGTTTCGGTTCGACCTTGCGTCAACGCTCGGCGGCGAGGCGCGCCCCCGTGATCTCGCGCAGCCGACGCGACGCGTCGCTTGACGTGCGCGGTCGGCGGCACCAAATCTCGCGCCGATTCTTTCGTACACGAAACAACTTCGCCCACCGAGGAGAACGCTTCCCCCCATGTCCCAGGCCCCCCAGAACCGTTACAAGGCAGACCTCCGCGAGTTCGGCTTTCTCCTGTTCGAGCACTTCAAGCTCCAGGACCTCCTCGGCAAGGAGCCGTTCGGGGCGTTCGCCGAGGACGACGTGAAGATGATCCTCTCGGAGTGCTACAAATTCGCCTGCGAGGTCACCGGCCCGATCAACGGCGTGGGCGACGCCGAGGGCTGCCGCGTGGTCGACGGCGCGGTCAAGACGCCGAGCGGCTTCAAGGAGGCGTGGCAGCGGCTGTTCGAGGCGGGGTGGAAGAGCATCGCGATCGATCCCGAGTACGGCGGCCAGGGCGCGCCGCACGCGGTGCAGGCGCTCATCGAGGAGATGCTCTCCGGCGCGAACACGGCGTTCAACATGTACCCGGGCCTCGCGTTCGGCGCGGCCGAGGTGATCGAGGCGTTCGGCACCGACGCGCAGAAGGCGAAGTACCTCCACAAGATGTTCAGCGGCGTGTTCGGCGGCACGATGTGCCTCACCGAGCCGCAGGCGGGGACGGACGTCGGCGCCGCGCGCAGCGTGGCGAAGCGCCGCGACGACGGCCTCTACGAGATCTCGGGCACCAAGATCTTCATCTCGGGCGGCGACCAGGATCTGACCGAGAACATCATCCACCTCGTGCTCGCGCGGGTCGAGGGCGCCGCGCCGGGGACCAAGGGCCTCTCGCTGTTCATCGTGCCGAAGCTCGTGGTCGGCGACGACGGCGCGCTCGGCGCGCTGAACGACGTCGCGCTCGGGGGCATCGAGCACAAGATGGGCATCAACGGCTCGGCGACCTGCGTGCTCAACTTCGGCGAGAACGGGAAATGCCTCGGCGAGCTGGTCGGGACCGTCGAGAGCGTCGGCATGAGCCAGATGTTCCACATGATGAACGGCGCGCGCATCGCCGTCGGGTTGCAGGGCCTCGGCGTCGCGTCGAGCGCGTACCTCAACGCGCTCTCGTACGCGCGCGACCGCAAGCAGGGCTCCTCGATGCGCAATTTCAAGGACGCGTCGGCGCCGCGCGTGCCGATCATCGAGCACGCCGACATCCGCCGGATGCTGCTCGAGATGAAGGCCAAGGTCGAGGGGGTGCGCGCGCTCGCTGTCAAGCTCGCGCTGCACCAGGACTCGGCGCGCGCGCTCGCGGGACCGGCCAAGGCAGACGAGAAGGTCGGCTACCACAGGGGGCAGGTCGAGCTGCTGACGCCGCTCGTGAAGGCGTACGGCAGCGACCAGGCGTTTCGCGTGTGCGAGCTGGCGATCCAGACGTTCGGCGGCGCCGGCTACATCAAGGACTACGGCGTCGAGCAGTACTGCCGCGACTCGAAGATCTTCAGCATCTACGAGGGCACCAACCACATCCAGTCGATGGATCTCGTCGGGCGCAAGCTGGGCATGGCGGGCGGCGCCAACCTGATGGCCCTCGGCGCCGACATCGCGAAATTCATCGCGGCGCACAAGGACCACCCCGCGTTCGCCAAGGACGTCGCGACGCTCGGGCGCGCGCAGGAGGCGATCACGGCGGCGGCGATGCGGATCATCTCGTGGTTCCAGGGCGGGCGCGCGGCGATGGTGCCGCTCAACGCGAACCGCTTCCTCGAGATGATGAGCGAGACGGTGGTCGGCTGGCTGCTGCTCGAGCAGGGCGTCATCGCGCACGCGGCGCGCGCGCGGCTCGGTCAGGAGCACCACGACGACGATTTCTACGAGGGCAAGGTCGCGTCGGCGCAGTTCTTCGCGCGCAACGTGCTGCCGGGGGTCATGTTCAAGCTCGAGCTGCTGCAGAACGAGGACGAGAGCGCGCTCGGCATCAGCGACGCGGCGTTCGCGACGGTCTGACCCGCAGGGTGTCGCGCGGCGCGCGGCTCACCCTCGCTCGAGCGGCCAGCGCACACCAGCGTCCGACGCGAGCGCCGCGCTCGACGGGGCGGGGCTCGCGGACCGCCGCGCGAACCACGGGCCGCGGCGCGCGCGACGGGGTATGCTCGCCCCGTGAAACGGCCGCTCGGCCTCGCCCTCGCGCTGTCGCTGCTCGCCCCCGCGGCGCACGCCGAGCTCAGCGCGGGCGGCCGCAAGAAGGGCCCCAAGCCGCACGTGACGCGGCCAGGCGGCGCGGTGAAGCGGCCACCGCCCGACGCGAAGCCGCCCACGGGGACCGAGCCGAAGGGCCCCACCGACGACGCGCTGATCCTCCGGTACACGGGGATCGTGCTCGCGCAGGTGGGCTCGCCGTTCCCGCTCCAGCGCCTCGCCGAGCTGCACCGCAAGCGCGACGGCAACCTGAAGAAGCTCGTCGAGGAGCTCGAGCGGCGCGCGAGCGACCCCGCCTCCAAGGAGGCGTTCGCAGCCAAGGTCGCGCTCGCCGGCGTCTTCAAGCTCGAGGGTAAGCCCGACGAGGCGAAGGCGCGCTACGAGGCCGCGATCGCCGACCGCCCCACGGACGCCGCCGTGCGCGTCGCGCTCGGAGATCTGCTGCGGGAGCGCGGCGACCGCGCGGCCGCGCGGGTGCAGTACGACGCCGCGCTGAAGCACCAGACGAGCCCGATCGACAAGGAACAGACGCTGCGGACGCTGCGCGCCATGATGCTCGACGCGAAGCAGCTCGACGACGCGCGCAAGTACCACGCGGAGCTGGTGAAGGCGTCGGGCTCGCTCGCGGTCCGCGGTGAGCTCGGCCGGGAGCTGCTCGCGCGGGGCGACGCCGCGCACGCCGAAGAAGAGCTCCAATCGGTCGCCAAGTCCGCGGCAGGCGACAACCGCGCCCTCGCGCCCGCGCTGCTCGAGCTCGGCCGCGCGCAGGTCGCCCAGTCGAAGATCAAGGACGCGATCGCGACGCTGCGACGCGCGCTGTCGATCGCGGGCGGTGAGGCGGGGGTGCGCGGCGAGATCCTCAGCGTCATCGCCGAGGCGCACCGCAAGGACGGCTCGCTGAAGGAGCTCGTCCAGTTGCTCGAGAAGGAGGCCGGTGGCGACGCCGCGAAGCTGCGCCTGCTCGCCTCGCTCCACGAGGAGACCGGCGAGCTCTCGAAGGCCATCACGACCTACAGACGCCTCGTCTCCGGCGGGAAGAAGGAGATCGAGGCCCGTGTTAGATTGGTCAGGTTGTTGCAGTCGACCGGCGACATCGAGGCGGCCATCTCCGAGAGCGAGCGCCTGGCCGCCGCGGCGCCCAAGAACCCAGATTTCGTGTTCCAGCTGGCCGAGGTGTACCTAGCGCGCGGCGATCGCAAGCGCGCGCTGGCGGCGCTCGAGAAGCTCGAGCGCGCGGCGGGGCGCGACGACGATCTGCTGACCCGGGTCGCCGATTTCTACGAGCGCATCGAGGAGAAGGAGCGCTCGCTCGCGCTGGTCACGCGCCTCGCTCAGTCGGGATCCAACGATCCGACCCACCTCGTCGATCTCGGCGATCGCTACTGGCAGGCAGGCGACAAGAAGAAGGCCGAGGAGACGTGGCGGCGGCTCACGACCGCGGTGCCCAACAAGGTCGACGGGCTGCGCGCCCTCGGCGACGTGCTGTTCGAGCACGATCTCGTCGATCAGGCGATCGCGACCTACGAGGACGCGATGCGCCGCGCGCCCGGCGACCTGAAGCTCAAGAAGAGCTTCGCGCTCGCGATGGAGCGCGCGGCGACCTTCCTCGGGCAGGGCGCGGTGCGCTCGAGCCGCCTCGACGCGTCGCGCGACGTCTGGCAAGAGCTGCTCGAGAAGGCGGGGCCCGATCGCCTGCTCGCGCGCGAGGCCCGCACGCACCTGGTCGTGATCTGGGGGCTGCAGAAGCAGCTCGAGCAGAAGGTCGAGCCGCTGCGCCTGCGCCTCGCCGACGATCCTCCCGATCTCGACGCTGGGCGGCTGCTCGCCGAGGTGCTGCTGAAGCTCGGACGCCCAGCCCCCGCCGAGGAGGCGCTCACGCGCGTCGTCGCGAAGGCGCCGGGCGACGAGGAGGCGTTCCTGCTGCTCGAGCGCGTGCGGGTCCAGTCGAAGGATCTCGCGGGCGCGATCGAGGCGCTCGAGCGGCTCGCCGAGCTGAACCCCAGGCGCGCGCGCGAGTACTACCAGCGCGCGGCGCAGCACTCGGCCGATCTGTTCAAGGACGACGACGCCATCCGCTTCGCCGAGAAGGCGCTCGCGCTGTCGCCCGACGACGCCGAGGGGCACAGGCGCCTCGCCGCGATGTACCGCCGCAAGGGCGATCTCGCGCGCGCGGAGGCGTCGTACTACCAGGCGATCGCGCGCAACGATCGGCTGTTCACCGCGTACCTCGAGCTCGCCGAGGTGCTGGTCGCCCGCGAGAAGCCCGACGAGGCGAGCCTGCTCTGGCGGCGCGTCGTGCGCGGCTCGCCCGACGAAGAGCTCGTCGCGACCGCGGCGCGCCTCGCCATGCAGCACCACCTCGCGAAGGGCACCCTGGGAGAGCTCGAGGCCGATCTGCTGCCGCTCGTGCTCGCGCACCCGCAGAAGCCGCTGTACCGACGCACGCTCGTCGAGGTGTACGGGCAGATGTCGGCGCCGCTCGTCGCGGCGCTGCGCTCGCCCAAGGCCGAAGCCCGCGACGCCGCGCGCGCGGCGCTCACCAAGCTCGGAGGGCGCGGGGTCAAGCCGCTGCTCGACGCCCTCTCCGACGAGCAGAAGAGCCAGGCGGGCGTCGCGATCGACGTCCTGTCTCACGTCGAGAATCGCGGCGCGGGGCCGACGCTCTTCTCGTTCGCGACAGGCTCGGCCGAGCTGACGCTGCGCGCGCGCGCGATGATCGCCGTCGGCATGCTGCGCGATCCTGCGCTGCTCCCTCGCTACGAAGAGCTGCTCGCGCCGCGCGACGGAGACGCCGTCGCGCCTGGAGACGCGGTGACGGTCGCCGCCGCGTGGGGCGTCGCGCGGATGGGAGACAGGCGCGCGGCGGCGCTGCTCGTGCGCCTGCTCGACGCGCCGTCGAGCGACGTGCGCGCGCTCGCCGCGCTCGGGCTCGGGCTCCAGGGCGACAGGGGCGTCGCGCCGGCGCTGTCGAAGCTGGCGTCCCAGCCCGCGTCGCCGCCGGTCGTGCGCGCGTCCGCGCTCGCCGCGCTCGCGCAGCTGGCGAGCCGAGACTCTGCGCCGAGGTTCGTCGAGCTCGCGGGGTCGAGCGAGCCCCTCGTCCGGGGCGCGGCCACGCTCGCGCTCGCCAGGCTCGGTGACGCGCGGGCCAGACCGCTCGCCGAGCGCGCGCTCTTCGCCGCCGAGCAGCTCGAGCGCGCGCGCGCCGTCGCGGCGCTCGCGAAGCCTGGTGGCGGCGGCGCGATCCTCACCCCCCCCGATCTCGGGATCATCGACGTCGGCGTCGCGCTCGCGTCGGCCACGCTCGCGACCCCCTCCCCCGCCGAGCTCGACGCGGCGCTGCTGGGCGGCGCTCGCACGCTGCCGGACGCCGTGTCGAAGGCGCTCGGCGGCTCGCCCGAGCGCGCGCGCGTGGTGTTCGGGCTGGCGCGACGGGGCGAGTTCCCCTTCGTGGCCGCGAGCGCCGAGACCCGCGCGGTGCGCGAGAAGCTCGACGCCGCGCTCGCGTCCGGCGCGATCGCGTGGTCCGAGGCAGCCCAGGGCGACCTGCGTCGAGAGGCGCTCGAGGTGCTCGGGCGCGCGAGCGGCGCGCCGGCGATGGACGCCCTCGCGCGGGCCCTGGTCGACGACGACCGCGACGTCTCGCGCGCCGCGCTGGTCGCCGCGCGAGACAACGCCGCGTTCGTCGCGGTCTCGGCCGTCACGCCGCTGCTCGCGCGCCCGCGCTGGTCGGATCGAACCGAGGCGGCGGCGGCGCTCGGGGTCATCGGCAAGCGCGCGCCCGCGACCGAGCGTGAGCGGGCGGCGACGGCGCTCCAGGCGCTCGCGCGCGGAGACTCGTATGCGGCCGTGAGGCTCGCCGCGGTCTCGGCGCTCCGCGAGCTGGGCGGGAGCGACGCCGTGCTCGCCGGGATCGCCCGCGAAGACGCCGAGCCCGAGGTGCGCGCGGCCGCGGGGTCGAGGTGAGCCGCGCGCTCGTCGTCGGCGCCCTCGCGCTCGCGAGCCTCGGCGGCGGCTGTCGCGACACCTCGAGCTTCACCACGAGAGAGGGCGAGTGCTTCTGCGGCGCGGTCGTGCAGGGCTCGTTCGTGCGCACAGGCTTCGCGCCCGACGTCGCGCTCCGCCTCACGTTCGATGCCGAGAAGGTGACGACGTCTCCAGGGCTGGTGTCGACCAGCGACGGACAGCTGCTCGACGCGCCGCTCCGCGCGGTGCCGCAGCTGTTTCACGATCCCCTCTCGACCCTCGACTTCGGCGAGGGCCGCCGAAAGAACTACCTCTACGCCGTCGATCCCCCCGACGGCGCGCAGCTCACGGTCGTCGTCTCATTGATGGAGTCCGACGACGTCGAGGTGCGCGTGCTGCGGGTCGGGAAGGACGGCTCGACCGAGCCTCGCGATCGCCCGGTCTTCGGCGTCTTCTTGCTGTCGCGACGCGCTGGCGCCTGCTTCTGACCGCGCGATAGTTGGCCCCGCGCGCGCTCGCCGCCGTACGATCTCGCCGTGGAACCGCGGACCCGTAGCGGACTCGCGCTGTTGGCGCTCGGCGCGGCCGCCGCGCCGGACATCGTGTCGTTCGAGCGGGTGAAGCGCGAGCTGCTGACGCGCGGGCGCGAGGCGCCGATGGACACGGCGCTGTCGATGGTCGCGGCGGGCTCTCTCCTGTTCTACCTCGCCGAGAAGGAGGCGAACCCGCGGGTGAACTCGCTCGCCGACGCGTTCGTGTTCGTCTCGACGTGCATGAGCGTCGGCTACTCGGACATCTTCGCGAAGACCGAGGCGGGCAAGGCGATCGCGACCATCGTGATGACCTTCGGACCCGGCCTCGCCGCGACGATGTTCGACCAGCCCGCGCGCGGAGAGGACTGACCCCCGTGCACGCGTGGCTGACGGTCGCCCTCACCTACCCGACGATCGTGTGGACCACGCTGCTCGCGGTCGCGGTGCTGTACTGGCTCTTCGTGATCGTGGGCGCCGTGCACCTCGACACCGGGAGCGCCGATGTCGGCGACGTCGGGCACGTCGGAGGTGAAGGCGCGCACGTGGGCGGCGAAGGCGCGCACGGCCACGCCGACGGGGGCGACGGCGGGCACGGAGACGCGGACGTCGACGTCGACGGAGGTCCTATCGACATCGTCGGCGCGCTGCGGCTCCGCAGCGTCCCGCTGATGGTCAGCGTCAGCTTCGGCGCCCTGTTCGGCTGGCTCCTGTCGTGGGGCGCGGTCGAGTGGCTGGGGCTGAGAGGCGCGGCGTGGGGCTCGCTCGCGCTCCTCTTGTCAGCGGTCGTCGCACTGCCGCTGACGTCGCTCGCGATCAGGCCGCTCGCCCCGCTGTTCAAGCCCAACGTCGCGGGGCGCCGTGAGCACCTCGTCGGCAAGCTGTGCGTCGTGCGGACGGGCGAGGTCGATCACCGCTTCGGCGAGGCGCTCCTCGAGGACGGCGGCGCGGGCCTCGTCCTGCGTGTCCGCGTCGAGCGAGGAGAGCGGCTCCGGCGCGGCGACGAGGCCGTGATCGTCGCGTGGGACGAGCAGCTCGACGCGTTCGTGGTCGCGCCGATGCCGCGCGTCGAGGCCCCTGATCAGAACTGAAAATAGACGAACGGGAGCGCGATGGCCTCGGTCATCTCGTGCACCGCGACCGCGGCGGCGAACAGCGCCGCCCCCTGCGCGGGGAACGGCAGCGCGACGAACCGCCCCTTCATCGCCTGCAACCAGTCGTGCGGCAGCAGGTGCGTGGCCACGCCGAGCGCCATCACCGCGAGCAGCTTCGGCGGGAGGTTGGGGTGAAACGTGGTGCCCGCGGCGATCTGGCGCAGCACCTCGGCGGCCTTCGCGAACGACGGCGCGCGAAAGAAGACCCACGCGAAGCAGACGAAGTGGAAGGTCAGCAGGCCGTACGCTGCGCGCAGCGGCCAGGGGGCGCGGCCCTTCGGCGGGCCGAAGATGTCGTCGCGCGCGCGCTGCGCAGCCAGCCCCACCCCGTGCAACAATCCCCACACGACGAAGGTCCACGAGGCGCCGTGCCACAGGCCCCCGAGCAGCATGGTCAGCATCAGGTTGCGGTAGGTCTTCCACCTGCCGCCGCGGTTGCCGCCTAGCGAGATGTAGAGATAGTCGCGCAGCCACGTCGACAGCGAGATGTGCCAGCGCCGCCAGAACTCTTGCAGGCTCGTCGACTGATACGGGCTGCGAAAATTCTCGTTGATGCGGATGCCGAGCAGGAGCGCGCAGCCGATCGCGATGTCGGTGTACCCGGAGAAGTCACAGTAAATCTGCAGCGCGTAGCCGTACACACCGAACAGCGTCTCCACCGACGAGAAGCTCGTCGTGCGATCGAAGACGCGATCGACGAGGTTGAGCGCGAGATAGTCGCCGATGCACACCTTCTTCAGGAGACCGATCGCTATCAGGAACAACCCCTCGCCGCCGACGGTTCGGTCGAGCGAGGGCAGCCGATCGAACTGAGGAAGGAGGTCTTTGGGACGCACGATCGGGCCCGCGACCAGGTGAGGAAAGAAGGCGACGAAGAGGAGGTATCGCAGGTAGCTACGCTCGGCGGGCATGTCGCGCCGGTAGACGTCGATCACGTAGCTCATGCTCTCGAACGTGTAGAAAGAGATCCCGACGGGCAGCGCGAGGCGGAGCATCCACCGACCGAGATCGAGGTGGACGTCCCCGCTTCGCGCGACCCACTCGGCCGTCTCGAGCGTGAAGTTCCAGTATTTGAAGAAGCCGAGCAGCCCGAGGTTGACGACGACGGTGACCCAGAGCCAGCGCTTGCGCGCCGAGGGGTCGGACTCGCGGTCGATGCGCGACGCGAGCCAGAAATCCATCGTCGACGACAGGAAGATCAGCGGCAGGTAGCGCCAGTTCCACCCCGCGTAGAACGCGTAGGACGCCGCCAGCAGGAACACCATCCGCGCGAGCTTGTGGCGTAGCAGCAGCCAGTAGACGACGAAGGCCGCCGCGAAGAACTTCGCGAAGTCGAGCGTGTTGAAGAGCAAGGCTCGGCCGCGATTTCTCTCGCCCGCGAGACGCCGTCAAACAAAGTCGGCGCGAGGTCGCGCTCGTCCGGCTCCACGGGCTTCGCGAGCTGCCGCCCCGCGGCGCCTCTCGCGAACAGCCCGGCGATCTGGCACGTCCCATGCGCGATGCCCCGCCTAGCGACGCACCAGCCCTTCACCTTGGACGGTCGTGCGCTATGGGCCGGAGATGTAGGCGGGCTCTCCCGCGAGGCCCCGCAGGTAGAGCGAGGCGATGTGCGCGGGGGTGAGCACCTCGGCGAACATCGCCATCTCGTCGCAGGTCCCGGGGAACACCGGAGCGCCAACGGGCGCGGCGGGAGCGCCGCAAAGCAGCAATGGCTCCAGACCAGGTTCGTAAACGATCCCAAGTTGCTGCGTGCCTGCGAGCTGTCCGTCGAGGTAGAGCGCGGTGGTCACGCCGTCGTAGGTCGCGGCGACGTGGTGCCAGACGCCGCCGCTCAGCGCGAGGAGCTGACCATGGGCTGGAACGGGACCTTGGTCCCCATTGCCGAGCGTCAACCTCAGCCCTCCGTCGTAGCCAAACCAGAAGCCTCGATTGGGCAAGGTGGCGTCGCTCTTGAACCACGCCATCCCCTTGTCGGATTTGGTGAGGTCACGGTCGGGACGCACCCACGCCGCGAGCGTGAACTTGGCGCCGTGGAGCGAGGGGGATAGTTCGACGAGGGCGCCCGAGCCCGGCTGAAACGAGCTGGTCATCGCGAGCTCCTCGGAGACGTGCAGCCCGTTGCCGACCTTGCCCGGCGCCTGCTCGGAGAGCCCGAGCGTCATCGTGGCGCGCTGACCGGCGAGCTCGCTGACAGCACGATCGTAGCTAGGCTCCTCGAAGCGCCAGGTGTGGAGCGGTGACAGCGAAGGCTGGCAAGCAGGACACGCAGGCGAGTCTCCGACGACCCCGCGAGCGAAGAGCGCCGTACGTTCGTCCTGGGTGAGAGGGTGGTCGAAGATCGCGAGATCGTCCATGGCTCCGCCATAGAAAGTGTCGACCGAGCTGAAGAACCACAGCGGCTCGCCGGATGGGACGGGCGTGAAGTTCGCCGAGTTGGTCGCGACCTCCGCCGTGGGGGCGCCGAGGCGCTGCAGGGAGACGCTGATCTCGCCGCTTGGCGAGTACGACGCCACGACGTGATGCCAGTCGCTGTACATCGGCTTGCCAACCAGCGTGACTGACTCTTGCCCCACCATGAAGGTCAGGTCCATCCCGAAGCGGGACAGCACCATGCCTCCGGTCCGGAGGAGCTCGTGAACCGAAGGCTCGTCCCACGCTTGATCGGGCCTCACCCACAGCGAGACGGCGAATCCAGGCGCGGTCGGAGGCCACGCTGTCGCCGGCACCCACATCGCCACGTCGGCCGCGTCGATGTGCATCGCGGACCCGCGCACGCCAGGCATGATCGCCGAGACGGGCCCCACCATCGCGCCACGCGCCGTCGACTGCTCGGCGACGGCGACGCCGTTCACCTCGTCGAACGGCCAGTATGCGACCGCCTTGGGATAGCCGAGCGGAGCGCCGCCCTGCACGCTGCCAGCCGCGCCCGCTTGTGGACTGCCTGCCGCGCCCGCTTGTGAGCTGCCCGCAGCGCCCGCTTGTGAGCTGCCCGCAGCGCCCGCCTGTGGACTGCCTGCCGCGCCCCCCTGTGAACTGCCTGCCGCGCCCCCCTGTGAGCTGCCTGCGACGCCGCCTTGCGCGCTCCCTGCCGCGCCCGCTTGTGGACTGCCCGCGGCGCCCGCCTGTGGACCGCCAGCGACGCCGCCCTGCGCGCTCCCCGCCGCGCCTGCTTGCGTCTGACCAGCCTTGCCACCCTGGCCAGCGCTGGCCCCTGCTGCTCCGGCTTGCGGCGCGCCCGCCGCTGCTTCGCACCCGTCGACGCCGCACACGAGGCCGCCCGGGAGCGTCGAGCCGCCGCCGACCGCGCCCACCACGCCGCCCGCTCCGGCGCCGCTCCCCGCCAGGGAACCCGCGGCGCCCCCGCCGCCCGGCGCAGACGGTTCACTGTACGAGGGGCCGGTCAGGCGGGGCGGAGGTTCTTCGCTGGTCCCGCACGCGCTCAGCAGGAGCGCGCACGCGAGCGCCGCTCGTGACGAGAGACCCATCCGCGCAATGTTCAACGTCTTCGCTCATCGAGCAACCACCTGAGCGCCGACATCCCCGGCAGAAAGAAGTAGCCGCCGCCGCGCGCCGTCACGAACCTCGGCAGGCCACGCGGCGCGTAGCGCACGGGCTCGCGCGGGATCGTGAAGCGATCGGCGCCGTCGCGGCGGGCGCCGACCAGGGGATCGTCCTCGCTCCAGCCGCCGTCGAACTTGATCCCCTCGACCCACGTCTGCTGCACGAACTCGAACTGGCGCGACAGGTTGGCGCACAGGCACACGAACACGAGGCCGCGCTCGACGCCGTCGGGCGCCTCGCCGGCGGGCGGACCGTATGGACGACCGCGTCGCAGCAGCCGCCGCGTCTCGACCGCCGCGCGCGAGCGGGGTGGGCTCGGCGGCAAGGCGCCGCGCGGGTTGGTGCGTCGGATGTGCGCGCCGCGCGGGCACGCGAGCCCCGAGAGATCGAGGTCGTAGTCGAAGGCGTTGTCGAGCGCGTGATCGGGCTCGTCGCGGTGCGGGCACGTGACGAGCGGCGCGCCGCTCTTCCAGCGACCGACGACCTTCGCGCCGAGGTACGCCTCGGGATCGACGACGTGCCCCGCGAGCGGTCGTGACGCCTCTCGCAGCCACGCGCGCCACGCGAACACGTCCTGCTCGAGCTTGCGCAGGACGAGGTAGGTGCCGTCGTCGCCGAGGTCCACGCGGCCCGGGGACACGCGCGAGTCGGGCAAGCCCGCGCCCCGCTCGCGCGACAGCGACGGCGCGGCGGGGAGCTGCCCGTACACGTTCTCGTGGCCCATCACGAACTCGCCCGTCGGGACCGGGCGCTCGGGCCCCCGCGGATCGGCGTGCACGCCCTCGATCGCGGGCTGAGAGATGCCGTCACGGAACCCGAAATGCTCTCTCTGCCCCGGCAGGCGGCTCGCGACGAGCGGCTCGCACGCGCGCTCGAGGTGCGCCGCGCCGTCGAGCATGTCCGCCTCGAGCGCGGCGGCCGCGTCGTCGTCGCCGGCGAAGACCGCGACGAGCACGTCGAGGCCGTGGACGCCGAGGTGCCACTCGTCGACGCGGTCGCCGTTGACCCTCGCGCGCTCGGGGTGCGCCATCCCCTGGACGAACTCGCGCGGGAACGTGTCGAGCTCGTCGTCGTCGAGGCCGAGCGCGCGCAGCCCCCCCGGCCCGAACGCGAGCTGCGCGAACGCGGGCGGCTTCTCGCTCTCGACCGACACGACGTGCGGCAGCACGCGCGTCGCGAGCTCTGCGCGGACGTCACCCGGTCGCGACCCCGTGCGCGCGCGGACGAACACGTAGCGCGCGGCCCCCCGCCCTCCGAAGCCCGACGCCACGATCGCCTGAAGCTCGCCGCGGTTCACAGCAGCGCCAGCCACTCTCGCGCGGTCGCGCGGCGATGGGTTGGGACGGAGAGCTCGCGCAGCCGGGCGGCCGCGTGGACGTTGCGCACCGAGAGGTCGGGGTAAGCCGAGTACCACACCTGCGTCACCAGCTGGTTTCTCCGGGTCCACACCTTGAAGCGCTCCTCTTGCCGCGCGCCGTCGAACGCGAGCAACGTCGTCGGAGGGAACTCGCGCGTGTTGCTCCACACGCCGGTCAGCCCCTCGTTGGCCTTGTCGACGAAGTCTCCGAGGTACGACTCCCAGCTGCCGTCATAGTTGGAGAAGAACAGCAGGCGCCCGTCGTCGAGGATGATCCACCGCGCGAAGTGGATCGTCGGGATCGCGCCGAGGCTTCCGTGGCGGTACACATACTTCCCGAGCTGATCGACGCCCCACAGCACGAAGCGCAAGAGGCCCGCGCGGAGGCGCCCCGGCTTCGGCGTCACGAGGTGGGTCAGCGCGTTCTGCGGCGAGCCGTCCTCGATGAGGCCGATAGTCCCGAGGCGCGCGAGCTCGTCGCGCGTGTACGCGCGGATCGGTCGATCGCGGATCTCCTCGCGGTCACCGCGCTCGGCCCGCAGCACCGCGATCGCCAGCGCCACGATCGGCGCGAGCAGCGCCGCCACGACGATCGCGCCGCCCCACGGGTGGAGCGCCTGACCCGACAGCACGAGCACGACGACGAAGAGCGCGATCGCCCACAGCCTCGCGTGGAAGCTCGCGGCGTCGTGCATCGGTCGAGGCACCTCGCCCAGCTCGAGCTCGGGGCGCTCTCGCCGCAGTCGCCCGAGCACGCGCTGCATCACCGGCCGTGGATCGACGCCCTCGCGCAGCAGCGACGGATCCTGGCTGATCTCGTCGTCGAGGAGCTCGGAGAGGGCGCGCTTGACCGCGCGATCGTTGAGGATCGTCTCGACCGTGAGCCCCTGGTGCCCGAGGTAGAACGCGCGCTCTGGCAGCCTCCCCGCGAGCAGCGAGCCGCGCGGATCGTCGAACGAGAAGCCGCTGCAGCACGCGAACACGGCCCGCGCGCGCGGCGCGACGCGCGACGCGAGCGCGTCGAGGTGGAGGTCGAGCGGGCCGTCGAAGTTGGTCTCGAGCGCGAGCCACGCGCGGCCGTCATCGCCCGAGGGGATCATCACCAGCCGCGCGAAGTGCAGCCCCGGCACGTCGCCGAACACCCGCGACGCGTCGGCGACCGTGACACCCATCGCCGCGAGCGCCGCCGCGAGCTCGGGCAAGCGCGACGGCTCGACCGGCAAGACCACCGAGAGGGCTCGCTGCTCGGGCTCCACGCGGCGCGCATCCTCCACGACCGCTCCGTGAGTTTCAATGGACTTTCGTCACGGCCGAAGTGCTCGTCTTTTGAGCGACCCGGATCTAGACACCCGCGCATGAAGCCGATCCGTCGTGTTGCCGTCATTGGAGCTGGTGTCATGGGCAGCGGCATCGCCGCGCACCTCGCGAACGCGGGCGTCTCCGCGGTGCTGCTCGACATCGTCCCGCCGGGCCTCTCCGACGCCGAGAAGGCGCAGAAATCCGCGCGTGACCGCTTCGCGCAGGGCGGCCTCGACAAGGCGCTGAAGGCCCGCCCCGCCGCGTTCATGCACCCGTCGAACGCGCGGCTCGTCGAGGTCGGCAACACCGAGGACGATCTCGCCAAGGTGGCCGGCTGCGATCTCGTGATCGAGGCGATCATCGAGAAGATGGAGGCGAAGCAGGCGCTGTTCGAGCGCCTCGAGAAGCTGGTGTCCGCCGACTGCGTCGTCGCGTCGAACACCTCGGGCCTGCGCATCTCCGAGATGCTGAAGGGGCGCGGCGAGGGCTTCCGCAAGAACTTCCTCGTGATGCATTTCTTCAACCCTGTCCGCTACATGAAGCTGCTCGAGCTGGTGCGCGGCGAGGAGACGAGCGACGAGGCGTACGGCCGCGTCGTCGCGCTCGGCGAGTCGCTCGGCAAGGGCATCGTGCTCGGCAAGGACACGCCCAACTTCATCGGCAACCGCGTCGGCGTCTACGCGATGCTCGGCACCATCCACCAGATGCTCGACGACGGCCTCACGCCCGAGGACGTCGACGCGATCACCGGCGCGCCGATGGCCCACCCGAAGAGCGCGAGCTTCCGCACGGCCGACATGGTCGGCCTCGACACGCTCGTGCACGTCGCCGACAACTGCTTCGACTCGCTCACCGCAGACGAGGAGCGCGACGTGTTCAAGGCGCCCGCGTTCATCCGCGCGATGGTCGAGAAGAAGCTGCTCGGCGACAAGACCAAGGGCGGCTTCTACAAGCGCGTCGGCAAGGACCTGCAGACGTTCGACCCTGCGACGCTCGCGTACCGCGACAAGGGCGGCGATCCGGCGATCAAGGCCGTCACGAAGGAGCTCTCCAAGATCGAGGACCCGCGCGTCCGCGTGAAGAAGCTCTGCGACGATCAGGGCAAGGCGGGCGCGTTCGGGTGGAAGATCCTCGCGAAGACGCTCGCCTACTCGGCCCGCCGCGTCCCCGAGATCGCCTCGTCGATCGACGCCATCGATGACGCGATGAGGTGGGGTTACAACTGGGAGCTCGGGCCGTTCGAGGTGTGGGACGCGCTCGGCTTCGCCGCCACGCTCGACCGCATGAAGGCGAGCGGCGTCGCGGTGCCCGCGTCGATCGACGCGATGAAGGCGAAGGGCGCGACGAGCTTCTATCGAGCCGACGGCGCGGTGTGGGATCTCGTGAAGGGCGAGTACGTCGCGCGCGCGAGGGATCCGCGCAACGTCACGCTCGGCGAGGCCCGCCGCGGCGGCGCGCCGATCCTGAAGAACGACGGCGCCGAGGCGTGGGATCTCGGCGACGGCGTGCTCGCCTTCACGCTGAAGACGAAGGCCAACAGCATCGATCCCGACGTCATCGCGCTGTTGCCGCAGGCCGTCGAGCGCGCCGAGCGCGATTTCCGCGCGATGGTGATCACCAACGAGGGCGAGCACTTCTGCGTCGGCGCCAACCTCCTGCTCGTGATGATGGCCGCCAACCAGAAGGACTGGGCGACGTTGACCAAGATGGTCGGCGATCTGCAAGCGGGCCTGCAGCGCGTGAAGTACGCGAGCGTGCCGGTGGTCGCGGCGCCGTTCGGCATGACGCTCGGCGGAGGGCTCGAGCTGTGCCTCGCGTCGACGGCGGTGCAGGCCTACTCGGAGACCTACTCGGGCCTCGTCGAGGTCGGCGTCGGGCTGCTCCCCGGCGGCTGCGGCAACATGAACCTGCTCTGGCGCGCGCTCGAGACGATCCCCGAGGGCGTCGAGGTCGATCCGCTCCCGTTCGTCGTGCAGACCTTCAAGAGCATCGCGCTCGCGAAGGTCGCGACCAGCGCCGAGGAGGCCAAGCGCTTCGGCTATTTCAGGCGCAGCGACGGCGTCTCGTTCGACCGCGCCCGTCAGCTCTCCGAGGCCAAGGCGCACGCGCTCGGGCTGGCGGCCGCCGGATACCACGCGCCGGTGCCGCGCGCGTTCAAGCTGCCCGGCGAGAGCGGCGTGGCCACGCTGAGCATGATGGTCGACACGCTGGTCGCGGGCGGCTACGCGAGCGAGCACGACGCGAAGATCGCCCGCAAGGTCGCGCAGGTGCTCTGCGGCGGCGCGTCGGGCGCGAGCAAGCTCGTGACCGAGCGAGAGCTGCTCGACCTCGAGCGCGAGGCGTTCGTGTCGCTGTGCGGCGAGCCGAAGTCGCTGGAGCGGATGCAGCACATGCTGATGAACAACAAGCCGCTGCGGAACTGAGCCGAGCCGAGCGCCCGACGACGACGCGCGCGGTCGACGCACCGCGCGCCCTTCGCTGACGGATCACTGACACATGCTCGGGCAGACGTTGGTCATGCACGACACGAACTTCTGGACGACCGGCTCGCTGCCCGCGGCGAGCGGCGCGCATTCCTCGAGCGAGCACGCGCGCAGCAGACACTCGATCGTGCGTGAGCAGGCCTGATCGTTGAAGCACGCCTTGTAGCTCGCGCCGCACGAGGTCGTCGGCGAGACGTCGTTGCACACGCACGCGGGGCACGGAAAGGGCCCGGTGTCGGCGCAGAGCGGCAGCCCGGTGAACGTCGTGATGGGGCAGGTCGTCGCGGGACCGCCGCCGAGCGCGGACGACCCCGCGCCTCCTTGCGACGCGCCCGCGCCCCCTTGTGACGCGCCCGCGCCTCCTTGCGACGAGCCCCCCTCGCCCGCGCCTCCCTGCGACGAGCCCGCGCCTCCTTGCGCGGTGCCTCCCTCGCCCGCGCCGCCCTGGGACGCGCCCGCGCCGGCCTCTCCACCGCCCGCCGAGCCCCCGTCGCCGGTCGAGCCCGCGTCGCCTGCCTGCGCCGCGCCCGCCCTCGCGCCGCCCGCGCCTGCCGCTCTGCCGAGATCGTCGGTGAAGTCCTTGTCGAGTCCGGCCACGGAGAGGCAGGCGCTCGTCGACAGCGCCCACGCGAGCCACGCCGCGCGCCGCATCTCAGAACGCCCCCGCGATCGAGACACCCGCGCCGCCCCGCGTCGGGCCGGCGTCGACCCGAACGCGCGCGGCCTGCTTCTCGCCGTCGTCGCCGCCGCTCGTGAACCACGCGACGGCCACGCCCACGACGCCGACCGCGAGGCCGACGTTGCTGATCGTCGCGAGCGGCCTCGCGGCGTCGGCCGCGTCCTTGCCCGCCGCGTCACAGCGTGTGCCCTGGCAGTGCGCGTTCACGGTGCTCTTCTGCTTGAACACCAGCGCGCCCGCGACGGCCCCGACCACGAGCCCCGCCGCGCCGACGCCGCCCGCGACCCACGTGACGGTCTTGACCCCGCTCACACGCGGGGGCGGAGCGGCGCTCGCCGACGGAGCGGCGGACGCGCGGGTCACCACCTCGGGCGCCCCGACCTCGGGAGTCGCGCGCGTCGAGCGCACCGTCAACGTGACCTCGCGGCGCTCGCCCTTGACCAGGGTCAAGCGCGCCTCGTGCTCACCCCCGTCCGATTTGGTCTGGATCAAGTGCTCGCCGGGATCGATCGGCAGCGCGAGGCCCAGGCTCGGTCCGCCGAGGCGGGTGCCGTCGAGCGTGACCTCGGCCTTCGCGCCCTCGGGGAGCGTCAGCGTGAGCCACGCGATCTGCGGCGCGAGCGCCTTCTTTCGCTCGTCGGCGAGCTGCATCCGCTCTCGGTGCTTGGCCTTCTGAGCAGGCGGGAGGTCTGCCGCCGCGGTCAGGTAGTCGGAGAAGAGCGCGCTCGCCGTCGCGGGTCTGTCGGCCTTGGTCTCGCACTCGGCCCGCGCGAACAGCGTCCCCGGCCGCGGATCGAGCCGCTGGCTCTCGGCGAACGCCGGGCACGCCTCGTCGTATCTCCCCTGCTTCAGCGCGGCGACGGCCTTCTCGAACAGCGCGTCCGCGGCGGGCGCGTTGACGCCCTCGGCCGCCGCGCTCCCGGCGAGCACGACCGCCGCCAGCAACGTCCTACCAATTGGGCGCATTGTCGATAAGCTATCCGACAAGGGGCCTGTGTACGAGCCCCGACTCGGATGACGGAGAGCCGGGAATTTCCCAAGGTGATCGGCCGCTACGTCCTCTGCGATCCGATCGCGGCGGGCGGAATGGCGACAGTGCATCTCGGCCGACTCGTCGGCTCCGAGGGGTTCTCGCGCGTGGTCGCGATCAAGCGGCTGCACGAGTCGTTCGCGCTCGATCCAGATTTTCGCGCGATGTTCCTCGACGAGGCGCGGCTCGCCTCGCGCGTGCGGCACGCCAACGTGGTGCCCAGCATCGACGTCATCACCCTCGATCGCGAGGCGCTGCTGGTGATGGAATACATCCCCGGCGAGCCGATGTCGTACTTCACGCGGCGGGCGAGCCACGCGGGCCAGCCGATCCCGGTCGACGTCGCGGTGTCGCTCGTCACGGGCGCCCTCCACGGCCTCCACGCGGCCCACGAGGCGCGCGGTGAGCGCGGCGAGGCGCTCGGGATCGTCCACCGCGACGTGAGCCCGCACAACATCATGGTGGGCGCAGACGGGGTCGCGCGCGTGATGGACTTCGGCGTCGCGAAGGCCAGCGGTCGGATGGGCCAGACCCGCGAGGGCCAGATCAAGGGCAAGATTTCCTATATGGCGCCCGAGCAGATCACCGGGCGCGGGGTGACGGCGCAGAGCGACGTGTTCTCGGCGGCGGTCGTGCTGTGGGAGGCGCTGACGGCGCGGCGGCTCTTCGCGGCCGAGAACGACGTCGAGGCGATGTACAACATCCTCGAGCGCCCCATTCAACCTCCGGGCGCGCTGGCGCGCGGGGTGCCCGTCGCGCTCGACGAGATCGTCATGAAGGGGCTCGCGCGCGATCCGTCCGAGCGCTACGCGACCGCGCTCGAGATGGCGACGGCCCTCGAGCGCTCGATGCCTCGGCTCGCGAGCAGCGAGGTCGCGCGCTGGGTACACGAGCACGCGACCGCGTCGCTGACGGCCAAGACGGCGATGTGCGAGCGAATCGAGAACGATCGCTCGCTCGACGCGCTCGCCGAGTCTAGCTCGCGGATCATCTCCGCCCCGCCCGCGCAGTCGTCGACCGCGATCCGCTTCGCGACCCCGGTCGGCGGCGACGCCACGCGCGCCGAGGCGCCCCCTCTCACGCCCACCGCCGCGCCCGCGCTCGGCAGAAAGGTGATCCCGACGGCGATCGTGCTCGTCGGCGCGGCGGTCGCGCTCGCGGTCATCGTGACGCGGCGACCCGCGGACGCGATCGCGTCGGCGCCTTCTGCGCCCGTCGAGGCCTCTGCGGCGGCTCCCGCCGCGTCAGCAGACCCCACGCCGACGCCTGTCGCGCCGTCGAGCGCGCCGTCCAGCTCGACGACGAGCGCTCACGTCGCGCCACCGCCGCAGGTGAGCCCGCCGCACGTCGCCGCCACGAGCGCGCCGCCACGCCGGGCCCCGCCCCCGAGGGAAGACGAGAGCCGCCTGTTTCGACGCGACTGAGAGAGCTTCAGCGATCGTCGCGCGAGGTCGGCGCCACCGCCTCGGCGACGTCGAGCCCAACGGTGAACGACGCGCGCACCACGCGCGTCACCAGGCGCACCCCGCCGTAGGTGAGCGCCACGCCCGCGTCGTGGACCGCGCGCACCGCCCGCACATGCTCGCGCGTCGACGGGACCAGCTCGATGACGCCGAACGCGCGAGCGGAGCTCGACGAGTGTACCTCCTCGACGGCGCGAGAGCCGTGCTCGACCGCGTCGGCGAGGAGAGAGAGCAGCCCGCGGAGCCGAGCTAGATCTCTCACGGAGCGTCTCCGCAGAACCGCAGCAGGTGCTCGTAGACGCGCGCGTCGTGAGCCAGCGCGACGTGGTGGACCCGGTCGACGAAGGCGACGCCGTCGATCGGGTGGGAGGCGTCGTGCCGCCAGCGCCCATCGGTCGCGCTCGGCAACGGGACGATGAGGTCGCCGAACAGCGTGCGCGTGAGCCTGTCGTCGAACCGCGAGCCGGCGATCAAGAAATGCGGGAAATCGTCGAGCAACGGCACCGGGTGGCGCGGATCGCGCAGCGAGAAGCGGGGCTCGCGTCGCGCGCGATCTTCGTGGCGCAGATCGGCGTCGCCGAGATCCTTGATGCCGTCGCTGCGGAGGTCGGCGAGCGTCGCGACGAGGCGGGTGACCGGATCGTCGACGCGGCGGAGCGCCCAGGCGAGCACGCGCCCCGCGCGCTCGAGCGGCGCGCCGAGGTGCGGGGTGCCGACATAGACTCCGCGCTCGACCCGCGACAGCCACGCGGCCCCGCTCACGCTCGCGTGGTGGCAGGCGCTGCGCACGACGAGCCCGCCCATGCTGTAGCCGATCAAGACGACGCGCTCGATCGCCGCCGGGAACACCTCGAGGAGCCGCTCGAGCAGCGCGGACAGCCTCGCGCCGTTGTCCGGGATCGACAGGCCCGAGTTGTAACGGAGCACGAGCGGGCACAGGCCGAGGTCGCGCTGCAGCATCGCGCCATAGTCGCCGCCGGTCTCGAACTCCCACACGTCCTCGCTGCACATCAGCCCGTGCACGAAGATCGCGAGCCGTGGCCCCGCGTCGGGGAACGCGGCGCGAAGCGAGGCGGCGTCGGGTCGCACAGGGCGGCCGCCGCGCACGAGGGTCAGCTCGGTCGCGAGGCCGTTGCCCGTGCGCGCCAGGTAGTCGCCGACCGCGCCGTTCAGCGCGCCGATCGCTTGCTCGAGCAGGCTGCCCACCCGGCGAGCGTCCGCGGCGGCGGCGCGCCCGTCAAGCGATCTCGGCGCGCGCCGACCGCGCCTCGTCGAGGAGCGCGCGCGACATCGCCGCCGCCGGCGTGAGGCCGAGCAAGAGCCCCGTGAACAAGCGTCGCGCGTGACCGACCGGCAGGACGTGGAGATCCTGGAGCGCGACGTCGACCACGGCGAGCGCGGTCACCGCGAGGAGCGCGGGCCGCAGCCTCGCGAACAGCGCGCGTGGCATCGGCCACAGCGCGCCCAGCATCGCGCCCGCGTACAGCCCGGCGCACCTGCTGCACACCACCATGTCGGCGCCGAGCAGCTGGATCGTGCGCTCGGGCCGCTGGTGGCAGACGGTCGAGAAGACCTGCGAGAGCAGCGCGGCGGTCGACGGCGCGAGGTGCGCGAGCAGCGGCAGCGCGCCCGCGACGAACACGAGCGCGCGCAGCCACGCCGCGGACCTCACGAAGCGCCGGCCTGGCGACTCTTCCAGAACACCGAGATCCCGAGCACACCCGCCAGCGCGCCGAACCCCGCGAAGAGCACGGCGTAGACCGGGATCGCGAAGATCCCCGCCGCGGCGCTGGCGCCAAACTGGGCCGCGAGCTGCGGCGAGATGGACCGGTAGAGATCGGCGAGGAGCGCGCCGAGGGCGAAGTTCATCACGACGCCGCCGACGCTCATGACGACGCCGCCGATCGCCCCGGCGGCCGCGCCGAAGCCCGCCGCCTCACCCATCGACATCTTGTCGTCCGGCGCGCGCCCGAGGTGCATCGCCATCCCGCCGAGCACGCCGCCGATGTTGAGCAGGCAGAAGCAGCAGTTCAACAGGTTGAGGAGCGGGATCATCGACAGGACGCCGCTGATGACGCCGCCGACGACTATCCCGCCCATGAAACGGCCAAACCCGCCGTTCGCGCCGCCCCTCCCGGGCGGGTTCGGGGCGCCACCGCCAGGCCAGGCGCCACCGGGCGGCGCCCCCTGACCCGGGCCCGGCGGCGGGCCGTAGCCCTGACCGGGCGGAGGGGCATAGCCGCCCTGCTGCGGATAACCGCCCTGCTGCGGATAACCGCCCTGCGGTGGATACCCCTGCCCTCCCCCCGGATCCCAACCTTGGCTCATCCGACACTTGTATCCGCTCCGCCGACGCGATCGCAACTCGTCCACCCCGCGGAGCCCCGCTGCGACTCTGGGGCCGACACTTGTATCCGCTCCGCCGACGCGTTCGCAACGGCCTCGGTTCATTCGAGCGCGGCGAGCATCGCGTCGCGGACGCTCGACGCGCGCGCGGCGACGATCTCGCGCTGGGCGGCGAAGCGCGGGCTCTCGCGACACCCATCGAGCATCGGACAGCCGTCGAGCCAGGCCTGATCGATCAGCCCCTCTGCCACGGCCAGCTCGAGCGCGTCGAGCGCGGCGCCGGGATCGCCCGTGGCCCCCGCGACCTCGGCGCGCAGCTGCGCGAGGAAGCAGCGCGTGCGCCAGCTCGCGTGGGAGGCGCCGAGCTGCAGGCCCGCGAGCGGATCGACGCCTGGCTCGGGCGTCGCGGTCAGGCCGAGCACGAGCCGCGCGGTCGCGAACGGTCCCGACGAGAGATCGCTCCGGGCGAGCAGCTTCGCCGCGAGCGCGCGGTCGCCCATCCACGAGACGTGCCGCGCGATGGTGTTCCACGCCGTCATCGAGTCGATGGGCTTCGAGAGGCGCTCCTCGATCATGCGATCGGCCTCGCGCCACTTGCCCGAGAGGAACATCACGCGGAGCAGCGTCCATTCTTCTGCCGCGAAGCCGGGATCGAGGTTGATCGCCGTGTGCAGGTGATAGTTCGCGTCGACGAGCGGGCCCGTCTCGGCCGCGATGCGCCCGAGGAGATCGTGCGCGTCCGCGTTGGCGGGCGACGCGGCGAGCGCGCGCCGCAGATCGCGCACCGAGCCGACGAAGTCACGGTCCTGGAACCGCACGGCGCCGCGGGCCGCGAGCGAGTCGCCGCTGTCCGGCGCGAGCGCTATGGCTCGCTCGGCGAAGGCGTGGGCCTGCGACGCCGCGCCCTCACCGCCGAAGAACCACATCCGAGCGTGCGCCTGCGCGAGCGCCGCC
>CAUJFL010000217.1 GCA_963169165.1 Myxococcota bacterium | reverse complement strand
CTCGTCCGGGTCCGATGCCCTTGGTGACGTGGAGGGCGCCTCGTGGAGGAAGCTTTGGGACAGCGAGGGTTCGAGCGGGGCCTGGGACGCCTCGTGCGCCAGCTCTCCGAGCCGCACGCCGCGGGACTCGGCCGACAGCTGGCCGCGACAGTCTGGACCGCACGCGTACTTGCGGTGTCCCTTCACGTAGAGCACCTGGCTCGCCAGCTCGACGCTGAAGCGCGTCGCGCAGGCGTCGCAGGTCACCGAGCCGTCTCCGCCCGCGCGCTGGCTCGTCTCGAGGCACCGCTGCGAGCAGTAGTACGAGAAGCCGCCGTCGCGCTCCTCGGTCTGGTAGCGGAACTGGACGTCGAAGCTGGTGCTGCACACCGTGCAAGAGGCTCGCATCGCCATGTCGCGACGTGCTCCACCACGGTCGGGCGCGGTGGGCCAAATTTCGTGTCGCGCTGCGAGCCCCGGCTCGAGGCGTCGACCTCGCGCGGGCGGTCAGAGCTCGGAGCGCAACAGCGCGATCACACAGGTGTCGCAGAGCTTCGGCGCCCGCTTCGCGGCCCACCCGAAGGCGCGGTTCGTGATCTCGAGCTGACCGTGCGCCGCCGCGTCTCCCTTGACCTTCGACGACAGCTGCAGTCCCTCGATCGCCTTCGTGTTGACCTCGGGCACGACGGGCGCGCCGTAGGCCTTGTCTCCCCGGACCACGAACGCGTAGACGATCGGCATCTTCGCGGCTTTTTGTGTCTTGTTTCCGCCGTGTCGCAGATCGGTCTTCAGCTGCTCCTCGAGGTGGTGCGCGAAGCGACGCAGCGACCAGCCCGTCACGTAGAGCCCCTTGTCGGCGATCGGCGCGGCCGCGACCCACACGGCGTCGGGGCCGGTCTTCACGCCGCGGGCCTCGTCCCACTCGCCGAGCAGCTCGGTGTAGCCGCCCTTCGCCTTCTCGACGCCGGGGAGCGCGGTCGTGATCGATTTTCCGACCATGCCGTCGGTCTCGAGATCGGACGCGAGCACCACGCCGTCCGCGCCGACCACGGCGAAGAAGGTGCTCTTCGCGAGCTGCAGCACGGTCACGGCCTCGCGCACCTTCTTCATCTCGGCGCGGACGCGGCCGGGCAGGGGCGGGGTCTCGCCAGAGAGCAGCGGGATCAGGCGCTTCGCGCCGTCGGGCAGGCCCTTCTGCACCTCGGTCACGTCGGCGTCGGTGAGCGCCGACAGGCGCTCGACGTTGTGCGTGGCCTGGGCCTCCGACTCCTTCGCCGACGAGTTGCACGCGGGCAGCGCGAGCGACGTGACGAGGGCGGCGGCGGCGACGAGCGAGGGGCGCGCGAGCATGAGGGCGATGTACCAGACCATGAGCTGGCTGTGGTGTTCCCCCGAGGGCGTGGTTATCGTGGTGCCTCATGAGCGACGCCAAGCTGCCAGGTCCCGCTGGCGCACCCGCGCGGGTCCGCCCCGTACCGCCCGTCAAGATGGGGCTCTTCAAGGCGTTCTTCACGTTCCTTCGAGACCCCTCGGCGCCCGTCCTCGGCAAGCTCTTCGTGTTCGCCGTGCTCGCGTACGTCGTGTTCCCGATCGATCTCGTGCCCGATTTTCCGGTGGTCGGGTGGATCGACGACGCGGGCTTCGCGGCCCTCGCGGTCTGGTATCTCTCCGGCGCCCTCGAGAAGTATCGCAACCCGCCCGAGCTCGCCGCCGGCGCGACCGAAGAGCTGCCGGTCCACCGCGGTCAATAGTCCACCAAACCTCGGCGCGGCGCCTGTAGCATCGCGCGGGTCGATGGCAGGTCGCCTCCCAGCCAAGCGCCTAGGTGACTACGAGGTGGTGTCCTGGCTCGCGACCGGCGGGATGGCCGAGGTTTACCTCGCGCGAAGACGGGGCGCCTATGGCTTCCAGAAGCACGTCGCGCTGAAATGCATCCTGCCGCAGTACGCGCAGGATCCCGAGTTCGTGTCGATGTTCGTCGACGAGGCGCGCGTCGGCGCCGCGCTCTCGCACCCCAACCTGGTCGAGGTGTTCGATTTCGGCGAGTGCGACGGCGAGCTCTACATCGCGATGGAATATGTCGAGGGCACCACGGCGGCGAAGCTCGTCCGAGCGGCCGCGCAGCGTGGCGGCGCGGTGCCGGTCGAGGACGCGCTCTTCGTCGTGCTCTCCGTCCTGCGCGGGCTCGATTTCGCGCACGACGCGACCCGCGACGACGGGTCGCCGCTCGGGCTCGTGCACCGCGACGTCTCGCCCGGAAACGTGCTCCTGTCGCGGACCGGCAGCGTCAAGCTCGCCGATTTCGGGATCGCGCGCGCCGCGGACATCGAGCGCCGCACGGAGCACGGCCAGATGAAGGGCAAGCTCGGCTACATGTCCCCCGAGCAGGTCTCCGGGCGCGACCTCGACGCGCGGAGCGATCTCTTCACGCTCGGGATCGTGTTCGCCGAGCTGCTCATCGGGCGACCGCTGTTCGCGCAGGGTCAAGAGATCGACATCCTGGTGCGCATCCGCGACGCCGACACCGACGTGTTCTCGAAGCACGCCGGCGCGCTGCCCGATGATCTGGCGGCCATCGTCTACAAGGCGCTCGCGCGGCGTCCCGACGACCGCTTCGCGTCTGCGGCGGCGTTCGCCGAGGCGCTCGAGGAGTTCGCGCGGCGGCGTCGGCTGTCCCTCGGGGCGCCGCGGCTCTCGGCGTACCTCGAGCATCTCGGGCTGATCCGGCCGACCGCGCGCTCTGGGGAGTATCGCCTGGGACCGGTGACCGGGCCGGTCCGCGCGTCCCGTGTGCCGCCGCCTCCAGCGCCGTCCGCGACCGTGCCCGCGGTCAGCTACTCGGTGCGCCTGCCGTCGGGCGACGAGCTGGGGCCTCTCGGGCTCGGCAAGCTGATCGAGCTCGTGGTGTCGGGCGACGTGCCGCACGAGGCCGAGGTGGCGAAGGGCGACGGCGCGTTCGTCCCCGCGCGCGATCACGTCGAGCTGCGTCGGCTCACCACGTCCTCGGCGCACCGCTGGGACGCCGAGCCCGACGACGAGACCGAGGTCTGGGAGCTCTCTCGCGACACGCTCCCGGCGCGCCTGTACCGCCTCGGCGTGTCTCGCGCGACCGGCGTGCTGCGCGTGCAGTCGGGCGCCCGGCGAAAGAAGGTCTACCTGGTCGACGGTCAGGTCGAGTACGCGACCTCGACCGAGGCCGACGAGCTGCTCGGCGCGCGGCTGCTCTCCGAGCAGCTGGTGCTGCCGGTCGAGCTGGACATGGCGCTGGCGATGGCGCCTCGCTTCGGCGGGCGCGTGGGTGACGCGCTGATAGCCCTGGGGATCCTGCGGCCGATCGACGTGTTCCGCGCGCTGTATGAGCAGCTCCGCTTGCGCGTCTCGTCGGTCCTGTCGGTCGAGCACGGCTCGCTGTCCTTTCGCCCGGGGCAGCGCTCGCACGAGGAGTCGCTGCCGCAGCCGCTCCCTCTCCTCGAGCTCGTCACGCGCGGCGTCGCGACGCGCTATCCCGACGCCGAGCTCGCGGCGCTGCTCGCTCCCTCGCGACACGAGCCCCTCACGCCGGGGCCGCGCACCGCGCCAGGCACGTCGAGCCTCGGCTTGACGGCGACGCACGCGACGGTGCTCGCGTCGTTCGAGCGGCCGCGCACGCTCGACGAGGTCGAGCTCGAGCTGGTGTCCGCGAGCCTCGCCGAGCCGCACGAGGTCCGCGTCGCGGCGTTCGTCGCGCTGTCGGCCGGGCTGCTCGTCGCGCGCGGCTCGGCGATCTCGCGCGTCGCGGCGAGCCCACCAGACACGCGTTGAGACGGGGCGTTGGTGGGCGGCCGCGGTCGACGCGCGGCGTGCTCCACTCCTCCCAAGGACGTGCTACAAGGCGCGGCGTGTCGCTCCGCGCGCGAGTCCGCGTGGTTCTCCTCGGCGTGCTCTTCCTGGGCCTCGTCGTCGGTCGCCTCGCGAGCGTGCTCGCCCCGATCGGGGCCGCCTTCGCGCCGGCGGTGTGCCGCGTCTGCCACGGCTGCGGCGTCGCCGAACACGACGAGATCTGCGACTGCGAGGCCTGCCAGGCCGTCGAGGAGGGCAGGGAGGCTCGGGCGCCCTCCGTCCACGAGCCCGCTCATGGCGCGCTGCTCGAGCCCGCCATCGCCGCGCCGGCCGCGGCGTGGGCCACGCCGCTCGACGTCGCGCAGCGCCGCACAGATCTCTGCCGATTGCTCACGCTCATGCCCCTCGAGGACCTGCTCCCTCGGGGCGCGGACCCTCCCGTCGTGCCGCCGCCCGAACGCGCCGCGTAGTCGCAGCGCACGCCGTCCTCACGACGAACCACTTTCAGGAGTCTGAAGCATGAACCACAAGCTCTTCCGGGGCGCGCTGGCCGCGTCCTTGTGCATCTACGTTTCCATCAACGGCCTCGCTTGCGGCGGCCACGACGACGACGATCACCAGCACGCGCCCGCCGCGTCCGACTCGGTCGTCTACGAGGGCGGCGCGACCGACGAGGCGCTCGGCTCGATCGTCGGCGAGCCCGCGAAGCCCGACGACACCCGCGCGGCCGAGCTCATGTCGCCCGCTGACGGCGCCGTCGTCCCGCGCGAGCCCGCGCCCTCGTTCTCGTGGTCGACCGGAACGGCTAAGGCGTCGCCGACCGAACGCACGCGCGGCTGGGGCCCGTTCGAGCGAGAGCGCTCGGCGCACGCGCACGGCGAGGCGGTGACGGGCGTCCTCTACTATCTCGTGCTGTCGACGCCGAAGACGCCGAAGCTCGTCGAGGTCCTGACGACGAAGACCGCATGGCAGCCCGACTCCAGCACGTGGGCGAAGATCGCGGGCGAGGGCGCGCCTGTCACCGCGACGCTCGTCACCGCGCGGGTCGAGCAGAACCGTCTCACGCCCGACGGCGGTCCTTACTCTCGCACCAAGTCCTCCACGTTCACGGTGGCGCCATGATCCGCCGGATTTCCGTGGTGCTGGCGCTGGCGCTCTCGGCGTGCGGCGGGGCGCCCGCCGACGAGCCCGTCGCGCCCGGCGCGACCGTGTCGTACACCACCGACGCGGGGCGCGCCGAGGTCGAGGTCCGGTACCCCGACAGCGGGATCGTGCGCGGCGCGAACCGGTTTCGGTTCAGACCGACGAGCGGCGCCAGGCTCACGTCCGTGCAGGCGACGATGCCCGCGCACGGCCACCGGGTGACGGGCGCGCTCGGCGCCGACGGGGACGCGGTCCTCGCGGACGTCGAGCTCGCGATGCCCGGGCGCTGGGAGCTGTCTGCCGACGTCGCGAGCGACGCGGGTGCGGACGTGCTCCGCATCTCGTTCGTGGTGCCGTGAGGCGCCGCGTCCTCGGGGCGCTCTCCGTGCTCGGCGCGCTCACGGCGCTCGGCGGGCGCGCTGACGCTTGCCCGTGCCGCGGGACGACCGGGCCTTCGAGCGCGGTGACCGCGGCGGATCAGCGCTTCGGCGCGGCGGTGGGCGTGTTCGCGCGGCAGGCGACCGGCGCCTTCGACGATCGCGGCGGCTACCACGCCTATGGCGGCTCGGTGCGCGACCGCGCGCTCGGGCTGTCGTTCGCGCTGGGCACGCGGCCGCTCTCAGCGACCGAGGTGTCCGTCTCGGGCGAGGTCGCGAGGACCTCGTTCTCGGCGGGCTCCGAGCGTCGAGACCAGGCGGTCTTCGGCGACCTGACGCTGCGCCTCCGACACGAGCTGACCGCGCTGGCGCCGCACGTGCCAGGCTGGCTGTCCCTGCTCGTGGTCGGCGGCGCCGTGCGGGCCCCCAGCGCCACCACGTCGAGCGGGAGCGCCGCCGGCGCGTCGCCGTCGTCGCCGGGGCTCGGCGCGTGGGAGGGCTCGGGGTTCGGCGACGCGCGCGCTCGGCTCGGCACCTCGCTCGTCGAGGCGGGCCTGTCGCTCGAGCTCGCCGCCCGCGCGCCCGATCACGCGACCGGCGTGGCTCGCCGCCTCGGGCCACGCGCCCTCGCGCGCGCCTCCGTCCTCGCCTATCCGGCCCTCGAGTGGACGGTGGGCGCGCACGCAGACCTCGCGCACGAAGGTGAGGTTCGTTATGAAGGCCGCGTCGCGCGTGACAGCGATCAGCGGCTCTTCTCGGCGGGGGCCTGGGTCTCGCGCCGCACCGAGTCGGGGTGGCAGGCGTCGATGTTCGCCATCGGTGGCCTGCCGGTCGCAGGGAAGAACGCGGTCGTGTCGGCGGTGGTGGGGCTCACCGTCGGCGGCTCGCGCTGATAACTGGTTGTTGCTCGTCGTGCCCGACTTCCGGGCGAGGGCCCTGACGGCGGCGTCGGGATCGTCGACGAGCTCCTTCGCGAGGGCCTGCCCCGCGGCGGGCTCGGCGAGCAGCACCAGCTCGAGCGCGGTGCGACGCGCGAAGCTGTCGTTGGCCTTCGCGGTCACGATCTTCTTCGCGGCCTCGACCGCGCGCTTCTTCTGGGGCGCGGTCGCGGCGGCCTGCGCGTGGAGGTACTTCAGCGCGCGCCCCATCCCGGAGCGCGTGACCTGACCGCCGCCCGCGCGCTCCTCGAGGCGGGCCAGCACGGCGTCGTACTGATCGCGGCACTTGCCGTCGGACCACATCGTCAGGTTGACGAAGCCCTCGGACGCGAGATCGGCGTCGGCGTCGGCGGTGGCCGAGAGCCAGGCCGCGCACGAGTCGGGGCGGCGCTCGGCCGGCGTGCCGAGGAACAACGCGCCGAGCGCGCGCTGCCGGACCCGCTTCTCCTTGTCACCCTTCGCGAGCGACAAGACGAGATCATAGCGCTCGCGAGGGGCCGTCCAGAGCATCCCGCCGACGAGCCCCGCGCGCAGCTCGGGGAGCGCGTGCGAGCGCGCGAGCTCGAGGATGTGCTCGTCGACGCCGACCCTGGGATCGACCTTGGCGATCGCGCGGCCGAGGCCGGACCCGACCGCGGGGCCGACCTCCTGGACGCCGGCCGCGACGACGCGCGGCGCGAGCTCCTTGTTCGCGCCGAACTGACCGTGCGCCGCGAGCACCTCGGCCGCGAGGTGCCGGAGCTCGACCTTCTCGTCTCCGAGCAAATTCACGAACGTCACATCTGCCTTGCCGTGTTGCACCTCGGGCGCCTTCATCAGCGCGCGCAACTCGGGGCAGCCGTACGCGTAGCCCGAGGACGACCAGGGGCACTTCTCGGCCTTCTTGATCAGCGCGACCACCTTCCGATCGTTGCGAAAATCGGCGAGCCCGCCGCCCACTCGCTTGGGCAGATCGGTCGCCCACGCGGAGGCAGAGACGGTGGACAGCGTGACGGCGGCGAGGGTCGAGAGCAGGGCAGCGCGCATCTCATCAATGTACCGAGCGCCGAACCCTCGTAGCAATTGTCTCGTGGTCGCTCATCGGGGGAGGGACGCCGTCAGCCACTCGGTGCGCGGTGACAGCACGTGCTTGATGCTGCGCAGCGGCGCGCTTCGCATCACGCCCTCCCAGGTCTGCACGCGAGGTCGTCCCGCGTTGCCGGCGAGCTTGTGCGGCACGCCGGTCAGCGGGTCCTTCGAGTCGATCAGGAACGAGTGATAGTGGACCTGGCCGTCGGACTTGAAGCCGTGGATGACCACGATGTCGCCCGGACGGAGGCGATCGGCGTTCGCGGTGATGTTCGCGAAGAAGTCGGCTCGGCGCCCGAACGGGACGCGCTCGTCGTCGGTCGGGCCCCAGACCTCGAACCACTCGGGGTGCGCGAGCGCGAACTTGGTGACCTCGGCGGCGCTGCGGCGGTTCTTCAGATCGGTGGCCTCGAAATCGATGCCGCCGCGCGCGCGCGCGCGCTCACCCGCTCGGCCGCCGTACCAGGTGCCCGACGCGCGCTCGAACGCGTCGAGCACGAAGTCGACGCACACCTGGGGCGGCTGGGGTCGCCCGTCGACGTCGAAGACAGAGTATCCGACGCCGTTGAACGAGTAGCCGTCCCCGCCATGGTCGTAGGACCAGCGCCACAGCGGGCGCAGCGAGCCGTCCTGCTGGCCCTCCTCCTTCAGCGGCTCGTCGAAGCGGAGCTTCTCGCGGACCATGTCCCGCACCGCGCGACGCACCGAGGCGAGCGCGGTCGCGCGGGCGCGCGCCTCGGTCCTTCGCGCGCGCGTGGCGCCGCCGGGATCATCGAGGCACGCGAGCGAGAGGCTTCGTCCGTCGTCGTCGAGCAAGGCGGGGACGGTGACGTCGCCCCAGCGCGCGGTGGCCACGGCCCCGCGCGGTGTGAGCCGCGAGATCGTCACGCGGTCTGGCGCGTCGCCCTCGGTCAGCGGTGAGAGGTCGCGGTGCAGCGGTGGCAGCAGCTCCGCCTCGGTGAGGCCGAGTCGATCTCCGAACAAGAGGGCCGCCTCGTCGCCGGCGAGCTCGCCGTCGACGTGCCGAAAGACCCCGAATTTGTCGCGCCTTACCTTGAAGATCGCGGCGCCGCGCAGGATGAGGACCTCGGGCTCCTTGAACAGGTGTCCGACCTTGAGCACCTCGACCAGCACGGTCGCGAGCTCGGGCGACTCGGCGTAGAGGTAGCCCTCTCGCAAGAACAAGGCGCGCGCCTTCTCGGGGAAGTAGCGCACGCTCGCGAGCGCCTGCGGGACGGTCACGTACGGTGAGCCCTTCGACATGCGCGCGCGCAGGTAGGTGAGCTGCGCATCGAGGAGCGGCGCCTCGGTCGGGACCCGCGTGAACACGACCGCCTCGCCCTTCGCGCGTCCGAGCAGCTGCGCGCGCTGCGCCTCGAACCCTGGTGCGCCGGCCACCTGGGGCGCGTCGGAGAGCGCGCGAAGCTTGAGGGCGCACGCGGCCGCCTCGACGGCCTGCGGTGAGGGCGGGGCGGGGATCGCCGACGTGACCGGCTCCGCGGGGCCCTCGGTCGACGGCGCGCCCGCGCGCTCGGCGCAACCGAGCGAAGGCGCGGCGAGCGCCAACGAGAAGACGAGGGAGGAGCGCACCGTCCGGCACTCTTTCGCAGCGCGGGCGCGCGTTCAAATTTTCGGCGCCTCCCGGCCGACGATCGTCACCCGTCGATCACAGCGATCTGGCGCGGAGCTCCAGGTACACTTCGAGGTTCGTGTAGCCGGGCGCGCCGATCAAGGCCGTCGAGAGCCCGGTGTCTGCGCCGTCGCTCGGCGACGCCGGATCGAGCCCGTGCGCGGTCTCCCAGGCGTCCGGGAGGCCGTCGCCGTCGGTGTCGGTCGGCGCGGCAGGGGGCGACGAGAACGGCAGCTTCAGCGCGTCGCCGGCGGGGTTCACCGAGATGGACGCCTTCGAGAAGGTGCCGTTCGCGGGATCGCTCATCAGCCGGGTGTCCATCGGATCGCGCGGGAGCGCGCCCACCTCTGCGACGGCCTCGGCGATCAGCCCCGCGCTCGGCGTATAGGTGATCGGAGGGAAGTCGTGCCGCGTGTCGCGCGCCACGGACGGCCGCGTGGCTGGCGTGTTGCCGTAGTAGAGCTCGCCCGACTGCGAGGCGTCGCAGAAATCGTTGTTGTTGAAGATCAGCTCGTAGTCGGTGCGCGAGGTGCGGTTCATCCGATCGTCGGCGAAGAAGATCGACGACTTGGAGGTGAACGACGGCTTCGACGGATCGGGGCCACCCTCGACGCCGACGAGCCCATAGCACTGCGCGATCGGCCGCTGCGCGGAGAAATTGCCGATGTAGTTGAGGCGGTAGTGCAGGGGAGGCGGCGGGTTGGCGAGCGGGTTGATCGACGCGACGTACATGGGGCGCTCGTGCGCATAGAGCACGTTGTTGGAGACCTCGAGCTCCATCACCTCGGGATCGGGGACGTTCTCGCGAGAGACCTCGGGCATCCGGCCGAAGAGGCGGTTCCACATGTTGTGGTGGATGGACAGCCGCGTCAGCGGGAAGCCGCGCGCCGGGTCCGAGTAGTTGAGCAGCATCCCGCCGAACTCGTAGTGACCGCCGATCGTCTCGGCGAGGAGCGTGCGCTGGATGGTGACGTCGCTGGTGAACGAGATCTGGATCGCCTCGTCCTCGGCGTTACCGATCGAGACGTGATCGATCACGCCGTTCTTCGCGTGGTGCAGTCGCAGCCCGTCGCCGCCTCCGTCGGGATCGCCGAGCGTGCCAGGGCGCAGCCGCACGTGACGCACGATGAAGTTCTCGGGGTGCCGAGACGGGTTGGGGCACGCCGGCGCTGACGGTGCCTCGCAGACGACGTCGCCTTGCAGCAGCAGCCCTCGCATCGTGATGCCGCCTGGTGAGCTCTGCCCGGCGAGCGTGAAGTCGCCCGTGGTCGCGATCGGGACGCCGTTGATGAGGCCGCTGACCTTGAACAGGATCGTGCGCTTTCCCTTGGTGTCGAGCGCCTCCTGGATCGAGCCGGGGCCCGTCAGCGCCAGCGTCGTCACGTAGATCACCTTGCCACCGCGCCCGCCGGTCGCGCACGCACCGAAGCCCTCCGCGCCAGGGAAAGCGGCCGGTCCGCCCTTCACGCAGCCGAGCGGCGCGGCGGGCTGTCCGGCGCTGCCCGCCGCCCCGCTCGCACCTGCCGCGCCGCTCGCGCCCGCTGCCCCGCCGCTCCCTCCGTTCCCGCCCTTTCCTGCTGCGCCCGACTTGCCCGAGGAGCCTGCCTTGCCCGCTGTTCCCCCCGTGGCCGCGCCCGCTGTCCCCGCCGCGCTGGCGCCCGCCGTTCCCGCCGCGCTGGCGCCCGCTGCTCCCGCCGCGGCCGCGCCCGCTGCCCCCGCCGTGCCTCCCTTGCCTGCTGCGCCCGAGGCGCCCGCCTTGCCGCTGGCTCCCGCGGCGCCCGCCTTGCCCGTCGTGCCCGAGGAGCCCGCGACGGATGAACCGGAAGAGCCCCCCTTGCCCGTGCCGCCAGGCGCTCCCCCGGCGCCGGCGGTCGATTTGCCGGCGCTGCCCGCGGCGCCCGTCGCCCCGCCAGCGTTCCCGGCTCCAGGCGTCGCTGGCTCTTCGGACTGCGCGCTCCCACACCCCAGGGCCAGCAGCGTGACGACGATCGTGGCGTGTCTCATCGCGCGCAGCCTTCGCAAGCGCCGTGCCGCTCGCCGTCAGCGGCGCAGTCCTGCGCGACAGCGCGCTGGTTGCGCGACTCGCGCGAGCCGTGGCTGCGCAAGTCGCGCAAGCGCGACGGTCAGGTCTGAGCCCACAGCGCGGCGCGCAGCTCGGTGAGCTTCGCGGTCGAGGCGTCGAGCTCGGCCTCTCGCGCGTCGAGCTCCGCGCTCACCGCCCGCGCCTCTACCTCGCCGCCCGCGCGCTCGTCGCGCGCGGCCGTGAGCACCTCGAGCATCTCGCGGTACAGCGCGCTGCCGGTGACGACGACCCACTCGTCGAGCTGCCGCGCAAAATCGGAGATCATCTCGTCGAGCTTCGGCGCCACCTCGGCGGCCGTCTTGCGGAGCGCCTCGGGGCCGAGCTCGAGCGCGCGCCGCTTGGTCTCGGCCTCGACGCGGCCTCGCAGGAAGAGCGCGATGAGCGGCGCGGCGACGGTGAGGATCCCCCCGAGCAGCACGTTGGTGAACAGCGTGCCGAGCCCGA
>CAUJFL010000216.1 GCA_963169165.1 Myxococcota bacterium | reverse complement strand
CCGAGGTCGAGACGCAGATCCGCGAGTCCGCCGTGAGCCAGGCCAAGGACACCGTCGGCCGACGCGTCGACGAGCTCGGCCTGCGCGAGGCCTCGGTGACCGTGCGCGACGAGGACATCATCGTCGAGGTGCCCGGCGAGGACGAGCGCGCGTTCAAGGAGATCCGCGAGATCGTCTCGAAGACGGCGCGCCTCGAGTTCAAGATGGTCGACGACACCGTCGACTTCATGGCGAGATACTACAAATCCGACGTCGTGAAGGACATGCCCGGCCTCCGCTTCGGCAAGGAGACCGCGCCCGTCGGCCCCGGCAAGACCAACCAGGTCACCGTCGCGCAGCTGCTGAAGCAGCCCAACGAGACGATGAAGGACGCGCGCGCGCGGATGAAGCAGTGGATCGCGACGCTCGAGGTGCCGAGCGATCACGAGGTCGGCATGACCGTCTGGCGCCAGGCCGATCCCGACACCGGCGTCGAGCAGGAGATCGGCTGGCAGTCGATGTACCTCTACTCGAAGACCGAGCTGGTCGGCGATCAGGTCCGCGACGCCCGCACCGCGCAGGACCAGTCGCGCGGCGCTACCGGCGGCCACCTCGTCGAGCTCACCTTCACCGAGGCCGGCGCGACCCATTTCGAGGAGATCACCGGCTCCAACATCCAGAAGCGCTTCGCGATCATCCTCGACGAGACGGTGCAGAGCGCGCCGCGCATCCTCGGCAAGATCGGCGGCGGCCGCTGCACGATCACGATGGGCTCGAGCGATCCCGCCAAGCAGCTCCAGGAGGCCAAGAAGCTCGAGCTGGTGCTGCGCGCCGGCGCGCTCCCCGCGCCGATCATCCCGTCCAACGAGCAGCGCATCGGCGCGAGCCTCGGCACCGACGCCATCCGTCAGGGGATCATGGGCGCGCTCGCGGGCGCGGGGCTCGTGCTCGTGTTCATCGCGTTCTACTACCGCATGGCGGGCCTGGTGGCGGACGCGGCCGTGATCTTCAACCTGTTCCTGCAGATCTCCCTGCTCGCGACGTTCGGCGCGGCGATGACGCTGCCCGGGATCGCCGGCCTCGCGCTCACCGTGGGCATGGCGATCGACGCGAACGTGCTGATCAACGAGCGCATCCGCGAGGAGCTGCGGCTCGGCAAGTCGGCGCGCGCCGCGGTCGACATCGGCTACGACAAGGCGCTGTCGGCGATCATCGACGGCCACATGACGACCTTCATCTCGGGCCTGATCCTCGCGCAGTACGGCACCGGTCCCATCAAGGGCTTCGCGGTCACCCTGCTGCTGGGGATGGTGGTCAGCCTCTTCACGTCGGTCGTCTGCACTCGCCTCGCGTTCGACTGGTGGGTCCGCGGTCGCAAGTCGAAGGTGCTCAGCGTCGGCTGAGGGAGCTCCACGATGGAAATCTTCAAGCCGGGCAAGGTCTACGACTTCATGGGCATGCGCACCTTCTGGGTGTCGCTGTCCCTGTTCCTCACCGTCGCCAGCCTCGTGATGGTGCTGATCTACCCGAAGCCCAACTATGGCACCGACTTCAAGGGCGGCACCGAGGTCGAGCTCGCCTTCAAGAAGACCATCGGCGTCGGCGCGGTCCGCAAGGCGTGCGAGGACGCCGGGTTCCACCACCCCGACGTGGTCGAGGTGTCCGATCCCGCCAACCCGAACCGCTTCTTGATCCGCTTCCAGGAGGTCTCCAGCCTCGACGACGTGACCAAGACCAAGGTGCACGAGGCGGTCTGCTTCGGCACGCCGAGCTGCGCGGCCGCGCACCGTCCCACCGAGGTGAAGTTCTCTCCCGGCGGCGACAAGATCACGCTCCGCTACGACGGCGAACCCGACCTCAAGGTGCTGGTCGATCAGCTGCACTCGGTCCCCCACGTCGAGATCCGCCCCGGCGATCACAACCCGCAGATCGTCTCGGCGCGGGACCACAAGGTCGAGATCGCGCTGAAATCGAAGGGCGACATCCTCGTCGACAAGCTGAAGACCGTCATCGGCCCCGACGTCGCGCCGGACGCCGCGCTCAGGGTCGAGTGGGTCGGCCCGAAGGCCGGAAAGCAGCTGCGCGACGCCGCGGTGAAGTCCATCGGGATCGCGATCGTCTTCATCATGATGTACGTCGCGTTTCGCTTCGACATGCGGTTCGCGCCCGGCGGCATCCTCGCGCTCGTGCACGACTCGATGGTCGTGGTCGGCGTGTTCATCCTGCTAAAGAAGGAGATCACGCTCTCGACGATCGCCGCGATCCTCACGATCGTCGGCTACTCGATCGCCGACACCGTCATCATCTACGACCGCATCCGCGAGAACCTCGGCAAGCACCCCAACAAGGCGTTCGCCGACATCATCAACATCAGCGTCAGCGAGACCCTGAGCCGCACGGTGCTCACCTCGGGGACGGTGCTGCTCAGCATGAGCATGTTCTTCCTGTGGGGCACGGGCGTCCTGAAGGACTTCGCGCTCGCGCTGGTCGTCGGCGTCGTCGCCGGCACCTACTCGTCGATCTACGTCGCGGCGCCGCTGACCGAGTGGATCGATCGTCGGTTCTTCGCCGACAGCGGCCTCGCGAAGGCCAAGAAGAAGCGCAAGTTCACCGCGCGCCCTGTCCGCGCCAACAAGTCCGGCGCCCAGGTCTGAGCGTGGCCGTCTGGGCCGTCGTCATCGCGGGCGGCGCGGGGACCCGGTTCTGGCCCGCCTCCACTTCCGCGCGGCCGAAGCAGTTCCTCGCGCTCGGGCCGAGCTCGGACGAACCGTTGCTCACCGCGACCCATCGACGCCTGCGCGCGCTCGCGCCGACCGAGAGGATCGTCGTCGCGACGGGCGCGCACCTCGTCGGTCCGACGCGCGAGGCGCTCCCCGAGCTGTCCGACGACAACCTCCTCGCCGAGCCGGCGCCCCGCAACACGGCGGCGTGCATCGGGTGGGCGGCGCGCGCGATAGAGGAGCGAGACCCCGAGGCGGTGGTGTGTGTCTTCCCGGCCGATCACGCGATCGGAGACGAGGCCGCGTTCATCGTGACGGCGGCCGAGGCCGCGAGGCTCGCCGCCGAAGGCAGGATCGTGACCATCGGCCTCACGCCGACCCGCGCCGAGACCGGCTACGGCTACATCGAGGTGGGCGACCCGCTGCCTTCGTGGCCGCGCGCCCGCGAGGTCGCGCGCTTCGTCGAGAAGCCCTCGCGCGACGTCGCGGAGCGCTTCTTTCGCGGCGGCAAGCACCTTTGGAACGGCGGGATGTTCTTCTTTCGCGCGGCGCACATCCGCGCTGCCATCGCCGCGCACCTCCCGGAGCTCGCCTCGGGCCTCGACGAGCTCTTCGCCGCGCGAGGCGCCTCGCGCACGAGCGCGCTCGAGAGGGTGTTCCCGTCGCTTCCGTCGATCAGCGTCGACCACGGGGTGATGGAGCGCGAGGGCGGGCTCGCGGTGGTCCCGGGCGAGTTCGGCTGGAGCGACGTGGGCAGCTGGCTCACCGCGTGGGAGCTCGCACCGAAGGACGCTCGCTCGAACGCCGCCGATCCCGGCGCGGTGCTGATCGACTCGCACCGGTGCCTCGTGCGGAGCCTCGCCGCAGAACGAAACAAACCTATCGCGCTCGTCGGGGTCGAGGATCTCGTCGTGGTCGAGACCGACGACGCGCTGCTCATCGTCCGCCGCGACCGCGCCGAGGACGTGCGCCTCGCGGTCGAGGCGCTCCGGGCGCGGCCCGGGACCTGCCCGTTACGCTGGGGCTAGAGCGCCGACACCGACGCGATCTGGACGGCGGCGTCGACGGACGCGAGCTCGACCGTCTCTCCTCCGCACGGGCCGGACGACGTCAGCGCGCCGGCGCGCAGCGCCCAGCCCACCTCGCCGCCCGGCGCGATCTGGATGGGGAGGATCGCGCTCGTCCACGGCGACGCCAGCATCCCCTCGGCGGTCGCCTCGGTGAGCGTCGGCGCGAGCAGCTCCTTCGTGGTGGGCGCGACGCCGGGGGTCGCCACGAGCAGCGAGATCGCGGGGAGCGCGCCGGTGACGGGGCTCACGCCAGGAGCCTTGGGCGCCGCGATGACCCGGTACTTGACCTCGAGCTTCGTCGCGCCGGCCGACAGCGTCGCGCGCCCAGCGCCGCCCGTCGGCGCGACCTCACACGACCCGAGGGCCAGCGGTCCGAGCGTCAGCGCGGACCCGGAGATGACGGCCTTTCCCCACGTCACCACTCCCTGAAAGCCGACGGCAGAAGGCGCGAGCGGCAGTCCGGAGGCCGCGGGCACCGAGAGCACCTCGACCTCGGCGGCGAGCGGCGCGCCTTCGTTGCCGACGGCGTCGGAGTAGCCAGCCAGCGCTCGCACCGACAGCGAGCCCGCCGCTGAGTCGAACGTGGGCAGCACCCCCGTGGCCAGCACCGCGCCGCTCGCGCCGCCCGCCGGGCCGAACGTCCACGCGATCGCGAGCTGCTCCTTGGCGTCGGGAGCGCTCACCTCGAGCCGATCCGCGAGCGCTCCTGGCGTGATCGGCTCGGAGAACCGAAACGTCAGCGGCTCCCAGGGGAGCCGGGCACCCCCGGTGAACGGCGACGCGAGCTCGAGCCTCGCCTCGGGTGCCGTCGCGTCCAGGGTCACCTCGCCCATCGCGTGGATCGCCGACGAAGCGCCGACGCCGCCGTCGAACACGCTCTGCTGGCCGGAGGCGGTCACCTTGCCGGTGAGCTTGCGGCCCGCGTCGAGCTCGAGCGAGAGGGACTGCCACGCGTAGGTCACGTCGTCGGCCCGCGCGGTCACGCTGCCCGAGAGGATGAGCGCGTTGCCCTTGTCGGAGAGCTGGAACTTGGATGGCCAGCCCCAGCGCGGCGTCACGACAGCGCTCGAGCCGAGTAGATCGACCCGCAGCTCAGGTCCGAGGTTCGCGCCTCCCTTCGCCTTGGAGCCCGGAGCGCTCGCCGGGGACAGACGCACGCTGAAGGAACCCTTGGGCGCGAGCGCGACCGCTGCGCCCGCGGTCCCCGCGCCGCCCCCGCCTCCAGCGCGTCCGGCCGCGCCGCCCGCACCTCCCGCACCGCCGGCGGCCGCCGCGCCCGATGCCCCCGCCTGCGCCGGAGCATCTGCGCCGCTGTCGGTGCTGGCGCCCGCGCCGCACGCGACCAGAGCAGGGATCAGGCCCGCCCCCGCGAGTCGCACGATGCCGCGCATGCGTTGGCCTTAGCAGGTCGCGTGCCGACAGCAGCAATTCCAGGTGATTCGCGCACGCTGGGTCGATAGAGCCCTGGCGACGATGTCAGGGCCTCCGGCCTCCACGAGGAGCCTTCGCGCGCGCGCCTCCTCGCGCCGCGGCCTTGCCCGACCCCGCCGCGCGGGCCTTGGGGCTCGCGGCGGCGCGGGCCTCGACGCCCTCGCCTGTGAGCCGCGCGATCTCGTCGCGCAGCCTCGTCGCGGTCTCGAACTCGAGCCGCTCGGCCGCCGCGAACATCTCCTGCCTCAGCTCCTCGACCTCCGCCGCGCGAGCAGCCGGCTGGTCCCCGCGCTCGACCGCGCGCTTCGGCACCGCGTAGTAGTCCTGCGTGCCCGAGGTCGGCGAGAGATCGAGCACGGCCTTCTTCACCGTCTCGGGAGTGATGCCGTGCTCGGTGTTGTAGGCGCGCTGCAGCTCGCGCCGTCGGTTGGTCTCGCCGATCGCCTGCTCCATCGCGGGGGTTATCCGGTCCGCGAACATCAGCACCTTGCCGCGCACGTTTCGTGCGGCGCGCCCGATGGTCTGGATCAGCGAGCGAGGGCTTCGCAAGAAGCCCTCCTTGTCCGCGTCGAGGATCGCGACCAGCGACACCTCGGGCAGATCGAGCCCCTCGCGCAGCAGGTTGATCCCGACCAGCACGTCGAACACGCCGCTGCGGAGATCGCGCAGGATCTCGACGCGCTCGAGCGTGTCGATGTCCGAGTGCAGGTAGCGCACCTTGATCCCTAGCTCGCCGTAGTACTCGGTCAGATCCTCGGCCATCCGCTTCGTCAGCGTGGTCACGAGCACGCGGTCGCCCGCCGCGACGCGGGCGCGGATCTCGTCGAGCAGCGCGTCGACCTGCCCGGTCACCTTGCGGACCTCGATCTCGGGATCGATGAGCCCGGTCGGGCGGATGATCTGCTCGGCGAACACTCCCTGGCATTTCTCGAGCTCGTACGCCCCCGGCGTCGCCGAGACGAACAGCACGCGCTTCATGAAGCGCTCGACCTCGTCGAACTTCAGCGGCCGGTTGTCGAGCGCCGACGGCAGGCGAAAGCCGTACTCGACCAGCGTCTCCTTCCGGGCCCGATCACCTTTGTACATCGAGCCGAGCTGCGGCACTGTCTGGTGCGACTCGTCGATCACCAGCAGAAAATCGTCGGGAAAATAGTCGATCAGCGTGGGCGGCGGGTCGCCCGGCGCGCGCCCCGAGAGGTGCCGCGAGTAGTTCTCGATCCCCTGACAGAAGCCCATCTGCTCCATCATCTCGAGGTCGTAGGTCGTGCGCTGCTCGAGCCGCTGCTTCTCGAGGAAGCGCCCCTCGCCATCGTAGAACTCGAGGCGCTCGCGCAGCTCGTCGCGGATCGTGCCGATCGCGCGGCGCATGACGTCCTTCTCGGTCACGTAGTGGCTGCCCGGAAAGATCGAGTAGCGGTCGCGCGAGTCGAGCACCTTGCCGCGCAGCGGATCGATCACGCGGAGCTGCTCGATCTCGTCGCCGAACAGCTCGACGCGGATCGCCTGCGTCTCCTCGTACGAGGGGAAGATCTCGATCACGTCGCCGCGCACGCGGAACGTGCCGCGGTGAAAGTCGACGTCGTTGCGCTCGTACTGGATGTCGACGAGGCGGCGCAACAGCTCGTCGCGGCGGAGCTCCTCGCCGCGCGTGAGGTGGATCACCTGACCCTGGTAGCTCTCGGCCGAGCCGATGCCGTAGATGCAGCTGACGCTCGCGACGATGATCGCGTCGGGCCGCGAC
>CAUJFL010000215.1 GCA_963169165.1 Myxococcota bacterium | reverse complement strand
GAAGCCGCGCTCGGTCGACACCTGGCTGATGGGTTGGCATCGTATCGGACCCTGCACGAGCGGACACCCGACAGCCGAGACCCGGCGGGCGTCGTGCCGCTGCGGTACCTCGGCTGGTGCGCGCGGGCTCATGATCGTGGCCTCGGGTGCCACGTCGTCTCGGACTATCTCCCGAGCTGGCTCGTCGAGGGCGCCTTCGCTCGGCTGGGCGAGCCCTGAGCGCGTCGAGCGTCGAGCGAGCTCTAACGCTCGCGGCGCCGCCACGCCCCGGTCGCGCTCGCCGCGGCGCGGCCGACGGAGTAGTCAGGCCACCGAATGACAGCGAACGAACCTCACGAGCTCGAGCCTTCCCCCGACGAGATGCGTCGCCTGGTCGAGCTGGCGGTCTCCCACCTCGTGCCGCACGTCGCGTCGCTCGGGGCGCAGCCGGCCGCGGACGTCGCCGGGGCGATGGAGGTAGCGCGAACGGTGTTCGAGCCGATGCCAGAGCACGGCGCCCCGGCCGGGCCACTGTTCGAACGCCTGTTCCACGAGCTCGTCCCGAAGAGCTACAACGCGGCGGGACCGGGCTACCTCGCCTACATCCCTGGCGGGGGGCTCTTTCACTCGGCGGTGGCCGATCTCGTGGCCGCCGGCGTCAACCGCTACGTCGGCGTGGTGGCCCCCGCGCCCGCGCTGGCGGCGCTCGAGGCGACGGTCGTGCGCTGGTTCGCGGAGCTGTGCGGGCTCCCGCGGGCGGCCCGCGGCCTGCTGACCACGGGCGGCTCGATGGCGAACTTCATCGCGCTCGTGACCGCGCGCCGCGCGCGGCTGCCGGAGGACTTCTTGCGCGGCACGCTCTACGTGTCCGACCAGGCGCACCACTCGCTGGCGAAGGCCGCGGCGCTCGCGGGCTTCCCTCCCTCGCGAGTGAGGAGCGTGCCAACTGATGCGCGCTTCACGATGAGCATCCCCGCGCTCGAGGCGATGATCGCGGCCGATCGCGCGGCGGGGCTCTCGCCGTTCTTCGTCGTCGGCAGCGCTGGCACGACCAACACTGGCGCGGTCGACGATCTCTGCCTGCTCGCCGACGTCGCCGCGCGCGAGCGGCTTCACTTGCACGTCGACGCGGCCTACGGCGGGTTCTTCTTGCTGACGGCGCGCGGGCGCGCGGCGATGCGAGGGCTCGAGCGGGCCGACTCGGTCACCCTCGATCCGCACAAGGCGCTCTTCTTGCCGTATGGCACGGGCGCGCTCGTCGTCCGCGACGGCGAGGCGCTGCGGCGCGCCCACGCGGGCGACGCGGAGTACCTGCCCGAGCTGCAGCGCGACGACGAGCTGTACGACTTCTGCGAGCACTCGCCCGAGCTGTCGCGCGGGTTCCGCGGGCTGCGCGTCTGGCTGCCGCTGAAGCTCCACGGCGCCGAGACGTTTCGACGCTACCTCGACGAGAAGCTCGATCTGGCCGCGTACGCGCACGAGCGCCTCCGCGCGCTGCCGGGGCTCGAGATCGTCGCCGCGCCGACGCTGACCGCGCTCGCGTTTCGCTTCGTCTTCGACGGCGTGTCCGACGACGAGCTCGACGAGCTCAACCTGAAGATCGCCGACGACGCCTCGGCGCGCGGCCGCGTGCTCTTGAAGGGGACGCGCCTGCGCGGCAGGTTCGTGATCCGCCTCTGCATCGTGTCGTTTCGCACGCACAAAGAGCGCGTCGACATGGCGCTCGAGGATCTCGCGAGCGCCGCCGAGGACGCGCGCGCGTCGCGGTGACCCGAGGCTCGACGCGTCAGGCGCGGGCCAGCTCGTGGAGGAGCCGGAGGCCGCGCAGCGTCAGGTGTGGATCGACCACGTCGATCACCTTCGTGGCGGGCGCCACGACCTCGGCGAGGCCGCCGGTCGCGACCACCCTGGGCCGCCCGCCGAGCTCTGCCGAGAGGCGCGCGACGAGCCCCTCGACGAGCCCCGCGAACCCGTACACGAGCCCCGACTGCATCGTGGTCACCGTGCTCGTGCCGATGGCGCGGGGCGGCGCCACGAGCTCGATCTGGAAGAGCTGCGCCGCGCGGTGCGCCAGCGACTCGAGCGACGTCACCATGCCTGGCGCGATCGCGCCGCCGACGTAGCGCCCGTCGTCGGTGATGCAGTCGAACACCGTCGCCGTGCCGAACGCGATCGCGATCGAGGGGCCGCCATAGGTCGCCCACGTCGCGTGCGCGTTGACGATGCGATCGGCGCCGACCTCGCGCGGATGATCGACCGCGAGCTCGACGCCGAGCCGCGACTCGGGGCTGATGACGAGCGGATCGAGGCGAAAATAGCGCCGCGCGACCTCGACGAACACGCCTCGCAGCTGCGGCACGACGCACGACAGCGACACGCCCGCGATCGCCCCGCGCTCGACGCCGCTCTCGGCCACCAGCCCCGACAACATCAGCCCGTACTCGTCGGCGGTGCGCGCGCGATCGCTCGCGAGCCTGTGGTGCGCGACGAGCCGGTCGCCGTCGAAGACGCCAGACTTGATGGTCGTGTTGCTGACGTCGAGGGCGAGGAGCATCCGCGCGGCAGCCTAGCCCGACTCGCGCGGCCGAGGTGCGCGCCCCTTGCGCGGGGCGCGACAGTGCGCACCCTGGCGCGAATGAGCGAGCTCACCCCCGAAGATTTCGTCAAGGCGTGGCGCGACGCCGGCGCCGCCAGGTGGTTCTACAAGGACCCGGCCTTCGACGACGCGCTCCGCGAGCGCTTCCTCGGCCTGCACGAGCGGGCCGCCCGCGGCGAGCTCGACGGGGCGACGAGCCGCGCAGAGGGCGCGCTCGGCGTCGTGCTGTTGCTCGACCAGTTCCCGCGCAACGCGTTCCGCGGGACGGCGCGCGTGTACGCGACCGACGCGCTCGCGAAGGCGCACGCCGATCGCGCCATCGCCGCCGGGTTCGACGCGCGTGTGCCGCCCGAGCTGCGCTTCTTCTTCTACTTGCCGTTCGCGCACTCCGAGCGCCTCGAGGATCAGGACCGCTCTGTCGAGCTGCACGAGCGGGCGGGCGTCGACGCGAGCCACGCCGTCGGGCACCGCGACATCATCCGACGCTTCGGGCGCTTCCCGCACCGCGCGGCGATCCTCGGGCGCGACGTCACCCGAGAAGAGCGAGAGTTCCTCGACTCCGGCGGCTTCGCCGGGTGACCGTGTGGACGTGAGGCGCCGCGGCGGCTTCCGCGGGCGCCCGCTTCGTGCTCGACTCGCGCTCGTGTCCGGTCTCATCGACGCCCTCCGCGAGCGGGTCCAGTCGCGCGATCTCGTCCACGCGTGGAACGCGAAGGTGCAAGAGGAGCTGAGGGCGCCCGCGTTCCAGCGAGACGGCGAGTTCATCGAGCGGACGATGCTCCCGCTGATGCGGCTGATGTCGCGCTACTTCGACGGCGAGGTCCGCGGGCTCGACAACATCCCGCGCGAGGGCGGGGCGCTGCTGGTCGGGAACCACTCGGGCGGCACGATCACGCCCGACACGACGGTGCTGATCTCCGCCTTCTACGACGCGTTCGGCGCCGACCGGAGGCTCACGCTGCTCGCCCTCGACGCCCTGTTCGGCATCCCGAGGTTCAACACGCTGTGCCGCAAGCTGGGCCTCGTGCCGGCGAGCGGTGACAACGCCGCGCGCGCGCTCGAAGAGGGCTCACCCGTGCTCGTGTACCCGGGCGGCGCCGACGAGGCGTTTCGTCCCTGGCGCGAGCGCAACCGCGTCGATCTGCGAGGAAGAAAGGGGTTCGTGCGGCTCGCGCTGTCGACGGGGGTCCCCGTCGTGCCGATCGTCGCGCACGGAGGGCACGACACGACGTTCGTCGTGTCGCGCGGCGAGGGCCTCGCCGTCACGGTGGGGATGCGACGGATGCGCCTCGGGATCTTCCCCATCCTGCTCCAGTTTCCCTGGGGGCTCTCCACGCCCGCGACGCCGGGGCTGCCGCTGCCTGCCAAGATCACCATCCAGGTGTGCGAGCCGCTCGACTGGTCACGGTTCGGGCCGGAGGGCGCGCGCGATCAGGCGACCATCGATCACTGTTACCACGAGCTCACCTCCGTGATGCAGGCCGCGCTCGACCAGCTCGCGCGCGAGCGGCCGCGTCCGCTGCTCGACGGGCTCCGTCGCTGGCTCCCGGGCTGAGGGTGCGCGCGTGATCCCGCTGTCGGGCCTCGACGCAGGCTTCCTGTACGGAGAGACGAGGAGCCTCCACCTTCACACGCTGAAGGTCGCGGTGGTCGAGCGCGCCCTGGCGAAGCCCGGGTGGTTCTCGTTCGACGAGCTGGTCGAGGTGCTCGGCGCCAACCTGCACAAGCTCCCGCCGTTTCGGCGCAGGCTCGCGATGGTGCCGTTCGGCCTGGGTCACCCGCGCTGGGTCGACGACGAGCACTTCGAGCTCTCGCGCCACCTGCGACACGTGACCGCGAGGGCGCCGGGCGGCGCTGTCGAGCTGTGTGAGATCGTCTCCGAGGTCGCGGGCCGACAGCTCGATCGGCGCTTGCCCCTGTGGCAGATCACGGCGGTCGACGGGCTCGCGGGCGACCGCGTCGCGTTCATCGCCAAGCTGCACCACAGCATGGCCGACGGCGTCGCCGCCAACGAGCTGTTGATGAACGTGCTCGATCTCGAGGGGAGCCTGCGCGTCGACGAGCCCCCTCCGCCGTGGGAGCCCGAGCCCGCGCCGACCGAGCTCGAGCTGCTGCGGGACGCCGCGCGCGAGGCGGCGTCCCGCGCGCTGTCATTGCCTCGGCTCGTGCGGCGCACCACGAAGAACGCGCTCGCGCTCGGCGCGCTCGTGCGCGGCGCGACCGGCGAGGGGGCCGTGCCGTTCCGCACGCCGCGCACGCCGTTCAACGCCGCGCTCACGCCGCGGCGCACGTTCGCGACCGCCGAGCTGTCGCTCGAGTCGCTGCGGGCGGTGCGGCGCGCGGCGGGCGTCACCCTCAACGACGTGTTCCTCGCGGTGGTCGCGGGCGCCTTGCGCGCGTACCTCTCACGCCGAGGCGTGCCGGTCGATCGGCCGCTCGTCGCCGGCGTGCCCGCGAGCACCGAGAGCCCGGACGGCAGGCTGTTCGGCAACCGCGTCAGCAACCTGTTCGCGTCGCTGCCGATCCACGAGGCGCAGTCGGCGCGGCGCCTCGCGATGGTCCACGACGGGATGGTGGTGGCGAAGGCGCGCCACGCCGCCATCGGGCCGGACATGCTCGCGAGCTGGGCCGAGTACGCGCCCGGCGGCCCCTACGGCGCGGTGATGCGCGCGTGGTCGCGCCTCGGCGTCGCCGACAAGGTGGCCGCGCCGATCAACCTCGTCGTCTCGTCGGTCCCTGGTCCGAAGAGCCAGCTGTCGCTGGGCGATGTTAGATTGGTCAGTATTCACTCGATAGGCCCGATCCTCGAGGGGATAGGCCTCAACATCACGGCCTGGAGCTACGTCGACAGGCTGCTGGTCGGGCTGATGGCGTGCCCCGAGCACGTGCCGGACATCTGGCGGCTCGTCGACGATCTCGACCACGCGGCGCGCGAGCTGTCGGCGACGTACGCGCGGTAGCCCCGGTGTAGAGTCTCCCGTATGGGCTTCGAGGGGTTCTCCGACGGCGGCAGGTTCTTCGAGCGGCTCGCGAGGCACCAAGCGCGCGAGTGGTTCACGGCGCACAAGCCAGAGTTCGTCGAGCTGTACGACGCGCCGATGAGGGCGCTGCTCGAGGAGCAGCACGCGCGCGCCGATCGCGCGTACGAGCACGTCGACCTCGACCCGCCCAAGGTGTTTCGCATCCACCGGGACACACGCTTCTCGGCCGACAAGTCACCCTACAAAACACACATCGCGGGCTACGTGCCGACGAGGCGAGATGGCAAGGCGACCGAGGCGCCGATCGCGCTGTACTTGCACGTCGGGCTGCCCCGGGCGTTCGCGGCGGCTGGGCACTACATGATGGATCCGGTCGCGCTCGCGCGGTTTCGCGCGGCGGTCGCCGACGAGCGGGGCGAGGCGCTCGTGCGCGTCCTCGCGGCGCTGACGAAGAAGGGCTTCACCGTCGAGTCGAGGGAGACGCTGAAGAAGGTGCCGAGAGGCTTCGATCCCGAGCACCCGCGCGCCGGGCTCCTCGCGCGGAAGGGCCTGACCGTGAGCTTCCCGGCGATCCCTCCCGAGACGCTCCGCGGCCGCGCGCTGAGCCCGTGGCTCGCGAGGCA
>CAUJFL010000214.1 GCA_963169165.1 Myxococcota bacterium | reverse complement strand
CCGGCGTCGGGTCGTCGGTGATGCGGAACTGCCAGTCCTGCGGTCGGCCGCTGGCGCGCGCCACGCGGGCACCGACCGCGCCCACGTACTTCGCCAGCGCTGGCCGCTGCAGCGGGCCGTGCGCGCCCATCAGCAGATCGGCGACGAGCTGGCCGCCGATCTGCTCGGGATCGGGGGCTCGGGCGGGCGGCGGCGCCGTCGCGGCCGGCGCGCAGCCGGCGCTCGTCAGCAGCAAGAGGACGACTGCGCGCTTCACGGCGCGTCCTCTGCGATCACGATCCGCAGGCTCACCCGGTGGGTCGCGGGGTCGAGGGTCGTCTCGGGCGTCCCGCGGCCGCTTCGTCCGAGCGCGCGGTGGCGCGCGGCGATCCGTTCCAGCCCGCTCAGCACCGCGCTGCGCGAGAAGAGCTGATCGGGGCCGACCCCGAGCAGCTCGCGATACGTCGCCTCGGGCCCGCGCAGCTTCCCCGAGAACGTCACGCTCGCGACGCGGTACGGCTCGCCCTCGTGGATCGGGATCAGCAGGCGGCGGGTCGAACGATCGAGCCGGGGCTCGCCCACGCGCACGTCCAAGAAGCCGCGGTCGTAGTAGAGCGCCGCGATCCGCAGCCGATCGGCCTCGAACAGATCGGCGCGGAACGGCGCACCGGGTCGGTTGGCCCGGCCGTGGTGGTCGTCGATCAGCGCCTTGATTTCGTTGGCGGCGATCCGCGCGTTGCCCTGCGGCGCGATCTGCGAAACCAGCCAGCGCCGGCCGCGCTCGACCGCCCAGCACACGTCGACGCGGTCGCCGCGCGCGCGGTGGCGCACGGTGACGCGTGCGTCGAGGTAGCCGCTCTCGGTCAGGTGGTCCTCGAGCCCCAGCGCGGCGCGCCGCACCCGGGCCGGGTCGTAGAGCTCGCCGGCGGCGAGCGGGACCCAGCGCCCCACCGGCGGACGCACCGGCCCGCTCCATTCGACCCGAGCGACCCGCGGGCGCTCGCGCACGACGTAGCGAAGGCGAACGCCCCCGGGCGTGGGTGCGGTTTCTGCGGCGGCGTGCGAGAACACCTCGAGCGCGAGCAGCGCTTTCAGATCCGCTGCGACCTGCTGCTCGCTCAGCGCATCGCCCGGGCGCGTGGCGAGGGCGCTGCGCACCAGGGGCTGCGGGACCCGCTCGAGCCCGTGAAGCTCCACCGCCGTGACGCGCGTGCCCCACTCGGGGTCGCGCGGCAGGCTGAGCTCGGGAAGTGGCTCTTCGGTCTGGGGCGCGTCGCAAGCCGAAGGCGGCTCCGGCGCCTGGGCTGGCAGCGCCTGCTGACAGCCGCCGAGGCCGAGCACGCTCACCAGCGCCCAAACCGCTCGATGCCTGGTCTTCTCCGCAGCACTGCCCCCACGCTTCATGCTGTCGGCACCAGCAAGGCGTGTGCCCGGCGGAAGCGCGCTAGACTGGCGCGGCGGCGCCGGTTGCCCGCAAGGAGTGACGCGCGTGTCGAAGCTTCGGGTGAACGCATTTGGGATCTCAATCGACGGCTACGGCGCCGGTCCAGACCAAGATCTGGCGAATCCGATGGGGATTGGCGGCATGGCGCTGCATCAGTGGGTGCTGGGCACCAAGACGTTCCAGAAGATCCATGCCGACTTCGCTGGGTCGCTGATCGGCGACGAGGTCGGGCGAGGAGGCGTCGACGACGACTTTGCGGCGCGCGGCTTCGAGAACCTCGGTGCCTGGATCATGGGCCGCAACATGTTTGGGCCGATGAGGGGCCCGTGGGCCGACGACCCGTGGGAGGGCTGGTGGGGGAAGAACCCGCCGTACCACGTCCCCGTCTTCGTGCTCACTCACCACGCGCGTGCGCCCATCACGATGGAGGGCGGGACGACGTTCCACTTCGTCACCGACGGCATCCATGCCGCACTGGCACGCGCCAGGGAGGCCGCTCAGGGCAAAGACGTCCGACTCGGCGGGGGAGTTGCCACGGTTCGCGAGTACCTCTCGGCCGGACTGATCGACGAGCTCCACCTCGTGATCCCTCCCGTGCTGCTGGGCCGGGGTGAGCACCTTCTCGCCGGCATCGACGCAGTGAGCCTCGGGTACAAGTGCACGGAGCGCGCCGTCACCGACCACGCCACCCATGTCGTCCTCACGAAGTAGCTCGGGTCAGGCTCGGTGTCCGGCAGCACCCGCTCACCAGCGCCCAAACCGCTCCACGCACGCTCGCCTCCGAAGTGCTGCCACGAGCACTGCTCGCTGTTTCTCCGCCCAGCCAACGCCCGCCGGTCGGTACGGATCGACGGCGACCAGCGCCTGCTCGACCAGCTGGCGACGGATCTCTTCGCGGTAGACGGCGGGCGAGTAGCCCGAGGCTTCCGCATGGGCCCACAGCTCGTCCAGCGTCAGGTGCTGGTCTTCGGCGATGCGCGCCAGCGCTGCGTCGATCTGGGCGTCGGTCACGGTGAGCCCCCGCCGTCGGGCTCGCGCCGCGAGCAGGTGCGCCTCGATCGCGCGATCGATCTCGGCTCGCAGCGCGGCTCGCAACGCCTGGGTGCGCTTCCAGGCCGGCTCGGTGGCCAGCGGAGCCAGTCGAGGGCTGGCGTGACGCATCAGCTCCGAGAGCAGGATGGGCTCGCCGTCGACCCGCGCCACCAGACGATCCACGGTCTGAGCGGGCGCGGCGCAGGGCCAGAGCAGCGCCGCGACCAGCGGAAGGCAGGCACGCATGCCCGCGTCACGGAGCAAGCCGCATGCCCGGGGGCCGCGCGAGCAACTGCCGCGCGTCGGTGGCCCGTCATGAAACGGGGTTCACGCGGTGTGGCCCGCTTGCGTCACTTCGGCGGCACGGTCACGAACGTCCCCTGTGGGGCCAAGCCTCCGGTCTGCGATAGTCATTTCATGTGCTGGCCCCAGCCCGACCGTCTCGTGAGGCAACACGCCCCTGCAGAAGTGGTTGTCGTCCATCACGCGGGTACCCTATGCTCCGCCGCGCGGACGGAGGACTCATGCAGGGCCCGAGGATCACTGGGGCTGCGCCGTGGCTCGGCGTGGCAATGGTGTTTGCAGTGGTGGGTTGCGGTTCGACGACGGATCGAACCGTGCCGGTGGAGAGCAACGACAGCGCGACCGGAGGCGCCGAGCTGCGCCAGGCGTGGCTCGCCGCGCGCATGCGGGAAGCGGTTTCGCAGCCCGAGTACCAGGCGCGCATGACCGAACGGGGCGCGCTCTTGCCGAGCCCCGCGCAGGAGCTCGCGGCACGACTCGGTGGCGGCCGAGTCGAGCTCGAGCTCGCGGGCGAGCCCGTGCGACTCGAGCTCGGAGCCGCAGAGCTCACTTGCGGCAATCGCACGACGCGTCTCGACGAGGGTGAGCTCGTGCTCCGCGAGAACCGCGTCGAGCTCGAGCACGGCGCGGTGACCGAGCGCTACCTCAGCGGCCCTGCCGGCATCGAGCAGGTCTTCGAGGTCGGGCGGGCCGCGTGCGGAGCCGAAGCGCGCGAGCTCGAGCTCGCCTTCGAGATCGGCGGTGTGCGCGCAGAGGCGGGCGAGGGCGGCGCGCGCTTCGTGGACGAGCGAGGCCGGGCGGTCCTGAGCTACACCGACCTCTTCGCCCGCGACGCTTCGGGCGAGGCACTTTCGGCGAGGATGGAGGTCTCGGCGCATCGAGTCCTCTTGCGCGTGGACGTCGCCGGCGCGCGGTTCCCCGTCGAGGTCGATCCGCTGTTCTGGGGCGGGCAGAAGAAGCTCACGGCGAGCGACGGCGCCGCCACCGACTCCTTCGGTAACTCGGTCGCACTGAGCGGCGACACGGCGCTCGTCGGGGCGCTTGGAGGCGATGTGGGAGCATTCGCCGACCAGGGCTCGGCGTACGTGTTCGTGCGGAGCGGGGCAACATGGACCCAGCAGCAGAAGCTCGTCGCGAGCGACGGCGCGTACTCTGACCAGTTCGGCGTCTCGGTCGCGTTGAGTGGCGACACGGCGCTCGTCGGGGCGCCTAGCGACGATGTGGGAGCAAACGCCAACCAGGGTTCGGCGTACGTGTTCGTGCGGAACGGGGCAACCTGGGCCGAGCAGCAGAAGCTCACGGCGAGCGACGGCATCGCCACCGACTTCTTCGGTAACTCGGTCGCACTGAGCGGCGACACGGCGCTCGTCGGGGCGCCTAGCGACGATGTGGGAGCAAACGCCAACCAGGGTTCGGCGTACGTGTTCGTGCGGAGCGGGGCAACATGGACCCAGCAGCAGAAGCTCGTCGCGAGCGACGGCGCGTACTCTGATCAGTTCGGTGTCTCGGTCGCGTTGAGTGGTGACACGGCGCTCGTCGGGGCGTCTAGCGACGATGTGGGAGTAAACGCCAATTAGGGTTTGGCGTACGTGTTCGTGCGAAG
>CAUJFL010000213.1 GCA_963169165.1 Myxococcota bacterium | reverse complement strand
GGCGCCGCCGAGGAGCTGCTTCATGAAGCGGTCGCGCCACTCGGCGATGAGCGCGGGCGGAGGTCCGAGCGGCGGGACGAGACCCAGCGTGGCGGTGAGCGGCGCGACGAGCAGCGGCGCGTCGGTCGCGGTGACAGCGAGCTCGCGCACCTCGCCGAGCGACAGATCGTCGAGCTCGGCGCACCCGCCGATGGCGTGGCCCGACCGGACGGCGACGACCACGCGCGCGCCCACCGGCACGCCGTCGATGCGCATCGACGGGCCGGCCGCCTCGAGCGGACCGTCGGGGCGCACCGGCGTGGACAGGTCGGAGCAGCGCCCAGAGGTGCTCGCGGTCGCGGTCCAGGCCGTCGCCGCGCGCTTGCCGTCGTAGCGCGCCGTGACCGCGATCGACGCGGTCCCCGCGCCGCCGACCGAGATGGTGCGCGTCGCGGCGGCGGCGCCCGAGGTGGCCCTCACGCGGAAGGTCACCGCTCGCGACGCCGCGCGCAGCCGGGTCCTCGCGAGCCCCTCGGCGTCCGAGGCGATCTCGACGTCGGCGAGGGAGCTGTCCGCGGCGTCGTCGAGCAGCGCGAAGCGCACGGCGCGCCCGTCGGCGGGCGAGACCCTCGCGGCGAGCTCGAGCTCCGCCCCGGGCGCCAGCGTGCGCGCGCTCGCGTCGTCGAACGACACGTGAACGTCGCCCGCCGAGCTCGGCGTCGGCGGCGCGCCGGACGTGTTCGTGGCGTCGCTCGAGCAGGCCGCGAGCGCGACCAGGAGCATGACGAGCCGCGCGCTTCTCTCTGCCACGACGGGCGAGTATAAGGCACCTTGCCCGATGGTGTCCGTTCTCCCTCCAGCGCGCAGGGTCCTCGTCGTCGACGACGAACCCGGCCTGCGCCAGATGCTCCAGATCTCGCTGTCGCGAGAGGGGTATCAGGTGACGGCCGTCCCCGGCGCGCTCGCCGCGAAGGAGGCGATCCGCACGTCGCCGTCGCCGTTCCCGCTCGTGCTCACCGATCTGATGATGCCCGACGGCTCGGGGCTCGACGTCGTGCAAGAGGCCAAGCAACGGAGCGACGCGACCGAGGTGCTCGTGATGACCGCGCACTCGACGGTCGAGGCGGCGGTCGACGCGATGAGGCGCGGCGCTTACGACTTCGTCGCGAAGCCGTTCGTCCCGTCCGAGCTCGCGGCGCTGCTCACGAAGGCGTTCGAGAAGAGCCAGCTCGTCTCGGAGAACCAGAGCCTGCGCGCGCAGATCGAGGCGCGCCGCGCGACGCAGTGGGGGCACGGCGAGAAGATGAAGCGCCTGTCCGAGCTGGTCGCGCGCATCGCCGACGCCCGCACCACGGTGCTGATCACCGTCGAGAGCGGCACCGGCAAGGAGCGCGTCGCGCGGGCGATCCACGACGGCGGCGAGCGCGCGAAGCGGCCCTTCCTCGTCGTCAACTGCGGCGCGTTGCCCGAGGCGCTGATGGAGAGCGAGCTGTTCGGGCACGCGAAGGGCTCGTTCACCGGCGCGACCGCGCGGCACCAGGGGATCTTCCGCGACGCCGACGGAGGCACGGTGCTGCTCGACGAGATCGGCGAGCTGCCGGTGTCGCTCCAGGTCAAGCTGCTGCGGGTGCTCCAGGAGCGGAAGGTGCGCCCCGTGGGGTCGTCCACCGAGGAGGCGATCGACGTCCGCATCGTCGCGGCGACCAACCGCGACATCGAGCAAGACGTCGCCGAGGGCAGGTTCCGCAGCGATCTCTACTACCGCCTCAACGTGATCCGCCTCGAGCTGCCGCCGCTGCGCGAGCGGCGGGAGGACATCGCGGACCTCGCTCAGCACTTCGTCGCGCGGTTCGCCGCCGAGATGGGCAAGGACGTCCGCGGGCTGCTCCCCGACGCGCTGCGCTCGATGGAAGCTCACCCGTTCCCCGGCAACGTCCGCGAGCTCGAGAACATGATGGAGCGCGCGGTCGCGCTCGCGTCGTCTCCGCTGATCGGCCCCGGCGATCTCCCGCTGCAGGTCAGCGGCCACGTCGCCACGACGGGCTCGGGGCTCGTCGATCTCCCCGACGGCGGGTGCGAGCTCGACGCGGTGCTGGCCGAGGTCGAGCGACGCCTGCTCGTGCAGGCGCTCGAGCGCACGGGGGGCGTGCGGACCCGCGCCGCGAAGCTGCTCAACGTGACGTTCCGCTCGCTCCGGTACCGCCTCGCGAAGTACGGCATGGATCCCTCCGACTCCAGCGACGACGCGTTCGAAGAAGAGGCCTCGACCCGCGGCAGATGACCAAAATGGGCCGCGGGTCGCAGTCGTTGCGTAGCGGCCCGCGCGCGCTGCCACAAAATCTACGGATGGCGCGGGTCGTGCTAGCGTTGCCAAGTCCGCTGGAGGCGCCATGAACAACGAACGACGCACTCGCATCGCGCACCGCCGTGGCTTCACGCTCGTCGAGCTGATGGTCGTGGTGGCCATCGTCGGCGTCCTCGCCGCGCTCGCGATGTATGGCCTGCGCCGCTACATCGCGTCGTCCAAGGACAGCGAGGCGACCGCGGTCGTGCAGTCGGTGCGGCTCGCCGAAGAGGCCTTCCGGTCCGAGACGATGACCTACTTCAGCCCCGGGACCAACTTCTACCCGGCGTCCTCTCCGCTCGTGGGCGTCGGCGCGGCGAACAAGCACGCCTGGGAGAACCCTGGACACCCCGACTACGCGCGCTGGCGCACGCTCGGGGTCGTCGTCGACGGCCCGGTCCGCTTCAAGTACCGCGTCACGGTCGGCGCGGTCGGCAGCCAGATCGCGCCCACCCTCAGCCCCCTCTTCGCGGCCAACGGCGGGGCGTTCACGTTCCCGTCCGCGCCGTCGACCGAGCCCTGGTACGTCGTCGAGGCGGTGGGCGATCCCGACGAAGACAGCACGCCGTCGCTGTTCCTCGGCATGTCGATGTCGAACGACATCGCCAGGTCCGGCCAGGCCAGGTTAGCGGCGAGGGCCACGCGTGCTCCGCGCGGTCGCGAGCGCAGTCGCCGTGGTCGCGTCGGTCGCGGCCATCGCGGCCTTGCGCCCGGCGCTCGCGTCGCGCACCGAGCGCGTCAAGGAGACGAGCGACGTCTACCCGCTGCCCGAGCAGGGCCAGCTGCTCGTGGCGTCGCTGGGCTATCGCGCCGCGCTGGCCGACGGGATCTGGGCATACGTGCTCGTGAGCCAGGGCACGCACGGGGCGTCGCGCCGCAAGTTCGAGCACGCGGCGCGCTATTTCGACGCCATCACGACCCTCGATCCGACGTTCGCGGCGCCGTACCTGTTCGTCGACACAATCTTGACATTTGGTAACCAGCAGCCCACCGCCGACGACGCGCGCGCGGCCCGTCGAATCTTCGAGAGGGGCCTCGCGGCGCGCCCCAACGACGCGCGGCTGCTGCTGCAGGTCGGCGGCTTCATGGCGTTCTTCGCGCACACCTACCTGCCGGAGGCCGAGGCCGACGAGTGGGAGCGCGCCGGGGCGAAGTATCTGATCCGCGCGGCCGAGCTCGGGGGGAGCGCCGACGGGGTCCGTGACGCGGTCGCCGGCGTCAACATCCTCAACCGCGCCGGCGAGCGCGCCGCGTCGATCGCGGCGCTCGAGCGCGCGCTGTTGATCACCGAGGACGAGCAGCGGCGCGCCTTCATCTTCGCGAGGCTGAGGGCGTTGAAGGGCGAGGCGGAGGTCGACCGCGCGCAGCTGTCGCTCCGAAAGTTCGAGGCGGCGTGGCGCTCGTCGCTGCCGTTCGTGACGCGCGCGATGATCCTGGCGATGGGGCTCTCGCCGAGCCCGTGGATCTGCTCGGGGCCGGTGCCAGAGGGCGGGCCGCGCTGCGCGCGCAGCTGGAGAGAGTGGACCGAGCGCGGCGGTCAGTCCCGCTGAGCGCGCGCCGAGCTCACTCGTCGTCGTCGGCGGACGGACGCTTGGTCTTCGGCGCGTCCGACTTCTTCGCCTCCTTCTTGGCGTCCTTCTTCGCGTCGGGCTTCTTGCCCTCCTTCTTCTCCTTCTCTTTCTCGCGGGCGACGGCGGCCTCGTAGGCCTTGATCTCGCGCTCGACCGCGCCGATGGCCTGCGTCACCACCATCACCGAGTGCTGGTGGTAGGGCGCCGGCGGATCCTTCGCCTCCTCGAGGAACTTCTTGCTGGCCTTCAGCGCTGTCAGCGCCTTCGAGAGGCGCGCGGGGCCCGCGGCGTCAGCGTCGGGCACGTCTCGCGCGAGGGAGGCGAGCAGCGCGGCGGCCAGCAACGCAGAAGTGAGCTTCCACGGGTTGAACGGGCGGTACGGCATGTCGGGCGCGCACCATGCTTCAAAGGTCGCGCCCGCGCCAGCGCGATCGGCCCGCTTCGCGCTTGCCCGCCGCGCCGCTTCCGACGATAAGCCGCCCGTGGCTCGACGGTCGACCAAGCGCAAGTCCACGTCCAAGGGCGCGAGCGTCGAGCGCCAGCTCGGCGCGGTCCGCGCGAGGTTCGGCGCCGAGACCGATCGCCCGTGCGACGCCTGCGGCATCCCCCGCGCCGTGCACGTGCCGCTCTGCGCCGAGCGCGATCCGTGCCTCGTGACGTTCTGGGCGTCGCTGTGCGAGCCGTGCGTCGCGAGGCGTGAGCAGGGCACCCTCGCGTTTCGCCGCATCAGGGCGCGCGGCTGGGCGCACGCCGGCACGGTGTTCGACCACGAGAGCGGGTGCACCTGATGCGCGAGAAGCTCGGCCTCCTGGCCGTGGCGCTGCTCGCGGTCGCGTGCGGCAAGCCCGACAAGGCGAGCGTCCGCGATCTGGCCGCCGAGGCGAAGGCCAGGGACGAGAAGCTGAAGCACGACGCCGAGGAGGTCGCCGCGAAGGACCGCGCCGAGGTCGCGCGCCTGCAGCCGCAGATCCTCGACGCCCGTCGCCCCCTCGATCAGCGCTTCGCGTCCGCGTACTCGCTCATCCCAGATTTTTCCCGATGGAAAGAGCGCAAGGCGTGCCCCGACGCCGAGATCGAGCGGGCCGCTCCGGTCCCGGAGAAGCGCCGCCTGTTGCTCGTCAATCAAGAGAACCTCTTCACGCTGGCGGGCAAGCACGACGCGGCGCCCGTCCCCGGCTTTCGCACGAAGGCGGCCGACGAGGCGCAGTGGATGCGACGCGCCGAGGGGAAGGAGTCGCTGCTGCTCGACCGCGCGCCGCCCGACTCGGCCGACAAGGCCCGCGCTCAGCTCGAGGCCATCGAGTACGTGAAGGGCTTTCGCTACCTGGGCATCGGCGTGTTCACGGGCTTTCGCGCGTCGCGCGTCGACGGCACGAGCGCCTCTCCTGCGCGCGCCGAGGGGTGGACGATCATCGTCGATCTCGACGAGAAGAAGGTGCTCTGCCACGTCGAGTCGTGGGGCGAGAACCTCACCCGCAAGGACAGCGGCCTCGCCATCGGCCGCGCGGTGTACGAGGACGCGTGGGCGATGTGGGTCCACACGACCGCGAAGAACCTCGACGCCGTCTCGAAGGTGCTGAGCGTCGAGGGCGCGAAGAGACGCTGACGCGGCTCGTGAGCGTGGACGCCGAGTCGCGCGGCCTGCGCGCGGCCCGCCGCGCCTCATCCGCGTGATGGCCGAGGTCGGCGAAGGCGCGTTACGACCTCGCCGGACGCGTGCCGCGGCGCACCCCGGGGTCAGCCGCGCTCGCCCGCCGCGCCGCTCTCGGCGAGCACGATCGCGACCCTCAGGGCCTCGAGCCCCTCGTCGGCGCCGACCGGAGGGGGCGTGTCGTGGACCACGCAGTCGATGAAGGCGTCCAGCTCGCCGCGCAGCGGCTCGGCGCGCTCGACCGGGATGGTGCGCGCCTCGTCGCCGCGCGTGACCAGCAGCGTCTGCGCCAGGTAGTCGACGTCGAAGCGCGCGCGCTCCGCGACGACCGACAGCTCGCGGCGCTTCGTCGGCGCCATCCAGCTGACGTCCAGCAGCCCGATCTCACCCGACTCGAAGCGCAACAATCCACACATCATGTCCTCGCGGGTGTGGGGCGACACGCGGCGCGTCTCGGCGTGGGCGCGCGAGACGCGCGAGCCGGTCAAGAAGTGCATCAGCTCGAGATCGTGCGTCGCGAGATCGATGGCGACGCCGACGTGATCGACGCGCGCGCGGTAGGGCGAGTGGCGCCGCGCGAGCAGCTGCACGATCCGCCCCGCAGAGCCGGTCGCGAGCTGGCGCGAGAGCTCACGCACCGCGGGGTTGAAGCGCTCGATGTGCCCGATCATCAGCCGTCGACCGTGCGTGGAGGCGGCGGACATCAGCGCGCGCGCGCCAGCCTCGGTCGTCGCGATGGGCTTCTCGACGAGGGCGTGCGCGCCGCGCTCGAGCGCACCGGTCGCGACCTCGACGTGGCGCTCGGCGGGCACGGCGACGACGACGCCGTCGGGGCGCTCCCGCTCGAGCATCCTGCGCCAGTCGGCGTAGGCGCGCGCGCCGCGGGGCAGGGGACACCGCTCTCTCGCCGGGCCGGACGGGTCGGAGACGCCGACGAGGGCCGCGCGCGTCGACTCGCCGAGCGCGCGGACGTGGTTGCGGCCCATGTTGCCGAGGCCGATCACGCAGAGCTTCAGCTCGCTCGAGTGCATGCTTGCGGCGCCCAGGTAGGCGCGCTGCCCCTCGAAGGAAAGCGGCAACGTGACCAAACGCTGACGGATCGCGCCCGCGGTCGGCGTTACCCCTTGCGCCATCCATGTCCGTCGCCGTCCTGGTGAACGTCCGCGCGCGCCACGGCTCCGAGAAGATCGGCGCCCTCATCCGCAACATCCTGCCCGAGGCGAACGTCGGGGTGACCCACTCGCTCGACGAGGCCCGCGAGTGGGTCGGGCGTCACCTCGCCACGACGATGCCCGACATCCTGCTGTCCGGCGGCGGCGACGGCACCGCGGTGACGCTGCTCAACGAGGTCCGACGCGAGGGGCTCGCCCTCAACACGTTTGGTTTGTTGCCGCTCGGCACCGGCAATGGCTGGGCGCGCGCGACCGGCGTCTCGAGCAAGGGCGCGGCGCTCCGCGGGCTCGGGGCGCTGCGCGACAACCTGGCGCCGCCGACGCGCACGTTCTCGCTCGTCGAGACCGAGGGCCGGGTGACCCCCTTCGCCGGCACCGGGTGGGACGCCGAGATTTTGTCTGACTACAAGAAGATGCTCGACGAGCTGCCCGAGTCGCTGCGCACCGCGACCGGCGGCACCGCGGGCTACATGAGGAGCATCTTCTCCCGGACCATTCCCCGCCACCTCAGCGGAAAATCACGGCCGATCGTCCGCCTCGTCAACCTCGGTGAGCCCGCCCTGCGCGTCGACGCCGACGGGCGCGCCGTCCCGGTCGGCGACGGCGGTCCCGGCGCGGTGCTGTACGAGGGGCCGATCGGCGTCGGCGGCGCGGCGACGACCGAAGAGCTGGGCCTCGGCTTCAAGGCGTTCAGGTTCGCGCACCTCGTCCCCGGGCGGATGGCGGTGCGGATCTACGCGGCCTCCACCCTCGGCGCGACGGTGCGGATGCCGTGGCTCTGGCGCGGCGCGCACCCGCTGCCCGACGATCACAACTTCATGCTGACGCGCTGCCGGATGGAGTTCGATCGCCCCGTCCCGTTCGAGATCGGCGGCGATCTCGCGGGCGATCGCACGTCGGTCGAGCTGTCGCTCTCCGAGCAGGTGGTGCCGCTGGTGGACTGGCGGCGCATGCCCCGGGCTCGCTGACGCGCGCGCGGTCGTGGGGTACAGGCGGGGGCATGGCCACGCTCCCCCTCGACAGCGCCAAGATCGAGCGGTGCCGCGCGCTCGCGGCGTCGATCGCCGACGAGGTCCAGACCTTCATCGACGCGCACACGACCGTCGGGATCGAGCGGACCACGCTGCGCGCCTACGGCGTCGTCGGCGTCGATCCCGACGGCGTGCCGCTGGTCAACACGCTCGTCGATCGCCTCGCGCGAGAGGGCGCGCTCGCGGTGGGGGCCTCGACGCACCTCGCGCGCGCGCTGCTCGACGGCGCGGGCTCGGTGCAGGACGCGGCCGAGGCCCTCGCGTACGGCGGCGCGGAGCTCGGCTCGCCCGTCGCTCCCGCCGAGGTGGTCCGCGCGCTCGAGGCCGCGACGCGCGACGGGCTCGCCCGGATCGACCAGGCGCGAGACGAACGCGCCGCCTTCCGCGCCGGGCTGGTGCAGCCGCGGGCACCCGAGAAATACGTGATCGTCGCGACCGGCAACATCCACGACGACGCGACGCAGGCCAGGGCCGCCGCGCACGCCGGCGCGGACATCGTCGCGGTGATCCGCGCGACCGCGCAGTCGCTGCTCGACTTCGTGCCCGAGGGCGCGACCACCGAGGGCTACGGCGGCACGTACGCGACGCAGGAGAATTTTCGCATCATCCGACAGGCGACCCGCGACGCCGCGCGCGAGACGGGGCGCTACGTCCAGCAGACCAACTATTCGTCGGGGCTGTGCATGGCGGAGATCGCCTGGATGGCGGCGGTCGAGGGCCTCGACATGCTGCTCAACGACGCCATGTACGGGATCCTGTTCCGTGACATCAACATGTGTCGCACGTTCTGCGATCAGTACGCGTCGCGGCGGATCATCGCGAGGGCGGGGATCGTCATCAACACCGGCGAGGACAACTACCTCACGACCTCCGACGCGGTCGACAAGGCCTACACGGTGCTCGCGTCGCAGTTCATCAACGACGCGTTCGCGCGGCGCGCGGGGCTCCCCGAGGCGCAGATCGGCCTCGGTCACGCGTTCGAGATCGATCCCTGGCTCGAGGACAGCTTCTTGCTCGAGGTGGCGCAGGCGCAGCTCGTGCGGCAGGTGTTCCCGCGGCACCCGATCAAGTGGATGCCGCCCACCAAGCACAAGACCGGCGACGTGTTCCAGAGCCACGTCCACGACGCGATGTTCAACCTCGCCGGCGTGATGACGGGGCAGAGCATCGAGCTGCTGGGGATGTTCTCCGAGGCGGTCCAGACGCCGCTCCTGATGGACCGCTACCTCGCGCTGAAATCCGCGAGGTACGTCTTCGGCGCCGCGCGGCACCTCGGCGACGAGCTGTCGTTCAAGCCGGGGGGGCTCATCGAGCGTCGCGCAGAGACCGTGCTCGACGAGGCGCTCGCCTGCCTCGAGGACGTGGCGTCGCGCGGGATCTGGGACTCGATCGCGAGCGGCCTTTTCGCGGACGTCAAGCGCAGGCGCGACGGCGGCAAGGGCTATCAGGGCGTCGTCGCGCGCGCGCCAGGCTACGCCAACCCGATCCTCGATCAGGTCTGAGGCGCCAGCCCGCGCCGCTGGCTGCGCCGCGCCATCCTGTCGAACGCGGCGCCGAACGCGCGGCCGACGCGGGCCTGCCGCGCGTCGCCGAGGCGCTCGAGCGCCTGGTTGTAGGCGGGGAGATATCGAACCGACGGCGGCAAGCGGGGCACCGTCCGGCGCAGCGTGGCGACCGTCGCGTCGAGCGTCGCGCGGGCCGCCAGCCCGTCGGGGAAGCCGTACTGCGCGCGCAGCCGCGGCGGCAGGAGCTGCCCCGTGAGCGCCTCGTAGGCTGTCATCGGCACCCCGAGCCCCGGCGCCGGCGCGCGGAACAGGAAGCGGCGGAGCTCGGCCGCGGGCCTGCCGACCCCGAGCAGATCGGACTCGATGACGCCGTCGACGTAGTCACGAAACGCGCGCCAGTCGCGCGGCATGACGGCGTCGGAGATGCCGAACAGGCGACCGAAGCGCTTGGCCTCCTGGTAATACGCGTCCTTCTCGCGGTCGCCCATCGGTCGCACCACCAGCTCGAACGCCAGCACGGCGCCGTCGAGGAGCGTCGCGTAGACCCACAGGAGCGCGTGCTCCTCGTTGGCCTCGTAGCGATGGCCTCGCTTGAAGCCGCCGACATCCTCGGTGATCTCGCCCTCGACGCGGCGGTGGATCGTGTGGACGCGCCGGGCGCAGCGCTCGGCGTGGCCGAGATCGCCGAAGATCATCGTGAACACGTTGTCGAACGTGCGGAAGAAGCGGCCGAACGGATCGCTCTTCGTGCGCGAGTGCTGATCGACGCCGTGGGCGACGTACGCGTGCGCCGTCTGCAGCAGCACGGCGCGCCCGCCGCAGAGGAAGACCGCCGACTCGCGGCTGATCTCCCACATCTTCGAGCCGGGTCCGAACACGCCCGCGCGGGGATCGCGCGTCGTCGCGCGCAGGCTTGCGAGGTGGGCCTCGAGATCTTCGCGGGTGACCGTCATGACGCCGCGAGTGTCGCGCCATCGCCGCTCGCGTGGGCACAAAAAGCCAGAGGCCCGGCGCGCGTGGCGCCGAGCCTCGGGTGGAGCCGCCGCGAGGCGCGCTCAGGCGAGCGGACGAACGTTCTCGGCGAGCAGGCCCTTGGGGCCGCGCTTCACCTCGAACTCGACCGCCTGCCCCTCGACCAGCCGCCGGAACCCCGCGACCTGGATCGCGGTGTGATGACAGAACACGTCCTCACCCCCGCCGTCCTGGACGATGAAACCAAATCCCTTGGCGTCGTTGAACCACTTCACCTTACCGATTGCCATGTTCGTGCTTCTTCCTTCTT
>CAUJFL010000212.1 GCA_963169165.1 Myxococcota bacterium | reverse complement strand
CCAACACGTCCGCCCCCCGCGGGGCCGCCCCCGGGCCGCCCCCCTGCCCCCCCCCCCCCCGCCGCCACGCCGAGGACGCGCTCGAGCGCGCCAACCTCGAGCTCGAGGCGCGGGTCGAGCGGCGCACGAGCGAGCTGCAGGCTGCGCGCGACGCGCTCTGGGGCGAGATGCAGCTCGCGCGGCGCATCCAGACGGTCCTCGTGCCGCCCCGCCCGACGCTGCCGGGCTTCGAGCTCGCCGCCTTCACCCGCCCCGCGACCGAGGTCGGCGGAGACTTCTACGACGTGATCGAGGCGGGGCACGTCAACTGGGTGGTGATCGGCGACGTCTCGGGCCACGGCCTGCCCGCCGGCCTCGTGATGATGATGTGCCAGACGGCCATCCGCGCGGTGCTCGCCGCCAACCCGCACGTCTCGCCGCGCGAGCTGCTGACGGCCGCCAACCAGGTGCTGCGCCACAACGTCGCCGCGCTCGGCGAGGACCGCTACGTCACGATCTCGGTCTTGCGCTTCGCGCCCGACGGACAAATCACGCACGCGGGCATGCACACCGACATCCTCGTCCACCGCGCCGACGCCCACGAGGTCGAGATTTTCCCCACCGACGGGGTCTTCCTCGGGTTGACCGACGACATCGCGCCCCACCTGACGCAGAGCGAGCTGGCGATGCGCCGCGACGACGTGATGCTGCTGTTCACCGACGGGATCTCCGAGGCGAGGGCGCGCGACGGCGCGATGCTCGACGTCTCCTCGATCGCCGCCTCGCTGCGGGGCAGCGCGGACCGCGGCGCGAGGGCGGTGGTGCTCGGCCTCCAGGACCTGCTCGACGACGTCGAGGTACACGACGACGTGACGGCGGTCGCCGTGAGGTGCGTGGCGTGACGACCAGGCAGCTCGGCGAGCTGTCGCTCGCGACCGACGAAGACGCGGCCGAGGTGCGCGTGCGCTGGCTCGGGCGCAGCGTGGCCCGCGACGCCGACGTCGTGCTGGCGCGTCACCTCGACGAGATCGTCCGCGCCGCGGCCGACCGCGCGATCGTGTTCGACTTCACCTCGCTCGACTACATGAACTCGTCGACGCTCGTGCCGATCGCGAAGCACGTCCGACGCGCGCAGAGCGAGGGGCGGAGGCTGACGGTGCGCTTCCGGGCCGACGTGAGCTGGCAGGCCACGCCGTTTCGGATGCTGACCAAGATCACGGCGAGCAAGCTCGTCACCTTCGACGCGGTGCCCGGCGCGCCCGTGTGAGCCCGAGCGCCGTGGCTCTTCACTTCAGCTCGGGGCCGAGCACGTAGTCGCTGGCGGCGCCCGCCATGTGGCAGGTGTTGCACTCGGTGCCGCCCGCGTAGGTCTCGCCGTTGGGGGGGCCGAGCCCGCGCCAGCTGATGCGCGGGACGTCGCCCGAGTCGTCGAGCTCGAACCACTCCCAGCCGCGCGCGCCGCTCGCGTTGTAGGTGCCGCCGCGCTTCGCCATCGCGAACACGCGCCGCTCGGCGGTGTCGATGCCGGTAACCTTCACGATGATCCCGCCCTTCGGCGCGACGGTCGAGCCGGGAGGCAGCGCGGCGTTGACGAACGAGATCCGCGTGCCTCCCGTGTGGATCGAGGCGTCGTCGCGCGTGCCGAGATCGACCTTGCGCCAGCCCTGAAAACCCTGAAAATCGCGCTCGAACGCGATGAATTCCGCGTCGTCGGCGGGGCGCTCCGCGGTCGCGACGTCGTCGCCGCAAGAGGCCACGGCGAGCGACGCGACGAGCACGAGGAGCAGGGTCGAGCGGGTCACGGGGTCGCCACGAGCCGCAGCCTGTCGGCGACGGCGCCCATCGAGTGGACGAGTGAACCATCGCGCTTCTCGTCGGCCTCGGCCGTCAGGCTCGAGAAGAGCTGGCCGAACGGCGTGGCGGCGTCGGTGGCCGACGGGGGCGTGGTCCAGGTCGCGGGGACCTCGGGGAGCGCGTCGCCCGAGAGCTTCGCGTAGGCGGCGTCCAGGCGCGTGAACCCCGCCAGGACGGCGTCGTGCTCGGCCTTCGCCTCGGGGCCGAGCGAGGTGATCCACGGGGCGAACGCGGCGTAGATCTGGCGGCCGCCCTCGACGTTCTCGCGCATGTCGGCGAGGGTGAAGTTCGCGTAGCGAGACTCTTCGGCCGAGTCGGACTTGCCGGTGGCCTTGTCGGCCTTCTCGACCTGCTCGGCCATCGAGCCGATGACGCCGTGGTACGCGGTCGACAGATCGAGCGCGAGCGGGGCGAAGTCGGACTGCATCTTCTTCGTGTCGGCGACGAGCCGCGCGCAGAGCTTCTCCTTGAACGCGCGCGCCTGGGCCTCGTTGGCGGGGAACGCAGGGGGGCTGTACTTGGCGCCGAGCGAGGTCTTCTCGAACGAGAGGGCGCGCGCGGGCGCCGAGTCGGCCCACAGGATGCGCTCGATCGCGTGGACGCCGATCACGCCTTGATCGTCGAAGAGATCGTCGTCGGGTCCTTCCGCCAGGAAGCCGTCGTACCGCTCGTCGGTCGCCACGTCGAGCTCGGGAAAGAGCACCGCGATCGCGCCCTCGACCCGCTCGTACGCGACGCGCGCCTTGCGCCACGACGCGCGCATCGCCTCGACCGCGGCCGCGTCGCTCGCGGCGCTCCAGCCGTCGGCGTCTGGCGCGGGCGCGGCCGCGGCGATCTCCTCGGTCGCGGCGACGAGCGCGTCGAGGTTGGTCTGCACATAGGCCTTCACGGCGAGCGTCGCCTGGTCCTGCGGAGACTTCGAGGCAGGAGGCGAGGACTCGTCGGACGACGAGCAACCGACGGCGCTGATCAACGAGACGAGGACGACCGGAAACGCTCTACGAAGCATGATGATCCCTTTCAAAGGCTGGAGACGAACGAGAGCAACAGCGCGCGATCGGCGTCGCCGAGCGCACGAAATTTCTGGACGGCGCCGCGCGCCTCGGACCCTTCGCTGTCATGCGCGAGGATGGCCTCCTCGACCGTCTTCGCGCGACCGTCGTGCAGGAGCGCGCGCTGGTGTCGGAGGCCCATCAGCGGCGCGGTCCGCCAGTCGCGCGGGCCCGCGGCCACGTCGGGCACGCCGTCGGCGAGGCCATCGCCCATGTCGTGCAACAGGAGATCGGTGTAGATGGGCGCGTCGATCCCCGCCTGCTGCGGCACGGGCCAGTCGGCGCGCGTCCGCAGCGTGGGCACGTGGCAAGTCGCGCAGTCGGACTCGGCGAACAGCGTCACCGCCCGCGGGTCGGGCGCGGCGCGGCGCGGGATCGCGAGCAGGCGCATGTACGCCGCGACGTCGGAGATCGTCTCCATCGGCAGATCGACGCCGGGCTTGTCGTCGTCGGTGAGGCCGTCGGGGTTCTTCAGCTCGACGGGGCGCAGCGGCGACGTCAGCCCCATGTCGCCCTGGTAGGCGTCGGCGGTGAAATCGTCGAGCGTCGCCTGACGGGCCTTCAGCCCGAAGCGCCCGATGGTCGGGGCGCCCTTGGTCAGCGTCGAGAACTGCGGATCGGCGGAGAGCTCGGAGGCGTAGGCGAGGCGATGCGCGCGACCGTGGATGCCGTCGGTGCGCCTCGCCTGCTCGGCCTCCACGCGCAGGATCTCAGCCTCGTCGACGGCCTCCATGTAGCCGCGGCCGAACACGGACGGAGGCAGGCGCACCGTCGTCGGCACGTCGGCGGGCGCCTCGACCGGCTGCTTCGCGCCGGCGGTCACGAACGGGCGGCGGCTCGAGCCATACGGCAGCTCGACACCCGGCCTCGACGGAAACTTCTCGACGAAGCCGGGACCGCGCGCGTCATCGGCGTGGCACGCGCCGCACGACGAGCGGATGAACAGCGGGCCGAGCCCGGCCGCCTCGCCGTTGGTCTGATCGAACAGCGCGTCGCCGACGAAGAAGCGATCGCGCCAGGGAGCGTCGAGCCCCGCGATCGGCGCGCCGGACGGATCCTCGCGCACGATCGTCAGCGACGCCTGGGGCGGCTGCGCGTCGTCGCCACCGCCACAGCCGACGAGCAGCGCGGACACAGCCGCGGCCAGACCCGCACGTGCGACCCGTCGATTCATGAGGGCCGCATAGCAGTCTTGATATGTACTTTCAACATCATGACACCCGAGGCGCTTGGACCTGCGAGGCGCGGGACATCGTGGTAGCTGGTGCGCGCCGGATGAACCCTCGCCGCGCGCTCGATCTCGGCGCCCGCCTCGTGTTCTTCGCCGCGGCGCCGTTCGCGATCGTGAGGGCGGCGGCGCTGTTCCCGGTGTGGGGCGCGCTGGTCGGGGCGACGCTCGCGATCGTGGTGTTCTTGCTGAGCGAGCGGCTGTCCGAGCTCGCCACGTCGTCGCGGGTGGTACGGCTCGCGCTCGGCCGCGAGCTGCGGATCGCCGCGTTCTACCGCGAGCACCCGCCGAGGGCGTTCGCCTACTACGCGGTGTACCCGCTCCTGTTTCCGTACTGGCTCTGGAACCCCGTCGCGCGACGCGAGGCCTGGCTGTTCAAGGGGTACACGTTCGTCGGCGTCGTCGTGCTGGTCGTGTCGTTCGTGGGCACGTATTTCTACTACTTCCCCCCCGAGCTCGGCCTCCGCGAGTTCTTGCCGATCTTCGGCGTCGGGCTCGCGATCGAGGCGCTGCTCGTGCTCTGGCTGCTGATGCCGCTCGCGACGACGGTGATCAAGCTGCACGCCGAGGGGCGTCGGCGCGAGCTGTACCTGCTGCTGCTGGTCGCGCTCGTGGCGACCGTCACGGCCACGACGCGCCTCGTGCGTCGGAGGGATCCGGTCGTCAGCTATGCGACGCGGGAGCGCGTGGTGATGCGCACGAACCGCGAGCGACGCCTCGCGCGCGAGGTGCAGGGCCAGGCGCTGCGCGCCGCGTGGGGAGAGCTGAGCCGCTCGCGC
>CAUJFL010000211.1 GCA_963169165.1 Myxococcota bacterium | reverse complement strand
GCGCCGCGGCCCCCGGACGGTGACCTGCACCGACGACGGCAGCACCGTCATCAAGGCCTTCTGATCGCTCCTCGGGACGAGGGCGACGACGCTCACCGACAGCGTCCGCACCGCGTTCTCGGCGCTGTGGTGGTAGGTGAACAAGCCGATCGCGAGCGCGAGCGACAGCCCCTTCAGCCAGAAATTCTCGGAGAGCGCGGAGAGCGCGCGCCGGGCGAGGCGGCCTGCGCGGGTCACGCCTCCTCCTTCAGCGCGTCGGCGGGGCGCTTCGCCTCTCGCTCGGCGGCGCGCTCCTTCTCCGCCTCGCGCTCCTTCTCTCGCTTCTTGGGCGACTCCTTGAAGCCGAGCAGATCGAGCAGCACCTGGCGGAGGCGCGGGCCGTCGAGGCCCTGGATCATGTTGCCGCGGAAGCAGACCGTGATCGCCCCGCGCTCCTCGCTGACCACGACGACGACCGCGTCGGTCTCGTCGGTGATCCCGAGCGCGGCGCGGTGGCGCGAGCCGAGGCTCGAGTCGATGTTCTTCGTCTCGGGCATCGGGAAGAACACGCCCGCGGAGGTCAGCTTGAGATCGCGGACGATCACCGCGCCGTCGTGCAGCTTGTTGATGGCCTCGGGGTGAAAGATCGTGAGCAGTAGCTCGGGTGAGATCTGGGCGTCGAGGCGGGTGCCCTGCGAGGAGACGAACTGGTCGAGCGACGCGTGCTGCTCGAACGCGATGAGCGCGCCGATGCGGTGACGGGCCAGCTCGGTCGCGGCCGCGACCACGTCGTCGATCACCTTGGTCTCGCGCGTGCGGGACATCCCCGGGAACACGTCGTGCTCGCCCACCCGCATCAACGCGCGCCGGAGATCTCCCTGGAAGACGATCACGAGGATCAAGACCAGGCTCGACATGACCACGTCGACCAGGTTGCTCAGCGTGACGAGGCCGAGGTATCGCGCGCCGATGTACACGATCGCGACGCCGACGAGGCCGAGCGACATCTGCTGCGCCCGCGTCCCGCGCACGATGAGCAGCCCGCGGTAGATGACGAACGCGACGAGCAGGATGTCGACCCCGTCGCGCGCCAGGTGCGTCCACGGGCGGGCGGTCAGCCACTCGTGCGACGACAGGAGGTGCGCGATCCGCTCGAGCACGTCAGCCTCCCGCCTCGATCGACGCGTCGACGGCCAGGGCCTGGCGCGTGGCCAGCACGTCGTGGACGCGGAGCATGGCCGCGCCCGCGCGCGCCGCGAAGAGCGCCGCCGCGACGCTGCCGCCCAGCCGCGCGCCTGGCGGCGCCTCGACGTCGCGTGACAGGAACGATTTTCGGCTGGCGCCCACGACGACCGGCGCGCCGAGCCCGACCAGCGCCGGCAGCCCCTTCAACACGGCGTACGAGTGGCGCGCGCTCTTGTGGAAGCCGAGGCCAGGATCGACGAGCACGAGCTCTGTCTGCACGCCCGCCTGCACCGCGCGATCGCGGGCGGCCGCGAGCTCGAGCGACACCTCGAGCGCGGCGTCCGAGTACGAGTCTTCCGGCGCCGACGAGAAGCCCGGCATGACTTGCATCGAGCCTCGGCTGTGCATCACGACGAGCCCGGCGCCGCGCGACGCCGTCACCGCCGCGAGGCCGACGTCTGCGAGGCACGACACGTCGTTGATGAGCGCCGCGCCGAGATCGAGCGCCGCCGCCGCCACCTCGCGGCTGCTCGTGTCGACCGACACGATCGCCCCGCGCGCGTGCCCGTGACGGACCACCCCCTCGATCCGGCGCCGCTGCTCGGTGGCCGGCACCGGCGTCGACGAGGGGCGCGTCGACTCGCCGCCCACGTCGATCACGTCGGCGCCCTCGGCGAGGAGCTGGTCGACGCGCGCGCAGGCGGCCCGCTCGTCCGAGTGGAGTCCTCCGTCGGAGAAAGAGTCGGGGGTGACGTTGACCACGCCCATCACGAGCGGTCGTCGCTCGAGGCGCGAGCGATCCAGCAGTGCGCGAAGGGACGTCACACAAGTATCGGTAGCAGCGCTCGCCCCGTTCGGGCAACCGCGCGCGAGCACGGAGAACGCAATTTTTCACGCGTTGGCGCGACCGCGCCCTTCGCGCGTATCCTCCGCTTCATGAAGCGCTTCTTGATCGCCGCCGTCGTCCTCGCCTCAGCGTTGCCCTGGCTCCAGGCCTGTGGCTCAGCCGCATCGACGAAGACAGGCGATGACAGCCCCGGCGCGAGCGCGGGGAAGGCCGGTCACTCGACGGCCGGGCAGGCGGGCGCACCCGCGGGCGGCTCCGCGCAGGGCGGCGAAGCCGGCGCGTCCCAGGGCGGAGACGGAGGCCAGTCCGCCGCGGGGGCGGGGGGCGATCCGCAGGGCGGGGGAGGCATGGAGCAAGGCGGCAGCGCGCAGGCGGGCAGCGGGCAAGCAGGCAGCGGGCAGGCAGGCAGCGGACAGGCAGGCAGCGGGCAGGCAGGCAGCGGTCAGGCAGGCGCCGGCGGGGTCCCCGCGAACGCGAGCCTCGCGATCGTCCCCGCTGACGCCGTGCTGTCGCCCGCGGCCGGGGTGTCCCCCTCTCTGCCGTACAAGGCGCTCTTGCAGAGCCCCACGGCGCCCGACAAGGATGTCACCGCGCAGACAGTGTTCACCGTCGATCCGCCGTCGTTCGGCGCGTTCTCGGGCTCGTTGTTCACCGCCCCCGCCGGCGCCCTGGGCACCGCGACCGTCAAGGCCTCTGGATCGGGATTGTTTGCTTCCACTTCGGTGACGATCAAGCCCCCGCAGGTCATCATCGGCCCCGGCGCCGCCCCCGACGCTCCTGGCAAGTTCGGCGGCGGCGCGGGAGGCCCGGCGCCCAGCGTCGTGTATCCCAACGACGGCGTGCTCGTCCCGCCCAACATGAACTCGCTCGAGTTTCATTTCATCCCCGGCGCGGGCCAGACGCTCTTTCAGCTCGAGTTCGCCTCGAAGAACGTCTCGCTCAGCGTCTACGTGGGGTGCACGCCGCTGTCGAACGGCTGCGTCTACACGCCAGACGCGGCCTTCTGGAAGCTCCTCGCCAACACCGCGCGCGGGGGCGAGCCGGTCACTTACAAGGTGAAGGGTGTCAACGGCGGCGCGCCCGGTCAGGTGGGCGTCAGCGCGTCGCGCACCATTCAATTCTCCACCGACGATCTCTCGGGCGGCCTCTACTACTGGAACTCGGGCGGCACCATCCAGCGCTACGACTTCGGGTTCCCCCAGCAGGCCGAGACCTACCTGAACCCCGCCAGCGCCGGCGGCGCCATCTGCGTCGGCTGTCACGCGCTCTCGCGCAACGGCAAGCTGATCGCGGTCGGCCTCAACATCCCCGCGCCGTCGGTGTACCAGGTCCGCGACGTCGCGACGAAGGCGCTCGTGTTCCAGTCAGGCGGCGGCGTCCCCGGCGGCAACTTCTTCTCGTTCTCGCCGGACGCCTCGCAGCTGCTCGTGTCCGACGGCACCAAGATGGAGATCCGCGCGTCGACCAACGGCGCGCTCGTCGCCGGCGGCACGGTGAAGGGCGCGTCGATGCCCGACTGGTCACCCGACGGCAAGCAGGTGGTCTACGGCCGCCCAGGCACGGTCCTGCCGTTCGCGGCGCCCGGGATCAGCGACGGCCGCATCGACGTCGTCAGCTGGAACGGTAGCGCGTTCGGGGCGCCCAAGACGCTCGTGCCCTTCGCCGGTGCCAACAACTACTATCCCGCGTTCTCGCCCGACAACGCGTGGATCATCTTCAACCGCTCGCCTAGCAACCGCGACTCGATGTCCAACGCGAGCATCGACGACCAGACAGGCGCCATGCCCGACGGGCAGCTGTGGCTGATCCCCTCTGGCGGCGGCACGCCGATCCACCTGCAGAAGGGCGGTGGCGACGGCGACCAGTGGGCAAAGTGGACGCCCACAGTGCAGAGCTACGAGAAGGGGCCGGTCCAGTGGGTCACCTTCTCGAGCCGCCGCGAGTACGGCCTGCGCCTCGGCAAGCAGGTGCGCACGCAGCTCTGGATGGCCGCGATCGATCCCGCCAAGGCCGCGAGCGGCGTCGACCCGAGCTTCCCCGCGTTCTGGCTGCCGTTCCAGGATCTCAAGACCGGCAACCACATCGCCCAGTGGGTCGTGAAGGTCGAGCGCAAGCCGTGCGGCGCGCAGGGCGAGTGCTCCGGCAGCGAGGTTTGTTACAAGGAGCGCTGCGTCCCCTACAAACCGTGACGCCGATGGAACCTTTCGTCGGCGCGCGCGTTCCATCGACAGGATGACCGCGCTGTCCCTCGCCCACGCCCTCTCGCTCGCGGCCGACGCGCCGACGAGCTCCGAGCGGGCGCTGGTCGACGCGTGCAAGCGCGGGGGGCCGGGAGAGTTTCGCCGCTTCGTCGAGCAGTACGAGGGGCTGGTCTGGGGCTTCATCGCCCGGATGGTGCAAGATCGCGCGCTCGCCGAGGATCTGTCGCAGGAGACGTTCTTGCGGGCGTACCGGGCGCTGCCGACGTTCGAGCCGGCGCGCGGCGCCAAGGTGTCGACGTGGCTCTTGACGATCGCGCGGAACACCGCGCTCGACGCCTTGCGAAGGCGTGGAGCGCCGACCACGCCGCTCGACGAGGAGCTGCCGGAGGCCGAGACGCCCGAGTCGATCCGCGCGGCGCGCGAGCTGGGGGAGGCGATCGCGCGCGCCGCGGCCGAGCTCTCTCCCCATCATCGCGAGGTGCTCGTGCTGGCCGACGCGCAGGGCCTCTCGATGGACGAGATCGCGGTGGTCGTGGCGGCGCCGGTCAACACGGTCAAGCAGCGGCTGTCACGCGCGCGCGCGAGGATGCGCGTGCTGCTAGCGGGCTGGGAGCGCGAGCGATGACGCCGCGGCTCGACGCTTGGGACGTGGGTCGTCCGCCGTCACGGCTGGTCGACGGCGTGATGCGCGACGTCTCGCGGCACGAGCGGCGCAAGAGGGCGCGGCGCGCGCTCGCGGCCGGGGCGATGGTCGCCGTCGCGTGCGCGGCCTCCGCGGTGGTCGCCGTGACGCACGGCCGCGTCGCCGATCGGGTGGGCGACGTCGTCGCCGGCGAGCGCATGGAGATCGAGATCGCGCCTGGCGTGCTCGCCGTGATGGAGCAGGCGGCGCACCTCGCGTGGCGGGGCCGCGAGCTGCTGCAAGACCGCGGAGAGGTGTCGTACCGCGTGGCCACCGGCGCCGCGCTCCAGCTGTCCACGCCGACGGGGAAGCTGACCGCGGCTGCCTCGTCGACCCGCGTCCGCGTCGAGGCGTCCTCGACCTATGTGATAGTACATAGCGGCGAGGTCGCGGTGTCGGCCGCGGGGCAGCGCGTCGCGCTCGGCGCGGGGCGGTACGCGCGCGCGTCGCTCGCGTCGCTCACGGTCGATCGCGACGACGTCGACGGCAGCATCGGCCGCGTCCTCGGCGTCGCGGCGCGCCAGACCCCGGTCAATCCGCCGGATCCTGTCGGGTCGGCCACGGTCGCCCCGGCGCCGCGGCTCGCGACGCGCTCGGCGCGCGTCACGGCTCCGTCGGTCTCCGCGTCCTCCGCGCCGACCCCGAGCGCGCCGCCCCCGCCCAGGAGAGCTCCGATCGTTCCGCCGTGCTTCTGCAGCCCGATGCAGGCCGTCTGCGACTGCGGCGGCTAGCGCGCCCACGGGCGCCCACAGTCGACTTCGGCGGCTGTCCGCCAGAAGAGAGGAGAGGTCCATCATGCGTCCTGTGTCACTCATCGCGTTCGTTCTGTGCTCGCTCCCCGCGCTCGCGCTCGCCGATCCGAGGCCGAGGCCCGTGGAGCAGAACACCATCTATGAGTTCGGAGACGACAGCCTGCTCGGCGGGATGATCGATCCCAGCTCGGCGCGCATCACCGTGCGCCCTCGCGCCGCGCGCTCGACGTTGATCCGCCCCCGCACGCACTTCGTCCCGGAGCTGCTGCGTTCGGTCGAGGGGCTCTGAGCCATGCGCTGGTGGGCGCTCGCGGCCGTGCTCGCGTGCGGCTGCGCGGCGCCCGCGCCGAGGAGCGCGCGTGACGAGCTGCTGTTCGAGCTCCCTCACTGGTGCGGCGGCGCGCGACGGGGCTGGACGACGTGGGAGGACGCCCGCCGCGCACGCCCGAACGGCGCGGCGATGTGCGGGGTGCGCCTGCCGTCCGGCGCAGACGACGGCGTGTGCGTCGCCCTCCGTGGCGGAAAGGTGGTCGACGCAACGGTCCGCGTGGCGGGCGTGCAGCGCGCCGCGACGGAGCTCGTCGACCTGGAGACCTCGCGCGGCTGGGCGATGCTCGAGTCGCTTCGTGAGACGCAGGTTCAGATCGACGGCGTGACGCTGAGCGTGCGCGCGCCTGGCGGCGAACGTGAGGGGCCGTGCTTTCATGGGCTCGAGGCGTCGATGACTTCCGCTTCGCCCGCGACGCGGGTACGACGTGCGCCATGAGGATCTCTGCGCTGTCGATCGTCGCCTTCGCAATCGGGGGCGGCGCTGCGCTCGGCTGCGGCGGCGCGCCGGCCCCGGTGACGCCCGCCGCGCCGTCGGCCACCCCCGCGACCGACGCTCCCGCGCCCGTGGCGTCGACCGCCGCGAGCGCTCTGCCGCCTGCGCCG
>CAUJFL010000210.1 GCA_963169165.1 Myxococcota bacterium | reverse complement strand
CCCGCGAGATCGTCTGCGTAGTTTCCGGCGCCAGGCACGGGCGAGTCGCCGACGCGACCGCTGCGCTTGCCGACCATCCCGCCGGTGCTCGTCGCCGCGGCGACGTGTCCCGCCGCGTCCCGCGCGACGGCGCCGACGGTGCCCCCCGCCCAGTTGCCGGTGGCGCCGGCGCGGACGGTGGCGAGGCGAGCGAGCGCGGCGTCGGTGACCATCCCGCCGTGGTGCACGTGGCCCGCGCTGGTCGCGAAGCGCTCGGCACCCGCGCCCGCATAGAGCACGTGTCGTCCATCGAGCAGCGCCGCGCGCGCGACCGCGATCGGGTGCCGAAACGGCGGCAGGACGGCGACCGCGCCCGCGCGCAGGTGCTCGCCCTCCATGATGCAGGCGTCCAGGCGCAGCTCGCCGTCCTCGTCGAGGCTGCCGCCCGTGCCCGCGTTGTACCGGGGATCGTCCTCGAGCGCCTCGACCGCAGCCTGCACCGCGTCGAGCGCGTGACCGCCCCGTCGCAGCACCTCGTGGCCGAGCAGCATCGCGTCGCGGCAGCCGGCCTCGTGCGCCGCGCGGCGCTCGCTCGGGATCTCTCCCGCGCCGCCGTGGACGAGGATGGAGTGCCGGTGCGGGCCCGCGCTCGCCCACGCTCCACGGACGGGATCGTTCATGCGTGAGAGCCTACGTCACTCGCCCGCCCTCGCGGACGCTCGCGTCGGTCTCAGGAGCAAGCGGCGGGCGGCGTGGCCCCGCGCAACAAACCTCTCACCCCCGCGAACACCGCGTCGCGCTGGGACGGCTGGTTGACAGACGCGACCGCGCCGCTGCAGTAGCTCGCGGCGGCGGCGGCGTACGCGCCGTTGGGGGGCGGCATCGAGGTGGCGTTCTGCGCGAGCGCGGCGCAGCAGGCTCGCAGCCCGGTGACGTCGACCGAGCGCGCTGGCGTCGTGGCCTTCGGCGCGGTCGGCGCGACGCCGGCGTCCGGCGCGGGGGCGCCCACGAGCACGAACGTCGAGGCGGTCGGCGCAGCGGGTCCGTCGACGAACGGCGGCGGCGCCTCGTCGCGCGGTCCGCGGGTGAACAGGAGCGCCGCCACGACGCCGAGCGTGAGCCCGAGCGCGGTGACGGCGGCGAAGGCGTTGCGGTGATCGTGGCTGCGCATCTCGCGTGGATCTACGTCCGACGCGCGCGCGCTCTGCCCGTCACTGTGACTTGAAGGTCGTGCGGCTCTCCTTGGCGGCGACCACCTCGTCGAGCGTCGCGGGGATCGGGTGGGTCTGGTTCTTCAGCCAGTACGCGGCCTCGTCCTCGAAATGCGGGCTGTCGAGGTCCCACACGTTGCCGCCCGGCAGCGCGTTCGAGACCTTCACGCCCGCGGGGTCGAGGTCCGCGACCATGCGCTGCGTGGGGCCGCTCGTGTAGTTGAATTTGGGCTTGTCGGTGAGCGCGTACGAGAGGCCGAACGCGGACGCGTCGACGACGAAATTGTCGCCGTGGCGCGCGACGACGCCAGCGCGCGGGATCGAGTAGGTGTTGAACACCGGCACGACCGACGCGAAGCGCACCGTGTGGAAGCTGCCCCACCGGGCCTTCTCGAGGCCGCCGCTCTTGTCGATGAACGCGACGGCGTCGAGCACCGCGCGGACGGTGCGGTCGTCGCGCGACTCGACCTCGGGCGTGGCGAGATCGTCCCACAGGGCGCTGTCGCCCAGCTTGGCGTCGAACGTCGCGAGCTCGCTCGGCGTGGCGCCGTAGAGCCGCAGCAGCGCCTTGGCCTTGTCCGCCGTGCCGAGGGACGCCTTCGCCTTGTCGAGCTCGTCGCCGAAGATGCGAGGGATCGCGCGCACGACCCACACGTTGAAGAGCAGCGTCGCCGCCGAGGCCTTCGCCGCGGGCTGATCGAACGGCAACGGCGCGCGATCGTCGTCGATGCCCTTCTCGGCGGAGTAGTCGGCGTCCTTGCCCCAGCCCTCGAGCAGGCTCTTCGCGAGCGCGATCTTCGCCGGATCGTACGAGGGATCCGCGACGACGGCGGCGAGGTCCTTGTGGGTGCCAGGCGTGGCCTTCTCTGCTTCGGCGCGCGTCAGCGCCTCGACGATCTTGGTCGCCAGCGCGGCGCCCATCGGGGAGCGGTGATCGCCCTGGATGCTGGCCATGTCGTCGGGGGAGACCTTGTCGAGCGCGCCGAGGCGCGTGTGGATGCGGCCCTCGCGGAAGCCGACGTCGTAGCTGCAAGCGAGGAACGCGGGCGCGCCGTCGGGCAAGGTGTCGTTGGACGGATCGTTGTCGAGCGTCGTGCCGATCGGATCGTTGTTCGCGGTCGAGATCCAGCCCGACGCGGGGTTCTTCTCCCAGGGGACGAGCTCGTCGGGGAGCACGCCGGTCCACTCGGCGCTGCCGTCGCCGGGGAGGATCATGCAGGGCAGCGTGCCCTCGTACGTCGCGGCGTCCCACGCGAACGCCTTGGGGTCGCGGGTCGGGACGATGGCGTGGGAGGTCCACAGGATGTCGCCGTTGGTGTCGCCGAGCATCCAGTTCTGGGCGCCGACGCCGAACTTGGCGAGCGCCGTCTTCGCCTCGTCGACGTTCTTCGCGCGGAGCAGGCCGACGACCGCCGCGATCTCGTCGGTGGCCTCGTGGCCGGTCCAGCGGACGCTCACCGCGCCGGTCTTGGGATCGGGATCGGCGACAGAGTGATCCTCGCGGATGACCGGCTGGATCGGGCCATGGTGCGGGACGACGCGGACCTTGTACGAGACGGGCGCGCCGCCGGCGACCGCGATGGTCTCCTCGATCGTCTCGAGCGGGACGTCGGCGCCCTTGAACTTGACCGCCTGGCCGTCGGGCGTGAGCGTCTCGGCGTACGCGTCCGCGACGTCGTATCCAGCGACAGTGGCGCCCCACGCGACGTGCTCGTTGCGGCCGAGGATGATGCCGGGGATCCCGGGGAACGCGAGGCCCGACACCTTCAGCGCCTTCTGCGGATCGGCGTCGGCGACCTCGAGATCGATCGGGTAGAATACGGCCGGGGCCGAGAGCGACAGGTGGGGATCGCTCGCGACGAGCGCGTGACCGGTGGCGCTCTTCGCGCCCATCACGGCCCAGTTGTTCGAGCCGAAGCCCTCGGGCGCGACGATCGCCTTCGCCCTCTTCATCGCGGTCATCACCGGAGCGAGCCTGGCGGCGGCGGTGACGGCGGGGCGCGGGAGCACGGCGGGCTTCTTCGCAGACTTCGTCGTCGGGAAGCCGACGCGCGACGTCGCGGGATCGGCCGGCGCGAAGCGCACGAGATCGCGCTCGAGGCCCGCGCGCCTCGCCACGCCTGCGTCGGACGCGGAGCTCACGAAGGTCGACTGCAGCGCGCTCATCGCCGCGGACAGATCGATCTCGGAGTCGGCGTCGTACGAGAGGAGCCAGGTCTGGAGACGCCCCATCGCGAGCGAGTCGGCGCCGTCCCAGTCGGTGAGGAAGCCCTTCAAGAAGTGGCCGATGTCCGGCGGGATCTCGACGGAGCCGTCCTTGATGCCCCGGTAGGCCTGCGTCACGCCGTCCGCGTAGGCGTCGAGGATGGTCTTCAGCTCGCTGCCCTCGGGGAGCGCGGCGTATTGCTTCTTGGCGACGCGGTGGAGGCCCACGGTGCGAAAGCCGATGTCCGTGTCGACGAGCCCCGGATCGGCGTCGCCCAGCATCTCGGCGACGCGACCCTCGGAGACGCGGCGCAACAGCTCGAGCTGCAGGTGGCGGTCCTTCGCGATCAAGAAGCCCTCGACCCGCATCGCGTCGGCGACGGTCGAGGCGTACACGTGCGGGCGGCCGTATTTGTCGCGCACGACGTCGACGGGGCCGGAGAGGTTCTTCAGGGCGACCGTCGCGTCGACGGGGAGGTCGGCGCGCTCGCCGAGCGGACCCTGCTCGTTCGGCGTGGCGGCCGGGGAGCGCGTCTGAGAGTCCTCGCCGCCGCCGCAGGCAGGGATTTGCGAGGTGAGGGCGAGCAGGAGCGGGAGCAAGGGGGCGTGTCGCATCGCGCGACCCTAGCTCGAAGGCGCGGGCGACGCTCTACGCGCGCGTCGCGACGCCGAGGATGCGCGGTCCTGGCAGCGAGACGCGCGTGCCGTCACGCCACGCCTCCTCCCACGCGCCGTACAGGATGGGCCGCCGCCCGAAGAACGCGCGCGCGTCGTCGAGCGGCGGGAGGTCTCCGCGCGGCTTGCCCTCGACGCGGCCGCGCGCGGTGAGGTCGAACACGATCTCGTGAGCCCAGTCTGCGTCGGGCCAGACGACGAGCCCGCGCTCGGCGACGTCGTACGGGCGGTCGTCGAGGAGGGCGGAGAGCTGCTCGCGGACGAGGTCCACGCCGGCGAGCTTGTAGAGGCCAGCGAGCGCGTCCTCGAGGCGTGCTTGGTCGGCCGGGGTGAGCGCGTCGAGCAGCGCCCGCTCTCCGAGCCCCGCGACCAGCTGACCCGACTGCTCCTCGAAGCGAACGGAGAGCCGCGCCTCCGGGCTCGAGGAGAGCGACAGCTCGCAGACCACGCGGTTGGACGACGCGGTGACGCGCGCGACCTCGACCGGTCCCGCCGACCACGAGTCCACGCGGCGCAGCAGGCCGCACAGCTCCCGCTCGGCGAACACCGAGACGGCGTGCTCCACCTCGTGGATCGCCTCGCGGTGCTTGTGGACCGCGGTCGAGCCGCGGCTGCGGGCGCGCCGGAGCTTCGTGAAGAGCTTCGGCAGCGTCCCCGAGTGAAAACCCGGCAACAAGAGGCCGCGCATCGTCTCTCCGTGGTGCCCGATCGGCGCGGGCTCGAGGGTGGGCGCGCGGTTGTGCGCGTAGAGGCGCCAGTTCTCCTTCAGCTCCCAGACGAGGAAGCCGAAGATCCCCGGCAGCAGGAACACGGTGATGCCGCCGATCGTGTTGGCGATCACCGGGCCGAGCGGCATCAGCGGCGCGCGGAACACCCGGAGCAGCGTCGGCGAGAACGGCAGCACGATCTTGTGCGAGACCGTGACGACCGGAAAATGCTTGATCGGGTTGATCTGCGGCTCGATGAGCAGGTTCACGTAGACGCGCACGAGGTACGTCGCGAAGAACCACGTGAGCCCGAGCGCGCCCTTGAGCCACAGCGCGAGCCGAGGCTCTCCCTGCTTGAAGGTCAGCCACTCGTCGACCGCGTAGAGGGCGCGGTCGACCCGCTCGACCAGCGTCTTGAACAGCTCCGCGATCGACGCGAACAGGGCGGGGAGCAACCGCCTCGTCAGCGCGCGCGCGAGCCGACCCGCGCCGTCGGAGAGCGCCTCCTCGAGCCTCGCGCCGAGCGACGTGCCCAGGAACGCCGCGAGCGCGGCGAACACGCCCGCCGCGAGGAGCGCCGCGTCCCGCGGCTCGGCCTCGCGCCGCGCCAGCCAGTAGACGGGGCCTCCGACGAGCAGCGGCTTGCCAAGCAGCGCGAACGGGCGGCTGCGCACGACCGCGACGACGGGGCGTGAGGTGAGCACCGCCATCGGCGCGCGGATGAACACGGCGTGCAACCCGCGCCCGAGCGCCCCGAGCGCCGCGGCGGACGCGGCCCGGACCGCGGGGACGTGGATCAGCAGGTAGAGGTACAGCGAGACCCCGACGAACGAGCCCGGCCCCAGCAGCCGAACGTGCGCGTGCGCGAGATGGCGGGCGAGCGGTCCGACCACGTGCTGGAGTCCCTCGAGCAAGGTGAACGCGGCCAGCATCGGCAAGAGGAGGTGCGCGGAGACGACGCGGCCGAGCGCCGTCCCGAACGCGACCGAGCTCACCTTCTGCAGGAAGCGCAGGTAGATCTCGCCCGATCGATACACGCCGTCGACGCGTCGGGCGAGCAGCCGATCGAGCGCCAGGAGCGGATCGCCGAGCACGAGCTCTCTCACGCCGCGGAGGCGCGGGAGCTTGAGATCGTTGCGGCTGATCGCGTCGCGCAGCGCCGGCAGCCCGATGAACCCACGCGCGAGCACGCGGTCGATCAGCTCGGCGATGAGCTTGTCCTCTGCGACGGCCTCGGTCACCGAGGACGGCGCCAGCCCGACCTCGCGCAGCGAGCGCCGCAGCTCGGGCTCGATCGTGTCGCGCACCTCGCGCTCCGCGACCGAGATCGCGGCGTGAAACACGGCCTCCAGGCGCGCGCGCGCCTCGTCGTCCACCCTCGCGCGGTGGCTCTCTGCGAACGCGCGGCGCAGGTGGCGCGCCGCCCGCACGACCGAGCCGACCGGCAGCTCGCGGACGATCGGACGCGCGCCGAGCGACGTCACCCACGTGACCACGTCGACCGTCTCGCGGCGGCGCTCGCGCTCGACGCACGCCTTCGTCAGGTCGTGCAGGATGCGCGCCTCGATCGGGCGGAGCGACGCGCTCCGCGCCGCGACGTCGACCAGCGAGCCCACCGCGGCCTCGACCTCGGGCGGCGTCAGCGCAGGCTCACTGGGGGAGCCGAGCGCGCGGAGCAGCCGGTCCGTCAGGCGTGAGACGTCGCCCTCGCTCGGCGCGCCAGCCTGCGCGATCGAGATCGCGGCGCGCGCGTCGTTGCCGTTGGCGCGGTGACGCGCCGCCTCCTCGATGAGGCGACCGACTTGCGTGGGTGTGGCCTCGCGCCGCGGCGGCGCGACGCTGGCGCGCGGCCGCGGCGGGCGGATGGAGCGCGCGGGCGAGCGGCTCGGCGTCGCGAGCAGCGCCTCGACGTCGATGTCCTTCCCGAGCGTGGAGCGCACCAGCGCGCGGTCGCGCAGCGACGGGAACAGCGCCGCCAGCCCGGCCTCGTCATGGCGCGCGAGCGCGAGCCAGGTGGCCGC
>CAUJFL010000209.1 GCA_963169165.1 Myxococcota bacterium | reverse complement strand
CGCGCCGCCGCTGCCGCCGGGATCGCCCGCGGAGCCGCCGCTGCCGCCGGGAGCGCCCGCGCTGCCGCCGGGAGCGCCCGCGCCGCCCGCGCTCGCGCCGCCCGCGCCGGCCTTGCTGCCGCCCGAGCCCGCCGTCGCGCCGCCAGCGCCTGCCTTGCTGCCGCCCGAGCCAGCCGTCGCGCCGCCCGAGCCCGCCTTGCTGCCGCCCGAGCCCGCGCTCGCGCCGCCCGCGCCTGCCTTGCTGCCGCCCGAGCCCGCCGTCGCGCCGCCCGCGCCTGCCTTGCTGCCGCCAGAGCCTCCGGTCGTCGTCGTCCCGCCCGAGCCGGCCTTGCTGCCGCCAGAGCCCGCCGTCGTGCCGCCCGAGCCCGCGGTGGCCGTGCCGCCAGAGCCGGCCTTCGCCCCGCCAGCGCCGGCCTTGCCGGTCGTGCCGCCCTTGCCGGCGGTCGGGGTGACGTCGGTGTCGTCGCCCGAGCTCTCGCCGCTGCTGCAGGCGATGAAGATCGACGAGGAGACGAGGAGCGCGGTGAAAACGGAGAGATGCTTCATGTCGATAGCCTTTGAAAAAAAGTGAGTTGGGCGAGCGCGCCTTGGCACCCCCGCCAGGTACCGCGCCCATATTGCGTCCCGCGCACGAACGCAACCGATCGTCAGGGCTTCGCGAGCGCGCAAAATCCGCCGATGCAGTCGACGTCGTCCGCGCCCGCGCAGCAGTCCGCCTTGGTCACGCATTTCTCGCCGACCTTCGAGCACTCGTTCACCGGCGGGTCGGAGCACGTGAGCTTGCCCGCGCCGTCCGGGCGGCAGAACCCAGTGCAGCACTCGAAGCCCTCGGCGCAGCTCGCGCCCTTCGACTGGCACGCGGCGAGCGTCCAGTAGCCGCTCATGTTGGTGGAGCCGAACTCCTGCCCGCGCAGGTAGAACGCGGGATGACTTGGATCTTGACCGGGCTTGGGATCGAGATCGACGGCCGTCACCCAGAGCTGTTTGTGGTTGTCGTAGCTCGCGTCGGTCTTCGCGCGCATGCGGTTGCCGTAGTCACGCGGGCTGACGAACACGACCCAGATGTACCCACCGACGGCGATGGGGTTGACGCGCGGCTCGTAGTTTCGCAGCGAGCTCTTCGTGTCGAGCTCGCCGTCGCCCGACGCGCGCCCCAGCCTGAGCTCGCCGACGGAGCCCGCGAGATCGGTGACCCAGAGGTCGTCGTTGCCATGCAGGCCCGCGCCGTAGTTCGCGCGAGAATAATCGCCCTTCTGGTAGACGAGCATGTCAGAGCCCGGCGTGAAGCTCGGAAACGCGATCGCCGCCGCGCCCTTGGGGAGCACCGACTTGCGGTTGCCGATCGCGCCCGACGCCTCGTCGAAATCGATGACGTCGAGGCCCGACGCCGAGTATTCGACCGGATACGCGCCGTCGACGAACGACGCGAACGCGAGGCGCTTTCCGTCGGGCGAGAACACCGGATCGGCGGTCTTGTCGACGAACCCATCGAGCGGGGTGCCAATCGGCGCGGCGGTCTTCGCGTCGGCCACCAGCAGCCGGAACCCCGCGTCGTTGAGCACGACGTACTTCGCGGTCGGCGAGAGCGCCATGTAGATACCCGACGCGCCGTACTCGCCGATCGCCGTCACCTTGCCGCTCGGGATGTCCACGGTGCCAAACGGCCCGGTCGAGTCCTGCCTGGAGAAGATGGAGGCGAGCGTCGTGCCGTCCTTCGACACCGTGTGACAAGCGATGCAGCGGTCTCCCGCGTTGTTGGCCTGCCACGGGGGCGTCAAACTGTAGGGGTTGCGCGGCGCCGGGGTGCCGAGCTGCTGCGCGCTGCCGCTGTCGAACACCGGCACTGGCGTGTCGGAGCCCGGCGCGATCTTGAGCACGCGTCCCTGATTGACCGACCAGTAGAAGATGGTGCCGCGGAGGCTGCCCTGCGCGATCTTCCAGGTTTGCTTCGTGGGGAGCTGCCCGACGCCGCCCTCGAGCTTCGTCACCGAGACCTGCACGTCCTCGCCGTGGTTCGACGCCGCGAGCTGGCCCCACGCGGCCTCGCTCATCAGCGCGCGGCCGTTCGCGTCGGGCGCGGAGACGTACAGCTTGACCTCGGCGTAGTCCGACCTCGCGCGGACGAGGTACGCGGCGCCGCTCGCGGGCGCCTCCCACATGATCTCTGGCGCGAGGATCCCGCGGGCGAAGACCGTCCCGTCGTACGGATACTGGAGCTTGCCTGACGGCCCCACGCCGGTCGGCGCGTCGAGCTTGCCCTGGTCCGCGGGAGACAGACCGCCGGGGTTCGACGTCAGGGTGAGCGAGACGGTGACGTCCGCGGTCGCCGAGAGCCCGCCGAGCTTCGCGGTCAGCTTGCCCTTGCCGCCCTTGTTCCCGACCGCGGTGACGACGCCGCTGCCGGGCGTGACCGTCGCGACGTCGAGCGCATCGAACGACCACGCGGCGGTGACCTTCGTCACGGTGCCGTCGGCGCAGACACCGTGCGCCTCGAAAGAGGCGGGGCTCGACGCGCCGTCGAGGACGTCGATCTTGGCGGACGACGGGAGCACCACGAGCGACGCGGGGTTCGCGCACACCGCGCCGCCCGCGCCCGCGGCGCCAGCGCCGCCCTGGCCTGCGCCGCCTGCCTGCCCCGACGCGCCCGCCTGCCCGCTCGCGCCGGACGCGCCCCCTTGACCGCCGGGGCCGTTGCCCGCGCCCGACGCGCCGGACGATCCTGCTTGACCGCCTGTCCCCGCGTGACCGGCGCCTGGAGCGCCGCTCCCACCGAGGCCCGCGCCGCCTCCCGAGGCCTCGCCGCTCGCTCCGCCCCGCCCGGCGCTGGGTTTTCCCGACGCGCCACCTCCGCCCCCTTGCGCGCTGCCGCCCGCGCTCGCCACGCCAGGCTCGGGGCTCGAGGTCTCCGTCGAGCTGCCGCACGCGGCGATCAGGGCCCCTGACAGGCATGCGACGAGGAGAGAGGTGTCGGGTCGGCTCATGCCGGGCAGTGTACGCGACGCCGCGTGAGTCGAGGGGCCCTCCGAGCGCTTGCGGCCCGCCGCGGCCCGTGGCATGGACACCGCGTTTCTGGCGTTCGGCTTGGCAGCTCTCTCTCTGGTTTGGGGCACGCAAGGTCGTCGGCTCGGCAACGAACAAGCGCAGCGCAAGGCTGCATCCGTCCTCGGGACCGCGGCACCTCGACACGGAAATCACCGAAGGCGCCCGCCGCAACACAGAGAAGAGACAGCACATGAACAACCGCCTGTACGTAGGGAACCTCGCGTTCCAGACCACCGAGGACGTCCTGCAGAAGACGTTCTCCCAGTTCGGCGACGTCGCCGAGGTCAAGCTGATGCTGGACCGTGAGACCGGGCGCTCGCGTGGCTTCGCGTTCGTGTCGATGGCCTCGTCCGACGGCGCCGAGAAGGCGATCGCGGGGATGAACGGCACGATGCTCGACGGCCGCCCGCTCCGCGTCAACGAGGCCGAGGCCCGCCCCGAGCGCGGCGGCGGCGGCGGCGGGTTCCGTGGGGGTGGAGGAGGCGGCGGCGGCGGTGGCCGTGGCGGTGGTGGCGGCCGTGGGGGTGGTGGCGGCCGCGGCGGCGGCGGCGATCGCTCCCGCTGGTGAGCGTTCGTTGATCGACGATGGGTCGTCCCGCGATGCGGGGCGGCCCATCAGCCTTTTTGTACGCGCTGATCCTTCGCCTCGACCGCGTCGGCGAAGAGCTTGATGTACTCGGCAGCGCTCGCGATCGAGAACACCAGAGACATCCACACGAGGACGCGCCCGACGTTCACGAGATCGACGACGCCGAGATCGTAGAAGCCGAGCGACATCGGGTACGGGTAGCCGATGATCAGGCAGAGGATCCCGATCATCTGGAGGGCCGTCTTGAGCTTGCCGCCGTCGCCCGCCGCGATGACCACGCCCTCGGAGGACGCGATGCTGCGCAGCCCCGTGATCGACAGCTCGCGCCCGAGCAGCAGCACGACCACCCACGTCTCGATGCGGCCCATGTTCACCAGCCACACGAGCGTCGCCATCACGATCAGCTTGTCGGCCAGCGGATCGAGGAACTTGCCGAGCACGCTGACGAGCCCCTGGCGGCGCGCGATCCACCCGTCGAAGAAGTCGGTGATGGCGGCGACCGCGTAGAGGATCGCGGCCCAGTAGCAGTCTCGCGGGCCGGCGCGGTCGAGCAGCGCGAGCACCGCCGGGATCATCACGATGCGCAGGCCCGTCAGCAGGTTCGGTACGTTGACCGCGTCCTCACGCAGCGAGCGCCGACGCGCCGCTTTGTCGAGCGGCGTGCGGGTCGGCGTCGCGGTGGGATCCACGGCGTCCGTTTAGCACCACGGCGCGCGGGTCGGGTGTGGTAAGGCTCCTCGCATGCAGCTTCGGCGCGTGCTGTCGGCGTTGGTGGTCGCGACCTCTTGCCTCGTCTGGTTCTCACTGCCGGCGTGCTCCAACCAAGGAGAAGGAGAGCGTTGCAGCCGGGACGCCGGCGACGACGACTGCGCGGCGCCGCTGGTCTGCACCGCGGCCGGTGATCTCGGGGCCAACTCCGATCTCTGCTGCCCGCCCCCCGGGACCGCCACGACGGTCGACGCCTGCCGGAAGAACGCGTCAGTGGGCGTCGGGGGCGCGGCCGGCAGCTCGGGCGCGTCGAGCGGCGGCTCCACCTCGGGCGGCAACGGAGGCTCCACCTCGGGCGGCTCCACCTCCGCGGGCAACGGCGGCTCCACCTCCGCGGGCAACGGCGGCTCCACCTCCGCGGGCAACGGCGGCTCCACCTCCGCGGGCAACGGCGGC
>CAUJFL010000208.1 GCA_963169165.1 Myxococcota bacterium | reverse complement strand
AACAGCCCCGGACATTTGTGATCGGCGAAGTCACCCTTGCCGCCGGTGGGATCGTAGACGTCGGCCTCGAAGATGTAGACCTCGACCCCGGGTCCGAAGCGATCTTTCTCCTTCAGCATCCCCAGGAACTCCTTGTGCTTGGTGCGGAAACGGTCGCGCGCGACCATGTCCTTGCCGTTGATGATGTCGAGGGCGTTGGTCTGCATGTCGTTGCCGCCGACGGTGACGGTGACGAGCACGGGGCCGGGCAGCGACGTGGGCAGCGCCTTCACCTGCCCCGGCATGTCGACCGACTGGGCCCCCGCCTTCGAGCCGTGGACGTGCTGCTCGACGCCGAGCACGGTCTTCAGGTCCATGCCCTGCCACGCCGGATACTTGGCGTCGTCGTTGGAGAAGAGCAGATCATAGAAGAACGGCCCGCTGCCTCCCTTGTCGGAGATCGAGTCGCCGAGCTCGACGTAGGAGCCGAACTTGCTCGGGAGGGTCGACGCCGAGCCAGCCGCGGACGAGCCGCCGGCGGGAGCGCCCGACGCGCCCGCGGCCGACGATCCCCCCGAGGCGGTGGAGCCGCCGGCGCTCGCCCCCGCGCCGCCACCAGCGGCGGCCTGGGATGATGGATCGTCGTCGCCGCCCCCGCAGGCGATCGACAGGGACGAGAGCAACGCGAGCGTCACGAGGTAGCGCATCTCACAACGCTAGGGCATCGCCCGGACGCGGGCCAGCTCGGCCACTGCCAGGCGAAATGTGCAGCCTGTCAGAAACCCATCAATTTCGCGACGTAGTAGCGCATGGTCTCCGTCGTGCCCCCGCCGATGCGCAAGAGGCGCTGGTCGCGCCACGCGCGCGCGATGCGAAAATCTTCGATGTAGCCCCAGCCGCCATGAAACTGCAGGCACTGGTCCATGATCTCGCCGGTGATCTCGCCGACGAAGATCTTCGCCATGCTGATCTGCTTGACCGTGTCCATGCTGAGCGCCTCCTTCTTGAGGTATCGCTCGCTGTTGTATCGATCGACGATCCTGTAGTTGAACGCCTTCGCGGCCTCGAGCTTGGTGTAAAGATCGACGAATTTGTGCTGCCACACCTCGCGCTTGATGAGCGGCTTGCCAAACGCCTGTCGGTCGCGCCCGTACTCGACCGCCTCGTCGAGCACGTAGCCCGCCGCGGCGGCCGCCGACACGCACGCGACGAGGCGCTCGGTCTGGAAGTTCTGCATCAGGTACATGAACCCCATGTTCTCTTCGCCGAGCAGGTAACGCCGCGGCACCCGCACGTTGTCGAGGAACAGCTCGGCGGTGTCGCTCGACTTGTTGCCGATCTTCTTCAGCTTCTTCGCGACCTGAAACCCCTTCGACGCGGTGGGCACGAGGATGAACGAGCAGCCGTGCGCGCCGTGGTCGGGGTTGGTCTTCACCAGCATCGTCACGAAGTCGGCGCGCGTGCCGTTGGTGATGAACGTCTTCTGGCCCGAGATGACGTAGTCGTCGCCGTCCTTGCGGGCGACCGTGCGGATGCCGGCGACGTCGCTGCCCGCGCCCGGCTCGCTCACGCCGAGCGCCGCGATCTTGTCGCCGCGGAGCGCGGGCGCGAGGAACTCGTCGATCTGCTCCTTCGTGCCGAGATCGCTGATGACGGGCGTCGCCATGTCGCTCTGCACGAGCAGGCCCATCGTGACGCCCGCGAGGCCGGAGCGGGGTAGCTCCTCGGCCTTCGCGACCGAGAACCAGTAGTCACCGCCGGCGCCGCCGTGCGCCTCCGGGAAGTGCGCGCCGAAGATGCCCAGCTCGCCCGCGCGCTTGAACACCTCGTTGGGGAACAGCTCGCTCTCTTCCCAGGCCTCAGCGTGGGGCGCCAGCTCCTTCTCTGCGAACCGCCGCACCGTCTGCCGAAACGCCTCGTGTTCTTCGCCGAATGGGTTCCACATGTGGCTCGAGTCCTCCGCGAAAGATTCGTACACGAAACTTTTGCTTGCGCAACACCTAGGGACGCTGGCCCTGCGGGAGCGTGAAGCTGAACGTGGTGCCGGAGGGCGACGTCTCGGCGCCGACGCGGCCGCCGTGCTCCTCGACGATCTTCTTGACGGCGGCGAGGCCGAGGCCGGTGCCGCCCTTCTTGCCGCTCGTGACGAACGAGTCGAAGAGGCGCCGCTCGATCGCCTTCGGGATCCCGGGGCCGTCGTCGCGCACCGAGAACACGACGTCGTCGCCGTCGCGCCTCGCGGAGACCTCGACGTGCCCGCCGCGCTCTCCGAGCGCCTCGAGCGAGTTGCGCACGAGGTTGTGGAGCGCGCGGGTGATCTTGCCCTCGTCGAAGTGCGCGAGGCCGCGCTTGTCGTCGACGCTCGTGGTCAACGTCACGCGCCTGTCGGCCAGCTCGGCGCCGAACGACCGCGCGAACGCGTCGAGGAACATCGACAGGTACACGCGCCGCACGAGCAGCGTCTTCTCTCCTCGCGCGAACGCCAGCACCTCGGACTGCATGCCGCGGATGAGATCGAACTGCTTCTGCACCAGCTCGGCGTACTCGTGGCGCTTGATCGGATCGTCGGTGCCGACGCCGAGCTGCACGTAGCCGCTGATCACTGTCATCGGCGTCTTCAGGTCGTGGATGACGCTCGACAGGAGGCGCCCGATGGTCGAGAGCCGCTCGCTCTTCTCCTGGAGCCGTCGCGCCAAAAAAAGCTGCACCGCCGTCGACACGTTGGCGGCGATCAGGCGCAAGAGCTTGAGGTCCTCGTCGTCGAAGCAGCCGGATTCCTCGCGGTTGTAGAGCGCGATCGCGCCGATCGTCTCGGTGCGCTGGCCCTCGAGCGGCGCGCCGACCGCGCAGCGCGTCTCGAAGCCGAACGCGTCGTCGAGCTTCTTCTCGGACGGATCGGCCGCTGGCCCCTGCGCGAACCCCTCGACGCCGCTCTGTTGCACGCGCCCGATGAAGCCGTCGCCGGAGTGGACGACGAGGCGACGCAGGCGGGCCTTCTCGCCGCGAGACAGGAAGTGGAGCGTGGGCTCGCCGGTGTCCTCGTCGGAGAGCAACACCGCGCCGGCGCGCGCGTCAGTCGAGCGGATCGCCTCGCGCAGCGCCGCCCTCAGCAGATCGTCGAGCGACACCGCCCGCGCCATCGCGCTCTCGAGGGTCAGCAGCAGATCGAGGTGCTTGATGCGGATCGCGAGCTGTCGCGTGGTGTCGATGAGCTCCTCGTTCGTGCGCAGCAGCCCCGCGTACAGCTGCGAGTTGTCGATCATGACGGCGGCCTGCGTCGCGAGCGCGCCGAGCATCCGCTCGTCGTCGTCGGTGAACTCGCCCTCGCGCTTGTTGAGCGCCTGCACGACGCCGATCACGCGCTTCTCGTGGTTGCGCATCGGCACGGCGAGGATCGTGCGCGTGCGGTACCCGGTCAGGCCGTCGAACATCCTGAGGAAGCGGCGGTCCCGGTAGGCGTCCTTCACGCGGATGGGCGCGCCCTTCTTCACGACCGCGCCCGACACGCCCTTGCCCGCGGGCACCCGGATGAGCTCGACGCGTCGATCGATGACGATGCGCGAGACGAGATCGCCCGTGGCCTCCTCGACCAGGTAGAGCGTCGCGCGATCCGCGCCGAGCACCTCGCGCACCTTCGCCAGGATCAGCTCGAGCACGTCGTCGAGGCGCCCGCCCGCGCCGATGGCGGCGCCGACCTCGAGCAGCGCGGAGTTGATCTGCCGCTCGCGCGCGAGCGCGGCCTCGAGCGCGGGGCCGCCGCGCGACGAGGGCTTCGCTGTCGACACGCGGGCCATGCTGGTCATCGAACCACGGCCCGCCGCGCGTCGGCTACGAGAGATCACGCAGGCCGTCCGCGGGGCGCATCCACGCCGCGTAGAGCGCGGGCAGCGCCGTCGCCGTGAGGCAGATGCCCATCGCGACCGCGCCCGTGACGAGGAACTGCGCCGGCTGCACGTCGACGGGCAGGCGCGACACGAAGTAGACCTTTGGATCGAGCGGGAAGCCGTAGATCAAGAGGCCCTTGCAGACGCCCCAGCCGATCGAGAGGCCGAGCGTCGTGCCGAGCAGGCCGATGATGCCGCCCTGGTAGAGGAACACGCGGAGGATCGCGTCGTCGGTCGCGCCCATCGCCTTCAGCACGGCGATCTCCTTCTTCTTGTCGAGCACGACCATGATCAGCGTCGCGATCACGGTGAACGCCGCGACGACGATGATCAGCGCGAGCACCGCGCTCATGCCGATCTGCTGGATGCGGAGCGCGGTGAAGAGCCCGTGGTTCAGCTCCTCCCAGTCCATCGTGTGGTAGATGCCGTTGGCGAGCTTCTTGTCGAGCTCGCGCGAGATCTGGCGCGCGTCGTCGATGTCGCGGACGCGCATCTCGACGCCGGTCACGCTGTCGCCGGCGTTGTAGAAGGCCTGCGCCTCGTACAGATCGACGTAGACGAGCTTCGAGTCGTACTGGTCGAAGCCAGCCTCGAACACCGCGATCACGCGGAACTGCTTGGCGACCGGGACGCCCACCGCGGTGCCCGCGTACGCGTAGCCGATCGTCGGCGACGTCACCTGCAGACAATCGCCGACCTTCAGCGACAGGTTGCGCGCGAGCGTCGTGCCCACGATCGCGCCGGGCAGCTTGGCGACCTCGCCCGCGTCCTTGCAAGGATCGGGGACCACGTCCTCGGGCAGCTCGGCGTCCTCGTCGGGGAGCTTGCTCGCGTAGCCGTGCTCGGGCTCGATCAGGCCCTCGATCGCGGGCTTCTTGTCGTCGTGGCGCGGCGGCGACGCGCTCGCGGCGGGGGTCGGCGCGTCGCTCTCCTCTGGCGAGGACGAGCGCTGGGGCGCCTCGATCGGGCGAGGCGCTGGCCTGCGAGGCGGCGTCGCTCCCTCGCGCCGCAGCCTCGCGAGCAGCTCGATCGAGCTCGGATCGCGGGCGTCGGGCTTCGGGGCGACGAGGTGCTTCGGTAGATCGAGCACGCGCGGGAGCAGCGCCGGATCGACGCCCTTCAGCAGCACGCCGGTCGCCACCTTGGTGCCGTGCGTGACCATCATCGGGTTGATGGTGAAGGGTCCGACGCCGGTCACGCCCGGGTGCTCCTCGACGACCTTCATCACCTCGCGGTACTCGCGAAAATCGGCCGAGTATTTCAGCACGAGGACGTGCGCGTTGACGCCTAGCACCTTGTCGCGAAACTGCGACTGGAAGCCCCCGGTCACGCTCATCACCGTCGCCAGCGCGGCCACGCCGAGCGCGACGCCGACCACCGCGAACAGCGTGCCGACGCTCACGAACGCCGCCTTCTTCGAGCGGAGATAGCGGAGCGCGAGCCCCAGCGCGTAGCCCATTCAGCGCGACCCCACGGGCGCGAGAACCACGGAGGGACGACGGTGCTTCCCGGGCGCGAGCATCGGGCGCTGATACAGGGATTTTTCCCGCGCAGCGCCCGAATTCGCTAAGTCGACCCCAGGAGCCGACGGCTCGCACGCGAGCCCGGCGACGCACTTGCCTCCGGTGCAGCGCTCCGAGTAGCACGCCTCCGTGCTCGTGCAGGCGCCGCCGATCCGCTGCTTGTCGGCGCACTTGCCGGCGACGCAGACCGCGTAAGGGCCGCACGTCGAGGGGGTGCCGTTCGAGTCGATGCCGCACGCCTCGCCGACCGCGGGGATCTTGGTGCAGACGGCGTCGAGCTTCAGCGGGGTCACGCTGGTGTTGACGGGGCAATACTCGCCTGCCGGGCAGCCGCCGGGGAACGACAGCTTGCAAGCTCCGCCGGTCGCGTAGGGCGCGACGCACGTCCAGCTGATCCCCGCCTGGGTCGCGGCCGACAGCTCGCACACGGTCCCGAGCTCGCAGAATTTCTGCTGCATGGCGTCGCACGCCTCGCCCTTCTTGGCGGCGAAGAGGCTCGCGCCGGGCTTGCACACGCCGGGCTTGCCGGTCTTCGCGTCGGCGCCCTGGCACGAGAGGCCCGACTTGCACTCGACGTTCGTGCCGCCGCCGCACTCGGCGTTCTCGGCGGCCGGCGCCGCGCACTTCCCGGCGGTGCACTTCAGGTTGTCGCCGCAGCTGTCGTCGCCGGTGCACGCCGCGCCGGCCGCGAGGCGCGCCGCGCACTTGCCGGGACACGCGGCGCCCGCCTGGCAGAACATGCCGGGCGAGCACTCGGCGTTGACCTGGCACGCGTCGCCCACCGCGCCCTTGCCGCCGAACACGCTGTCGCACGCCGCGGGGGCGCGCGTGTCCATCTGAGCGCAGCCGCCGGCGCGGTAGGCGTCGAGGCACGCCTGCGCCTTCGCCGGATCGTAGGTGAGCTTCTTGTCGGCGACGAGCTGTTGGGTCGCGCCGAGATCGCCGTCCTCGATCGAGCGCTGCGTGCGCGTCACGCAGTCCTCGCCGGCGAGGTAGATTTTCAGGAGATCCGCGCCGAGGCACTGGCTGACGACGTCGCAGCTGACCGCCGCGAACTTCGCGGGCAGCTCGGCGAGGCTTGGACCGGCGGGCGACGAGCCGCCCGGTGATCCGCCGCCGCTGTCGGAGCCGCCGCAGCCGACGAGCAGGAGGAGACCGACCGAGAGCGCGACCGAGGAGGAGCGGAGCAGGTTCATGCGCGACAGAGTACGGGGCGCGCGGACGGTTGGCAAAGCGTGCGCGCGGCGCGGCGCTCTCGAAAATGGGCCCGTGGTCCTCGGCCGTGCTACCGACGCCCCCGCCGTCGATCCCGCCACGTCATGACCCGGCGCCTCGCCACCCTCCTCGCCGCTGCCGCCGCCGTCGTCGGGCTCTCGCTCCCGTCGATGGAGGTCGACGCCGCGCAGCGGTGCCAGCGCCAGAAGCCGCAGGGCTTCCTCGTTCGCAGCTTCTTCGTCCGCAAGGGGCAGCTGGACAGCCGCCGGCACGAGCAGGCGGTGAAGTACCGCACGGAGCGCTACGGGCGCGTCGAGGGCTACGGCTCGGCCTCGTGGAGCTCGCACGAGCCGCGCACGTTCGCGCAGCAGACCACGTTCTTCGGGCTCAAGGTCGAGCTGCACCAGAAGGTGGTGCCCGCGCTGTCGTGCGTCGAGCAGGAGATCAAGGCGAAATGCAAGGAGCGCTACACGCCGAAGGCGCTCTCCGGGTTCCGCGACCACAACACGTACCGCGGGGGCGAGATCACCAACCACCTGTTCGGCATCGCGCTCGACATCGATCCCGATCGCAACCCTTGCTGTCACTGCGTCGAGCCGTGGAGCGAGGATCCGCAGTGCCAGAAGAAGGTGAAATCGGCGTACGAGCGCGCGGCGATGCCCCGCTGCTGGATCGACACGTTCGACCGGCACGGCTTCTACTGGCTCGGCCACGACGAGCTCGAGGACACGATGCACTTCGAGTTCCTCGGGAACCCTGCGAAGATCGTCCGATGATCGCTCGCGTCACGTGGTTCGTCGCCCCGCTCGCCATCGCGTGCGGCGGTGAGCCCGCGCCCCCGCCCAAGGCCCCGCCCCCGCCGTCGCCCGCGCCCCGCGCGTCCCGCCCCGCGCCCGAGGTCGCGCGGAGGGCGCTGCCCGGCCAGGGCTCGTCCGACGGCATGACCTGCGACGAGGCGCGCGACGCGCACGGCGACGAGATCTCGATCGGCAAGGGGGGCGGCGAGGCGGACCTCTCCTCGGGAGATTTCTCGAAGGTCCTCAACCACGGCGCCTACCTGACCGAGTGCGAGGTCGCGACGGACACCTCGGTGGAGGTGTGCGCCGCGGTCAAGGAGGGCAGGGCGATCGGCGTCACGGTCGTGATGGCGCCGTCCGATCCTGACAAGGAGAAATGCGTCGCCACCAAGGTGCGTGAGCTCGGCTTCCCGATCGCGAAGAAGCTCGACGTCGTGCGCACGCGGTTCTGACGGTCACGCCCGCGCCACGCGGGCACGGGCGCCTTGACGCGATGCGACATGGGCCCTATTCTCGCGCGCGATGGAGCCGACCACGTGGGTCGTCGTGGCGAGCGCCTGCTTCGCGCTGCTCGTGTGGCTCGCGGCGAGGACGGGGCCGCCGCCGCCGCCCGCGCCGACGTGGGACGATCGCCCGACGCTCGCGCCACCCGGCGAGCCCCCGGCGCCAGCGTCGCTGGTCGAGGCCACGCCCGCGCCGCTCGTCGTCGTCGCGTCGCGCGAGATCACCGGCGCGCCCGAGGTCTTCGTGAGGGCTCACAGGCGCCCGCCGTTCGTGCTCGCGCACGGATTCGGAGGGTTCCGCGCGCTGGGGGTAGGGCCGCTGAAGCAGCACTATTTTCGGGGCGTCCCGCGCGCGCTCGAGCGGCTCGGGTTCGAGGTGTACGTGCCCAGGGTGCCCGCCGTCGCGCCGATCGCGGAGCGCGCGGCCGCGCTGGTCGAACAGATCGAGCGTATCGGCGCGGACCGGGTCCACGTGATCGCCCACAGCATGGGCGGGCTCGACGTGCGGCACGCGGTCGCGCACCTCGGGTTCGGGCCGCGGATCGCGTCGCTGGTCACGATCGCGGCGCCCCATCGAGGCACGCCTCTCGCCGACGTGGGGCTCTCGGTGCTCGGTCGACGCGGCCGCGTGCTCGAGCGAGAGCGCGGCTGCCTCGTGGACCTGTCGCCATCGCGCGCGCACGATGAGTACCTGGGCGTCCCCGACGTGCCGACGGCGAGCGTGATCGCGCGGCCGTCGCGCGCGGTGACGGTCATGCCGCCGCTCTTGCCGTCGTACGCCCTGCTGTCTCGGCTCGCGGGGCCCAACGATGGCGTCGTGCCCGCGTCGAGCCAGCGCTTCGGCAAGGTGCTCGGCGAGATCGACACCGATCACTGGGGCAGCGTCGGGTGGGCGCCCGGCTTCGACGCGGCTGGGTTCTACCTCGCGCTCGCGCGCACGATCGCGAGGGCGTGAGCGCTACTGCGATACTGTCAGCGTGTCGCTCGCGCTGGTGCAGATGGGCTCGCAGTCGGGGCCGTTGGGGCGAGAGGTCTTGTACGACGGCGTGAACACGCTCGACGCGAGCGAGACGCCGTCACGGGTGATCGCGATCGCCACCGACGCGGGCGTGGACGACAGCGCGATGCTCGAGATCGACTGCTGCGCCTCGGGCAGCAGCGAGCCCGACAGACCGACTTGCACCCCGGCGCCCGAGCAGTCGCTGCGTGACGACGACGTCAGCGGGAAGGTCATGCTGCATTTCGTGGTCACGCCGTCGGCGACGACGGTGACGACGTATTCGCCCGCCTTCCACGCGCCGCTCGAGGTGACGGTGACGTAGAAGCCGTCGATGCAGCCCATCGCCGTGCAGGCGCGGTCCCCGGGGTCGAGCTTCTCAGCGGGGCCGCACGCCGCGAGCAGGGGCAGGAGCGTCAAGGTTCGAAGGAGGCTCATGAGCAGAGGACTAGCAGACGCGATCCGCGGGCGCAGCGGGTGGGGGGACGAAATCTTCGAGCCGGTGTGAAGAGCGGCCCTGGGACGGCGACGCCTCCGAGCTGCTCGTTGGCCCCACGTTCGGCGCGCGTCACTTCTCTGCTACGTTCGCGCCCCCATGCGCCGCTTCGTGCTGCTCGCCTCGCTCGTGCTCCCTCCCGTCCTCGCGCTGGCCTGTGGAGGCGGCGAAGACGACGTCTCGGCGCCCAAGGGGAGCTCCGGCGCGTCCGGCGCCTCGGGATCGAGCGGCTCGGCCGGCGTCGCTGGGAAGGCGGCGTGTAGCCCGGACGACTGCTTCGAGAGGGGCAGCGACAAGGGTCACGCCGACCCCGCGGGGGCCAAGGCAGCCGGGCAAGCGCGCGCCGCGCGGATCGCCGATCCCACGCTGTTGAAGCAGCCGACCGATCGCCGGCAGCGCGTGAACCTGGGCGACTTCATCCTCATCAATGACAAGATCGCCGCGACGATCGAGGACAAGGGGCTGTCCGACGGCTACTCACGGTTCGGCGGCGAGCTGCTCACGATCGACCGCGTCGGCGACGACGGCAGACCGCTCGGGCTATCACTGTACGGCGAGACCCTGACGGCGCTGTCGACGGAGATGATCGAGCCGACCTCCGTGACCGTGCTGCACGACGGCGGTGACGGCAAGGAGGCGGTCGTGCGCGTCCAGGGGGTGTTGAAGCCGATCCCGTTCCTGGGCAGCCTGCAGGCGCTGTTCCCTGACAAGTTCGGCGTGCCCGCGGCGCTCGATTTCTCGCTCGCGCCGGGCGCGGAGAGCGTGAGGCTGAGGCTGCACGTCGTCAACACGACCGACGAGGATCTCGACGCGACAGGGCTCGAGATGCACGGGTTCTTTCAGGCCGCGCGCTCGCGCCTCTACACTGACGAGTTCGGGTTCGCCAAGCCCAAGGGCAAGGTGAAGTGGGTCGGCTTCGACAACGGTTCCATGTCGTTCGCGTGGCGCAGCCTCGAGGGACCGCTCGAGTATTCCCTCGAGATCTCGGGGTTCCAGTATTTCCTCGGCGCGGGCTTCCCTATCCCGAAGGGTGAGACGCGCTCGGTCGACTACGCCGAGATCATCCCGGGCGGGGCTGACCTCGACGCGCTGCGCGCGGCCATTCGTCGCGTCGACGGCGAGGCGCCCGAGGCGGCGGTCACCGGCAAGGTGCTCGACGCGATGGGCGCGGCGCTCGCGGGCGCCTGGGTTCACGCCGTCGACGGCGCCGGCCGCGAGCTGTCGCGCACGAAGAGCGGGCAGGACGGCGCCTACACTCTTCACGTCCCGCCGGGCGACGTCCGCCTCGTCCCGTCGCAGCTAGGCTACCCGACCCACCCGGGCGCCGCGGTGACCTCGTCTCCGCTCGACCTCGTGTTCGCGCCGCACGCCACGCTCGTCGTGAACGCGCGCGACGCCGCGACGAAGGCGCCGATCCCTGTGCGCGTCCAGGTGATCCCCGCCGTGGCGCCGGTCGAGCCGCCCGCGTCGCGCGGCGAGGAGATCCCTGCAAAAGGACGACTGCACCAGGAGTTCGCGGTGACCGGCGACGCCTCGCTGCCCGCCACCCCGGGCGAGGCGCGCGTGATCGTCTCGCGCGGCTATGAGTGGGAATTGTTCGATCAAACCGTGCAGCTCGTCGCGGGCGAGACCAAGACGCTCGGCGTCGAGCTCACGCACTCGGTCGACTCGACCGGCGTCATGTGCGCGGATTTTCACATCCACTCGTTCTTCTCCGCCGACTCGGACGATCCGGTGGTCCGCAAGGTGAAGGGCGCGGTGGCCGACGGGCTCGACATCCCAGTGTCCAGCGAGCACGAGTGGATCATCGATTTTCAGCCGATCATCAGCGAGCTCGGCCTGCAGAAATGGGCATTTGGCATGCCCTCCGAGGAGCTCACCACGTTCACCTGGGGGCACTTCGGCGTGCTGCCGCTGCGACCCAAGCCCGACCGCGTGAACCAGGGCGCGGTCGACTGGATCGGCAACTCGCCGGGCAAGGTCTTCGCGATGGCGCACGCCGAGGAGGACAAGCCTATCGTCATCGTGAACCACCCCTCGGGCTCGGGGTTCGGCGCGTACTTCTCCGCCGCGAAGTTCGACAACGCGACCGGGAAGGGAGACCCAGCCATGTGGAGCGACGACTTCGAGGCCGTCGAGGTGTTCAACGACAGCGATCTCGAGTCGAACCGAAAGGGCTCGCTCGCCGACTGGTTCTCGCTGCTCGAGCGCGGCAGGAAGGTGTGGGCGGTGGGCAGCTCTGACAGTCATCACATCGACACGAGCCCGGTCGGCTACCCGCGCACTTGCATCGCGTTCGGCCACGACGATCCCCAGCAGCTGACGCCCGAGGCGGTGCGCGACGGCGTCGCGGCGGGCAAGGCGACGATCAGCGGCGGCCTGTACATGACCGTGAAGGGTCCGGGGGGCGCGGCGCCAGGGGCGACCGTCGCCGCCAGCGGCCCGCTCACCCTCGACGTCGTGGTGCAGTCCGCGCCCTGGATCTCGGCCGAGTCGCTCGAGGTGTTCGTCGACGGGAAGACCGTGGAGACCAAGCCGCTGACGCAAGTGGCCGACGCGGTGCCCGGCGCCCCGAAGGTCGCGGCGACGACGGTGACAGTGAACAAGGATCCGTCGCGCCCGCGGAGCTGGGTGGTCTTGCACGCGAAGGGCAAGGGGGACCTGTCGCCGCTGCACCCCGGTCGCAAGCCGTTCGCCGTATCGAACCCGATCTTCCTCGAGTGAGCACCCCGTGACGGAGGCGCGCTACGCGGCGATGTGGGCCGCGGCGTTCGCGCTGACGGTGGCGCTCGAGGCGCCGATCGTGGCGTGGTGGCTGCGGCGCAGGGGCGCGCCGCTCGGGCGGGCGATCGCCGCCGCGTGCTTCGCGCAGCTCGCGACCCACCCCTGGGTGTGGTTCGTGTTCCCGGCGCTTGGGTGGCAGCGGCGCACGTCGCTCGCTGCGTCGGAGCTGTTCGCGTGGTGGATCGAGGCGGCGCTGTACGCGCTGGTCACGCCTGGGCTGCGGTGGCGCGCCGTCGTGGTGAGCCTGGTCGCCAACGGGGTGAGCTACGGGGTGGGGGCGCTGCTGTGGTGAAGATCGATGGGTGCAGACACCAGTTTGCCGAACCTGGCGCTTGGAACCACGCCAGCCTGCGGGCAGGTGGTGAAGATCGATGGGTGCAGACACCAGCTTGCCCGTGCCCGTGCCCGGTCATGCCCAGCGCGGGGGAGCATCTGGAGGCAAGGCAGCGGCAGGTCAGGGTGGCGCGGGCGCGGCAGGTCGAGGCGGCGCGGGCCAGGGGGGGCGCGAGCGGAGCGGGCGCTGCTGGCAAGGGCGGTCGACGACAAGTACGTCTACGTCCAGGACTCGAACGTCTCGACAGTCTTCCGGGTGTCGCTCGACGGTTCGACGACCGACAGCGTCGTCACGTGTGGCAATGGTGCGGCAGGCGGGGTCGCGGTCAACGCGGGCGCCATCTACTTGACGTGCCCGGACGGCTTGCACATCGTCGCGAAGCCCTGAGGCCCCGCGGGGGCGCCGTCCCTGTCGCGCGACTTCCTTTCGGCGTCGACGCTCGGCGTCCCCCTGTGTAGGCTCGCCCGTCATGTCGAACCTCGTCGCGAGCGCGACGGCGCGCGCCGCAGAGAGGGGGCCGTACATCCCTCCTCGCACGTCGCCCGTCGATCAGATCTTCGTCGAAGAGCGCGCCGCCGCGCTCGCCAAGCGCAGCATCAAGAAGGCCACGAAGGTGGCCGGCCTGAAGCTCGCCGTGCGGATGATGGACCTCACCACGCTCGAGGGGAAGGACACGCCCGGCAAGGTCCGCTCTCTCTGCGCGAAGGCGCTCCGCCCCCTCGAGCACGACCCGTCGGTCGGCCCCGTCGGCGCCGTGTGCGTGTACCCGAACATGGTCCCGGTCGCGGTCGACTGCCTGCGCGGCAGCGGCGTACACGTCGCGTCGGTCGCGACCGCGTTCCCCAGCGGCCTCTCGCCGCTCGCGATCAAGCTCGACGACGTGCGGCGCGCGGTGGGGTTCGGCGCCGACGAGATCGACATGGTGATCGACCGCGGCGCGATGCTCTCTGGCGACTACGCCAGGGTCTACGACGAGATCGTGCAGACGAAGGAGGCGTGCGGGCACGCGCACCTCAAGGTCATCCTCGAGACCGGCGAGCTCGGCAGCTACGACGTCGTGCGCCACGCGAGCGACATCGCGATGGCCGCCGGCGCCGACTTCATCAAGACCTCCACCGGCAAGGTCACGCCCGCCGCGACGCCGCCGGTCACGCTGGTGATGCTCGAGGCGATCCGCGATCACTACTACGCGACCGGCAAGCGCATCGGCATGAAGCCCGCGGGCGGGATCCGCACCGCGAAGCAGGCGCTGCACTACCTCGTGCTGGTGAAGGAGACGCTCGGCGACGCGTGGCTCACGCCCGAGCTGTTCCGCTTCGGCGCTAGCACGCTGCTCAACGACGTGCTGATGCAGCTCGAGAAAGAGCGCACGCAGGCCTATCAGGGCGCCGACTACTTCTCGAAAGAGTGATCCCGATGACGATGCAGAAGACCGCACAGAAGAAGGCTCAGATCACGCCGCGCGCAGACGCGGCGAGGGCGCCCGCCGGGCCCGCGCTCGAGTTCGGCGACGCCTGGACCTACGCGCCCGCGCCCGAGGCGCGCGATCACGTGAAGCTGAAGGGCCGCTACGATCTGTTCGTCGACGGCAAGTGGCAGCCCACGAAGAAGTACTTCGACACGATCAGCCCGTCGACCGAGGAGAAGCTCGCCGAGATCGCCGAGGCGTCCCCCGAGGACGTCGACCGCGCCGTCGCCGCCGCGCGCCGCGCGTTCGATCGCGTGTGGTCGAAGATGAAGCCCGCCGAGCGCGGCAAGTACGTCTACCGCATCGCGCGTCGCATCCAGGAGAAGGCGCGCGAGCTGGCGGTCGTCGAGTCGCTCGACGGCGGCAAGCCCATCAAGGAGTCACGCGACGTCGACGTGCCGATCTCGGCCGCGCACTTCTTCTACTACGCGGGCTGGGCCGACAAGCTCGGCTACGCGTTCCCCGGCGCGAACGCGCGGCCGCTCGGCGTCGCGGGCCAGGTCATCCCGTGGAATTTCCCGCTGCTGATGGCCGCGTGGAAGATCGCCCCCGCGCTCGCCTGCGGCAACACCGTCGTCTTGAAGCCCGCCGAGACGACGCCGCTGACGGCGCTGTTGCTCGCGCAGATCTGCGAGGAGGTCGATCTGCCGCCCGGCGTCGTGAACATCGTCACCGGCGCCGGCGCGACCGGCTCGGCCCTCGTCTCGCACCGCGACGTCGACAAGGTCGCGTTCACCGGCTCGACCGCGGTCGGCAAGCGGATCCAGCAGGCGCTCGCGGGCACCAACAAGCGCCTCACGCTCGAGCTCGGCGGCAAGGCTGCCAACATCGTCTTCGCGGACGCCGCGCTCGACCAGGCGGTCGAGGGCATCATCGCCGGCATCTTCTTCAACCAGGGCCACGTGTGCTGCGCGGGCTCGCGCTTGCTGGTCGAGGAGAGCGTCCACGATCTCGTCGTGAAGAAGCTGAAGGACCGCATGATGACCCTGCGGGTCGGCGATCCGCTCGACAAGAACACCGACGTCGGCGCGATCAACTCGCGGATGCAGCTCGACAAGATCGCCGAGCTGGTGAAATCGGGAGAGGGCGAGGGCGCAGAGCGCTTCTCGACGCCGTGTCGGCTGCCGCAGAAGGGCTTCTGGTTCGCGCCCACGATCTTCACGCACGTCACCCTGTCGCACCGGATCGCGCGCGAGGAGATCTTCGGGCCCGTGCTGTCGATCCTCACCTTTCGCACCCCGGAAGAGGCGATCGAGAAGGCCAACAACACGTTCTATGGGCTGTCAGCGGGCATCTGGACGGACAAGGGCGCGAAGCTCTTCTGGCTTGCGAACCGCCTGAAAGCGGGCGTCGTCTGGGGCAACACGTACAACAAGTTCGACCCGACCTCGCCGTTCGGCGGCTACAAAGAGAGCGGCTTCGGCCGCGAGGGCGGGCGCGCAGGGCTCGCCCCCTACCTGGAGATCGACGGATGAGCGCGAAGAAGAAGGCGGCCGACGCCGCGATCGTGCCGAGCAACGGCGCCGCGGTGCCCGGGCGGGCGCGTGTGCAGAAGGCTTATAAAATCTACATTGGCGGCGCGTTCGTGCGCAGCGAGTCCGGGAGGTATTTTCAGGTGAAGGATCTCGGAGGGGACGAGCCTGGGCTCGTCGAGAACGTCGCGCTGTCGTCGCGCAAGGACGGTCGCGACGCGGTCAAGGCCGCGCACGCCGCGGGCGCGGGCTGGGCTGGCAAGACCGCGTACAACCGCGGGCAGATCCTCTACCGCCTCGGCGAGGTGATGGAGGCCCGTCGCGCCGAGCTCACCTCCGAGCTCGAGCGGAGCACGGGGCGCGGCCGCGACGCCGCGCGAGAGGAGGTGCTCGCCAGCGTCGACCGCGTGATCTCGTTCGCCGGCTGGGCCGACAAGTACCAGAGCTTGCTGGCGAGCTCGAACCCGGTCGCGGGCCCGCACTTCAACGTCTCCGTGCCGGAGCCGATGGGCGTGGTCGCCGTCGTCGCGCCCCGGCGGCCGTCGCTGCTCGGGCTCGTGTCGGCGGTGCTGCCAGTCATCGTCTCCGGGAACACTTGTGTGGTGCTCGCCAGCGAAGAGGACCCGCGCACGGCGGTGACGTTCTGCGAGTGCGTCGCGACCAGCGACATGCCGGGCGGCGTGCTCAACCTGCTCACCGGCAAGGTGAGCGAGGTCGCGCCGCACCTCGCGCGTCACATGGAGGTGCAGGCGCTCGATCTGTGGCTCGACGACGCCGAGCTGACGAGGGAGCTCGAGACGCTGGCGGTGGCCACGGTGAAGCGCGTGAAGAAGCGCGGCGTCGCGGAGGTCGATTTCAGGGATGATCGCCTCGCGGGGCTCTCCTCCCTCACGCCCTTCCTCGAGCTAAAAACCTTCTGGCATCCGATGGGAATGTGAGTTTGTGCGCTTTGCGCACAAACTCACATTCCCATCTACCTGTTTGACGGGGGGCCCGCGCCCCCCGCCCCGCCGGCAAAGCCGTCGGGGCCCCACCCCCTGCCATTGGGGCCCCGGCCCCAAGCGGGGGACGCGTCGCTGCGCTCGCGTCGGGCGGTGGCGAGGTGGGGGGACGCGTCGCTGCGCTCGCGTCGGGCGGTGGTGACGTGAGCCTCGCCGGTCCGGCGCAGGGATCGAGCTGGGTGCATCCTGCATCGCCTCACACTTCCGCACCGCCCCAGGCCGCCACGGTCACGTGGCCTCCTTCAGCTGCGGCTTTGCGTCGCGCAAGGGCACGCACCAGGCGCTCCGGTTCGACCCGTCGCCGAGGTCCCTGGGGCGCTACAGGACGACGGCGCGATCGGCGCCTGGGAGACACGTACGTGCGCAGATTGGGTCATGGACTTGGTTTGGCGGTTTCGGTCGCGTTCATCGCCGCGTGCGGCGGCAGCTCGGACGACGGCGGGTCGCCCCCCGCGGGT
>CAUJFL010000207.1 GCA_963169165.1 Myxococcota bacterium | reverse complement strand
CTTCACGATCGGCTACCTCAACAGCGCGACCGGGTTCCTGGTCAGCATCATCGCGGGCAACGGCATCAACTACGCGATCATGTACATGGCGAGGTACATCGAGGCGCGCCGCGACGAGGGGCTCGACGTCGAGCAGGCGATCCTCCGCGCGCACCGCGACTCGTGGATCCCCACGCTCGCGTCGAGCGCGACGGCGATGCTCGCGTACGGCTCGCTCGTGCTGACCGACTTTCGAGGGTTCAAGCACTTCGGCGTGATCGGCGGCTACGGCATGATCATCTGCTGGACCGTCACCTATCTCTTCACGCCCGCGATCCTCGCGGCCTCCGAGCGCGTGCTGCCGTCCTACAAGGGCGAGGCGGGCGCGAAGACCAAGGCGCGCGGCTACTACGGCGTCGTCTTCGCCAAGCTCGCCTACGGCATGCCGAGGACGCTCGTCGCCGTCGGCGCCGTCTTGACCGTCGTGAGCGTCGCCCTGTCGGCCCAGTACTTCCGCGGCGATCCGATGGAGTACGACATGCGCAACGTCCGCAACGAGCGGCAGACCCAGACCTCGGCGGGCGCGCTCTCTCATCGCGTCGACGACGTGGTCGGGCGGCTCGGCCAGGACGGCCTCGCGATCCTCACCGATCGAGTCGATCAGGTGCCGATGCTCGAGGCCGAGCTGAACCGCCGCCGCGACGCCGCGCCGAAGGACGAGAAGCCGTTCGAGAAGGTCGTCACCATCTTCTCGCTGCTGCCGACCGATCAGGCGAAGAAGGTCGTCCTGGTCAACGAGATCCGCGACCGCATCATGCGCGCGAAGCGGCGCGACTGGATCTCGGCGAAGGACTGGGCCGAGCTCGAGCCCAACGTGCCGAAGGAGCCCGTGAAGGAGCTCGGCATCAACGATCTGCCCGAGCAGGTCGCGCGCGCGTTCACCGAGAAGGACGGCACGCGGGGGCGCATCGTCTACATCGTCCCCACCGAGCGGGAGAGCGTCTGGGACGCGAAATACCTGATCCGCTGGGCCAAGAGCTTCCGCACCACCAAGCTGCCGACCGGCGAGGTCATCCAGGGCTCGGGCCAGAGCGTGATCTTCGCCGACATGATCCAGACGATCGGCGAGGACGCGCCGAAGGCCATCATCGCCTGCTCGCTCGGCTCGATCCTGATCATCCTCGTCGCGTTCCGCGGCCACCCGCACTCGTTCGGCGTGTTCGTCCCCTGGCTCATCGGCATCGCGGGGCTGCTCGCGTTCCTCGAGGTGAAGGGCATCAAGCTCAACTTTCTCAATTTCGTCGCGATCCCGATCACGATCGGTATCGGCGCCGAGTACGCGCACAACCTGATGCAGCGATACCGCGTCGAGGGGCCGTCGGGGCTGCGCCGCGTGATCACCGAGACGGGCGGCGCGGTCGTGCTCTGCTCTCTCACGACGGCGATCGGCTACTTCGCGCTGCTGCTGTCGATCAACCGCGGGATCGTCAGCTTCGGGCTCGCGGCGGCGGTCGGCGAGATCACCTGCACGATGGCGGCGGTGCTGCTCCTGCCGGCGTTCCTGGTCTGGCGCGCGCAGCGGACGCCCTCGGCCGATCGATGATAGATATTTCGACGTGCTGACCGCCATCCTCCTCGACGACGCCGCGTGGACCCGAGTGAGCGAGGCTCGCCACCAGGAGTGGCGCCTCGCGATCCGCGAGATCCTCGACGAGCACGTGTTCCGGGTCGAACACGAGCGCTGGCTGATGCGCCTCTCGTGGACCGACGACGCGCTGACGGCGAAGCTCGAGGTGCCCGGCTCGGGCGTGTTCGCCGAGGTCGCGGTGCCGCGCGCCGAGCTCGATCCGCTCGTGAGAGAGTACGCCGATCTGTGCCGCGAGCTGTCCGCGATGGACGCGGGCGCCGTCGACGCGACCAAGCTCACGGTGCTCGATCAGGCGAAGCGCGACACGCACGACGCCGCGGGCAAGTTGCTGGCGCGCCACCTCGACGTGGTCGGGCCGACGCACGACACTGCGCGCAAGCTGTTCACGCTGCTCGTCGTCCTGTGGGTCGACACGACGCAGCTCTCGGTGCTGCTCCGCCCGCACGGCGAGAGCACGATCGTGCGGACCTGAGGGCCCGCGCAGAGAGAGGTCAGACCCAGGCGCGGCGGGCGCGGAGGCGTGCGCGCCAGCTCGTGCAGCCTGGCGACGGAGGCCGCCGCGCGCCGAGCGGCGGACGGTCCGCCCACGGGCTCCACGAAGTTGGCGCTCGCTGCTCCGCCTCCGTACGATCCCTCCCGGCCCGGCCAGACCGCGCCAGGGAGTCCACTCATGCCTCAGCTCATGCCTCTGTTGGTGATGGTCGGTGTCGCCGCCCTCGTTTTGTTCGGCACCCTCATTTTGATCGCGCGCTTCTATCGTCAGGTGGACCAGGGGCGCGCGCTGATCATCAACACGATGCGCGCCGAGCCGGTCGTCACGTTCACCGGCGCGGTGGTGTACCCCATCATCAACCGCGCGGAGCAGATGGACATGTCAGTGAAGATGGTCGAGATCGACCGGCGCGGAAAGGAGGGGCTCATCTGCGCCGACAACATCCGCGCCGACATCAACGTCAGCTTCTTCGTCAGGGTGAACAAGACGCAGGAGGACGTGCTGAAGGTCGCCCAGTCGATCGGCTGCGCGCGCGCCTCGGACGGCGTCGCGCTGAGCGAGCTGTTCAGCGCCAAGTTCTCCGAGGCGCTGAAGACCGTCGGCAAACACTTCAATTTCGAAGATCTCTACAAGATGCGGGAGGAGTTCAAGGACGAGATCATCAAGGTCATCGGCAAGGATCTCAACGGGTTCGTGCTCGACGACGCGGCGATCGACTACCTCGAACAGACAACACTCGAATCGCTCGATCCTAACAACATCATGGACGCCGAGGGCATCCGCAAGATCACCGATCTCACGGTGGCGCAGAACGTCCAGACCAACCAGCTGCGCCAGAAGGAGCGCATGGAGGTCGGCAGCCAGAACCTCTCGGCCGACGAGGCCGTGTTCCGCTTCGACCAGCGCCGCGCCGAGGCCGAGGCCAAGAAGAACCGCGAGATCGCGGTCGCCGAGGCGCGCGAGCAGAACGAGGCGCTGCGGGTCGCGAGCGACGAGGCCAAGAAGACGCAGCTCGTCCGCCTGAAGAACGAGGAGGAGGCGCAGGTCGCCGACCAGGCGCGCCAGCGCGGCGTCGCCATCGCGGAGAAGAACCGGGAGCGCGAGATCGCCGTCGAGACCGAGCGCGTCGAGCGCGCGCGCCAGCTCGAGGTCGTCGCCCGCGAGCGAGAGGTCTCCCTCGGCGTCATCGCGAAGGAGAAGGACCTCGAGGTGCAGAAGAAGGAGATCGCCGACGTCGTGCGCACGCGCATCGTCGTCGACAAATCGGTCGCCACCGAGGAGGAGGCCATCAAGGATCTCCGAACCCAGGCCGGCGCGAAGCGTGAGCGCGACGTCGTCCGCATCGCCGCCGAGGCCGAGGCCGAGAGCGCGATGGTGAAGCAGGTGAAGGCCGCGGAGGCCGCCGAGGAGGCCGCGAAGTTCAAGGCGAAGGAGAAGATCGTGACCGCCGAGGCCGAGCTCGACACCGCCGACAAGCTCGCCCGCGCGAAGATCCGCCTCGCCGAGGGCAAGCAGGCCGAGGCCGCCGCCGAGGGGCTCGCGACCGTGAAGGTGAAGGAGGCCGACGCGCTCGCCACCGAGAAGCAAGGCAAGGCGCAGGCGACGGTCGTGCGCGAGAAGCTGCTGGCCGAGGCCGCCGGCGAGGAGCAGAAGGGGCTCGCGCAGGCCCGCGTGAAGGAGGCCGGCGCGCAGGCCACCGAGAAGCAGGGCCAGGCCGAGGCCGTCGCCGTGAAGGAGAAGCTGCTCGCCGAGGCCGCGGGGCTCGCCGAGAAGGCGGCCAGCATGAAGGCGCTCGACGACGCCGGCCGCGGTCACGAGGAGTTCCGCCTGAAGCTCGACAAGGAGAAGACGGTCGAGCTCGAGAGCATCCGCAACCGCAAGGACATCGCGGCCGCGCAGGCGGTCGTGCTGAAGGAGGCGTTCGGTCACGCCAAGATCAACATCGTGGGCGGCGACGGGCAGTTCTTCGACAGGTTCATCAAGGCCGTCGGCGTCGGCCAGTCGATCGAGGGCGTGCTCGAGCAGAGCGACACGGTGCGGCAGCTCGCCGGCGACGTGCTCGGCGGCCCGATGGCGAAGGATCCCGCGATCGCCGCGATGCTGTCGCAGTTCCTCAGCAAGGCAGATCCGGCCGCGCGTCAGCGGCTCGAGAGCCTGCTGCAGAAGCCCCAGGGCTTAGCCGCCCGTGGCCGACGCCATCGCGCAAGGCTCCGGCAGCTACGAGGTGCTGCGCGCCCGGCTCGTCGCCGAGGCGCGCGCGCTCGAAGAGAAGGCGGGGCGCGTCAACGAGCGCCGCAAGGGGATCTTCGGCAGCACCGAGCTCGCGCTGATCGCCAACGAGCGGGTCCGCACCGAGAACGCCTGCGTCCCGCGCGACATGATCAGCGTCGCGGGCCACCTGCTGCTCGGCTTCGAGGTGTTCCTCGGGCTGCGCGAGGAGACGCGCGTCGCCGACGTGCTCGCCGCCTACAAGTTCGCGCGCGAAGGCGACGCGTTCGATCTGTCGCAGGTCCCGTTCGACGGCGCGCTCGCGTTCCTCGCGAGCGCCGAGTTCACGCGCGAGATGGCGGAGCTGTTCCGCTACACGAAGGGCGCGCGGCTGACCCAGCTGCGCCGCACCGACGCGCGCCTGCTCGTCGCGATGCAGATCGGCGCGACCCCGCGCGATGTAAAGGTTTTTAGATTTTCAATCGACGCGCGCGGCGGGGTCACCTACGTCGACGCGCGCGGCGAGGAGGACTACGCGCCGCCGAAACCCCATGATTTCGCGTGGAAGCTGGCCGGGCGCGACGCGCACGTCGCCGGCAAATTCCCCCACGTGAACGTGCTCGACGAGGTGTTCGTCGACACCATCGGCGGCGATCTGACCATCAAGGTCGAGAACAACACGAAGGAGGGGCAGGGCATCTACCGCGAGCCCGTCGACGACGCGAACCAGACGCTCGACGACGCCGAGGTCTGGTACGCGAAGACCGGCGCGCTCGTGCTGTTGCGGGTCAAGCCGTTCCGCGAGGTCGCGTACCGGCACCTCGTCGTCGACGTGAAGCGGCGGCGCGTGACGCGGATCGACGCGCTCGGACAGGCGTGCCTCTCGCTGCCCGAGGGCCACGGCATCGTGTTCCCCGGCGGCCTCTACCTCGACGGCGGCGACTTCAAGCTCTTCGACGGCGACGAGGTCGGCATGAGCTTCGAGCGCGTGATCAAGTCGCCCAACGGCGAGGACGTCGCGTACGTGTTCTATCGCGACTCCGACGGTCAGTACTCGATCCTCCACTACAACCTCATCCGACGCGAGGCCGAGGCGCCGCTGCGGTGCAACGGGTACAGCCTGTTCGCAGACGGCACGCTCACGGTGTTCCGCGCGTCGAGCGAGCCGACGCGCACGCACCCCGTGCAGATCTGGCGCACGCCGTTCACGAGCGCCGATTTCGCCGCGCAGGCGAAGACCGACGGCTCCTACCTCGCGAAGGTGGGCAACGCCGAGCTCGTGCGTGGCGTGTCCGACGCGCTCAGCCTCGCGCGGCTCGCGGCGCGACCGGACCCGACACGCCAGACCTACGACGAGCTGGTCCGCGCGGCGTCGCGCCTGCTCGATGGCGCGTACTGGCTCGGGCACGCCGAGGCCGAGGACCTCGCCGCGACCGTGAAGGCGCTCGGCAAGGCCGTCGAGGCCGTGCTCGACGAGTTCGAGAAGGTCGAGCAGATCCGCGCCCGCGCGCGCGCCGAGGTCGAGGCCGCTCGGCGGCGCCTCGCCGCGCTCGAGAAGGAGGACCTCGCGTCGCTGCAGTCGATCGACGCCTTCCTCGTCGCCCTCACCGATCGGCGCAAGCTGCTCGGCGAGGTGCTGACCCTCCGTGAGCTGCGCGAGGTCGAGCTCTCCGCGGTCGACGCGCTCGAGGCGGGCGCGCGCGCCGCGTTCGACGCCGCGAGCGCCGCGTGCGTGACGTTCTTGCTGGGGCGTGACGCGTTCGCGGAGCTCTGCGCGAGGCTCGATCGGGCGGTCGTCGAGATGGAAGCCGTCACCAAGGCGTCCGAGCTCGTCGCCTTCGCGAAGGATCTCGACACCGTCTCGTCGGGCCTGTCGCTGCTCGCCGAGGTGATCTCGGGCCTGAAGGTCGACGACGCGACCCAGCGGACCAGGATCCTCGAGTCGGTCAGCGCCGCCTTCTCGCAGCAGAACCGCGCGCGCGCGACGCTCGCCGCGCGCAAGAAGGAGCTGGGGCGTCGAGAGGGCGAGGCCGAGCTCGCCGTGCAGCTGTCGCTGCTGGCGCAGTCGGTGGCGGCGGC
>CAUJFL010000206.1 GCA_963169165.1 Myxococcota bacterium | reverse complement strand
CTCGAGAAGGGCGACGCCGCCGAGAAGGCCGACTACCAGAAGCGCATCGGCTACCTGACGCAGGCCTACGACGCGCTCGCGTCGTCGTACGTGCTGTTCTTCAACTACCGCGCGTCGGCCGAGACGCTCGACAAGATCGCCAGCATCGATCGCTTCCCCGCCGACAAGCGCAAGGCCGCCGCGCGCAACGCGCTCGTCCTCTACTCGAACATGGGCGACCGCGAGAAGATGAACGCGGCCCGCGCGAAGTTCCTGTCGTTCAAGCCCAACGCCGAGGACAAGGCCGAGGCCGACTTCATCGTCGCACAGGCCGATCTTCGCGCGTGGGATCAGACCGGCGGAGACACCGAGTCGAACAAGGCCGCGCGCAACAAGGCGATGTCGGCGATGCAGAAGTTCCACGACGAGTACAAGCGCTCGCGCGAGGCCGCCAAGTTCACCACGATCGCGGCCTACTACGTCGCCAAGGCCAAGCAGCAGCAGGGCACCAACGCCGACGACTGGTGGAGGGCGACGATCGAGTCGTTCAAGACCTACAAGAGCGTCGACTCGAAGGCCGCGCTCGCGGGCACCCAGCAGGGCAACATGGCCGCCGAGGCCGACTTCACGATGGTCGACGCCGACATCAAGAAGAACTTCGACTACGACACCGGGCACCACCGCTACAAGGGCACCGCGGTCGACGTCATCAAGAAATACCAGGCCGACGCGAAGGACGCGGAGAAGTACCACGCGAAGCTGAAGCAGATCGCCGACCCCAACACCTACGGCTCGATCGAGTACGTGGCGGCGGCGCTCGCGCGGCAGGGCTCGCTGTACGACTCGCTGCGCACGGGGCTCTTCAACACCCGCGAGCCCGCGCTGCAGCTGTTCTCACCGCAAGAGGACAAACTGCTGAAGCAGCTCGAAGAGTCGGGCAACCAGGACCTCATGGACAAGGCCGCCGAGAAGCGTGACCAGCGCACGCAGCTGTGGCGCACGAAGCGCGACCAAGAGCTCGCGAGCGCCGATCAGATCGCCGTGCAGCGCTACACCTCGTCGGTCGTGATCGCGCGAAAGTACAGCGTCCGCAGCACCGCGGTGAACAAGGCCCTGCAGCGCCTCGCGTTCTTCAGCGACGTGCTCGGCGACGACAAGATGCGGACGTACTCGTCCGGCATCGAGGGCTTCTCCTACCAGGAGGGCATGTGGCAGAAGACCCGCCCGGGCATGGTGCTCGAGCCCGAGCAGACCGTGCTCCCCGCGCCGATGCCGGTGCTCGTGCAGTGAGGATCCAGATGCTTCGCTCCAGTCTCTCAGCGGTGTGGGTCACGGTCGCGGCGGTGTCGCTCGCGGCCTGCGGCGGCGCCTCCAAGCAGAAGCCCAACGCGTCGTTCGCGCCGACGCCGGGCGCGATGGGCACGGCCCCCGTGCAGGGCGCCGTGGCGGCCGCGCCCGACGGTCAGCAGGTCGGCATCGCCGACGGCTCGCCCGACGACGCCCCCAAGATGAACGCGTCGGCGCGCGCCAGCTACGACAAGGGCATGGCGCTGTGGCAGGGCGGAGACCTCGCCGGCGCGGTCGCGGCGTTCACCGAGGCGACGCGGGCCGATCCCAAGTCGCACCAGTCCTTCTACTCGCTCGGCGTCATGCAGGAGCGCCTCGGCGACCCCGCGGCGCTCGCGTCCTACCGACAGTCGTGGTCGCTGCTCGAGACGTACGAGCCGGCGCTGGTGGCGTATGGGCTCTTGCTCGCGAAGCGCGGCAGCCTGCAGGAGGCCGACGACTTCTTCACCGACAAGAAGGGCAAGATGGGCGACAGCGCGGCCGTCCTCGCGGGTCTCGCGGAGGTCAAGTCGTTGAAGAAGGACACCGCCAGCGCGCAGGTCCTCGCGCAGGACGCCCTGAAGAAGAACCCTGACTATCGCCCCGCGATGATGGTGCTCGCGCGTGACCACTACCGCGCGCGACGCATCGATCTCGCGCTGTACGCGCTGAGCGCGATCCTCGACGGGATGGGCACGACCCCCGAAGAGAAGCAGGCGAACCCGCCGCGCGACAAGAACAGCGCCGAGGGGCACCTCCTGCGCGCCGTGATCTACCGCGAGCAGGGGAAGCGCGCCGCCGCGATCGACGAGTACAAGACCGTCGTGCAGCTGCGCCCCGACATCGTCGCGGCGCGCGTGCAGCTGGGCGCGTACCTGCTCGAGGCGGGCAACGCCGAAGAGGCGCTGCCGCTGCTCGAGGGCGCGCTCAAGTACCACGCGACGCAGCTCCAGGCGCACCTGAACCTCGGCGACGCGTACCGCATCCTCGGCCGCAGCGCCGACGCGAAGCGAGAGTTCGACTGGGTGATCGCCAAGGATCCGAACCTGCCGCAGGTCCACTACAGCCTCGGCCTGCTGTACCTGTTCGGAAAGAACATTCCGGGCATGGACGAGAAGGCGCAGCTGGCGGCGGCGGTCACGTCGCTCGAGAAGTTTCAGGCGCTGCGCGGCCAGCCGACCAAGGGTCAATCCGACGACTCGGACCAGCTGATCCTGCGCGCGAAGGTGCGCCTCGAGTCGCTCGACGCCGCCGCGAAGGCCGCCGCCGCGCCGCCGCCGCCGCCCGCCTCCGCGCCCGCGCCTGCCGCGTCGGGCTCTGCCGCTCCCCCTGCCCCCTGACGAGGATCCCATGCGCAAACTGCTCTGTCTGTCGGTCGCCGCGGCCTCGCTGCTCGCCTCGTCGGGCGCGCTCGCCCAGAAGAAATCGAAGGTCGTCGAGATCGGCGAGATCACGATCACCGGTCGCGTCCAGAAGCCGGTGGCGGCCGTCGACATCTCGAAGATCGCGCCGAAGGTTGCGCTGTCCGAGCTGCGCCAGCCCTTCCTTGAGAAGATCGAGGCGGTGCTGCTGACCGATCCGTTCTGAGCCGCGGCGGTGCTCACGCTCGGGGCGGCGCTCGCGCTGTGCGTCGCGGTGTGCGCGGCGCTGCTGTCGGCGCGGAGGGCGCTCGCGGTGGGCCGGGCGCTCGACGTCGACGTCGAAGCGCTCGCCGCGTATCGTCGGCGCGCGCACGGACCGTGTCGGCACGCCGAGGCGCTCGAAGGCACTTCGCTGCACGAGCTGGGGTCGACGCACGAGCAGGGCGACTCGCGCGCTTGCA
>CAUJFL010000205.1 GCA_963169165.1 Myxococcota bacterium | reverse complement strand
GCGCACCTCGTCGATCGCGCTGCCCCCAGGGAAGAGGCACGCCGCGCCGGTCGTGCCGCACGAGCACGCCACCGAGAAGACCCTGCCGCCCGCGCCGCCGACGTCACGCCACGACTCCACGATCGCCATGCTCGCCCCTGGTGCGCGCCGGGCGACGAACATTCGCGCGGCTTGACGCCGCCCGCGCATCCGGCAGCCTTGTCACCACGTTGCCCGAGTCTGCCTTCGAAGACCTGTCCGCGCGCGCCCGCCGCATCCTCGTCGCGCTGATCACCGAGTACGTCGACACCGGAGAGCCGGTCGGCAGCCGCGTGCTGTCCAAGAAATACGGGCTCGATCTCTCCGCCGCGAGCATCCGCAACGTGCTCGCCGATCTCGAGGACGCGGGCCTGCTCGCGCAGCCGCACACCTCGGCGGGGCGGGTGCCGACCGATCGCGCGTTCCGCTACTTCATCGACGCGCTCCTGCAGCTGCGCCCGCTCGCGACGGGCGATCGCCAGGCGCTCCGCGCGCGCTTCGCCGACGTGAAGAAGGGCGACGATCTGCTGCGCAGCTCTGGCAAGATCCTCTCAGACTTGACAGGCGGCGTGGCGGTCGTGCTCGCGCCGCGCCCCGAGACGCGCACGCTGCGTCAGCTCCGGTTCATCCCGACGCGCCCGGGCGAGCTGCTCAGCGTGATCGTGTTCTCCGACGGGCACGTCGAGAACGCCTACCTCCCGTTCGAGGGCGCGGTGACCGAGGCCGACCTGGCCCGGGTGCACGAGCTGCTCGCGGACGTGATCGACGGTCGCACGCTGTCCGCCGTGCGCGATCTCTGTGAGCGGCGGCTGGCAGACGAGCAGGTGCGGCTCGACTCGCTGAGGCACCGCGCGTTCGAGCTCGGCAAGCGCGCGGCGGGCGCGCCGGGCAAGGCCGAGGTGCTGATCGAGGGCCAGTCGCGGCTCCTCGAGCGACCGGAGCTCGCCGACGTCGAGCGCCTGCGCGAGCTCGTGCTCGCCCTCGACGATCGACGCCTGCTCGTCACGCTGCTCGATCGCACCGTCGAGGCCGAGCAGCTGCGCGTCGTGGTCGGTCACGAGCTGGGCGAGCTGGGCCGCGGCGCGCTCGGCGCGGTGGCGGCGCCCTACTCGGACGGGGGCCGCGTCGCCGGGGCGATCGCGGTGCTCGACGTGATGCGGATGGACTACTCGAAGGTGATGCCCGTCGTCACCGCGACGGCCAGCGAGATGACCGCGGCGATCGATCGCGCGCGGCGCGACGGCGACGAGGGGTGACACCCACGAAGCGCGCGCCGCCATCCAGCTCGCCGCCGCGTGGGGCCACGGCTCCCCGAGCGACACGGACGCCCTCGACGGGCTCGAGCGCAGCGAAGGGGCGTCTGCGACGTCCGCGGGCGTCCGACGCGGCCGGAGCGGACGCGCCAGGCGAAGGCGACCGCGCCGCGCACGGCATCCCGCGTACAAGAAGCGCAGTCCCCGCTCGTCGGCACGCGCGCTGCTAGCGATCCGCAGCGGCCGTCAGACTCATCGCGCTGGCGCCGCTCCACAAAGGACGATCATGGCACATGCTTCCGCGCTCCGAGGCGGCTCATCACCCGATGCTCTCGATGCCTCCTTACCCCAGGCTGTCAGTGATCTCGCGCGCCCTCCCCGTCTGCTTCGCGCTGCTCGCGGCGGGTTGTGGCCCGAAGCTGTACGAACCGAACGACGCGAGCAGGCTGGCCGTGAGGCACGCGTCGGGCCCCGACAGAGACGATGCCATCATCCAGGGCCGAGAGTGCGACAGCATGCAGAACCCCGACGCGTGCGCCCGGGTCGCGCGGGCGATGGCCATGGCCAACGAGAAGAATGACGCCCTCTCGTTGTATGATCACGCATGCAAGCTCGGCCACGCGTTCTCCTGCCAGGAGGCCTCGCGGATCCGCGGCGGCGGCTCCCTCAAGGCGTCCCCGAAGATCCCTGCTCCGGCGCCGTGTCCTCCCCCAAGCGAACAGAGCCTGGACAAGGTGATGAACGAGGCCTTCGTGCGAGACTTCAGCGCCTGTCCGGTGAAGGTGACGGGGCACTCGCAAGCGTGGCCCAGCTCCGTCGGCAATGCCCACCCCTGCAAGTACCCGGGGATGTTGCCCCTGCTCGTCGGTCGGGCGCCCGCCGCCGTCCCCAAAGGCTCGGCGGATCTCGTGTTCTCGCTCGAGGCGAACGAGAGAGTCGTCCTGGTGGGGCGCACGAGGCGAGGCGTCCAGAGCTTCACCGGAGACCCAGGGTGGTGCTTCGTCGCCGACTCTGTCGAGCGCGCTCCGTCTTCCGACCGCCCTTCCGCCGAGGTCCGCGGCGGCGGAGGAGGACCCGCTCCCGCGGCGGCGCCGACCTCGCGCGCCCTCGAGTGCAAGCTGACCTCCGCGACCGTGTCGTTCGGGGTGAGCTTGGAGAACGGGCGAGTCGTCGGCGGGTGGTGGCACAGGCTCGGCACCCACGAGATCGGCGCACCCCGCGGCGGGACGCCAGTCGTCAAGGGAGCGTGGACGGTGCTCGAGATCGTGGGTGACGATGTCCCCGAGGGCACGCGCGTCGGCGTCCGCTGGGCCGGAGAGACGATGCAAGTGGAAGGGGAGCAGCAGGAAGCCGCCTGCACACCGTCGTAGTTGCATGGTCCTCTCCGGCTGGTGCAGCTGCGAGGACGAGCGCGTCCGGCGGCTCGCCTCGCTTCGCGTCGACGCGCCCCTCGACGAGAGGCCCGAGGCGCCGTCCTCGGGGGGCGCTTTCGTGGTACCGTGCGCGGTGATTGGGCGCGACACGATGAGCGGCTTCGATTTCGACGACAGCGAGTTCCCGCTGGTCAGGGTCCGCACGCCGCCCGTGTTCGACGACGGCGATTTCATCGCCCTGTTTCGACGCTTCGAGCTCAATTTCGCGCGGCGCGAGCGGTACGCCCTCGTGCTCGACGCGTCACCCGTGCAGCACGTGCCGACCGCCAAGCAGCGCGCGCTCATCAGCGCGTGGGAGAAGGACCACGTCGCCGACACGCGGCGCTGGAACGTCGGCACGGCCCTCGTCGTCACCTCCGCGCTCGTTCGGGGCGTGCTGACCGCGCTCGCGTGGGCCGTCCCCGACGAGACGCCGCGGGTTCACGTGGCGACCGTGCGCGAGGCCGTCGAGTGGTGCAACCTCCGCCTCGACTCCGTGGGGGTGAAGCGGCGAATCGCGGCGGCCCAGGGGGGCGCGCCCCGATGACCGAGCGCCACCCGCAGGAGCGCGAGACCAGGTACCCCGTGCAGGTCGAGCTGGCGGTCGCGTGGGGCGAGATGGACGCGCTCGGACACGTCAACAACGTCGTCTACTTTCGCTATTTCGAATCGGCGCGGATCGCCTATTTTTCCAGGCTGGGGGCGTCGTTCTCGCCCGCGGGCCCGATCGTCGCCAGCGCCTCGTGCGACTTCCTGGCGCCGCTCGCGTACCCCGACACGCTCCGCGTCGGCGTGGGGGTCACGCGCGTCGGGACGACGAGCTTCACGATGCGGTACGAGCTCACGAGCCGCGCGCGCGGGCTCGTCGCGGCGCGCGGTCGCACCGTGTGCGTCTGGTACGACTACGCGCTCGGCGCGAAGGCCAGGCTCCCCGACCCGCTCCGCGTGAGGCTCGACGAGCTCGAGGACTCTGCCTGATCGGTGCGACCTCGGCGCGGGCGTGGTACGCGGGCCGCGCGCGCCACGCGCCCGAGAGGAGAGCCACATGTTGAGCAAGCTGAAGGACGCCGTCGTCTCCGCAGTCAACCGCGCCGCCTATGGCAAGGCGCCCGATGGCGGGCCGGCGTCGGTCGGGGACGTGTCGCTGCGCAGACTCGACGGCTCTCCCATGCCGATCGATGAGCTGTCAGGCAAGGTCGTCCTGTTCGTCAACGTCGCCAGTCGCTGCGGCCTGACCCCGCAATACGAGCAGCTCGTCCAGTTGCATCAGCGCTACGGCGACCGAGGCCTGCTGGTCGTCGGCGCGCCTTGCAACCAGTTTCTCGGGCAAGAGCCGGGAGACGCGAGCGAGATCGCCACCTTCTGCTCTACCAAGTACGGCGTCGACTTTCCGCTGCTCGAGAAGCAAGACGTCAACGGGGCCGCGCGGAGCCCGCTGTACCAGTGGTTGATCGCCAGCGGCCCCGGGGGCGGGGGCGACATCACCTGGAACTTCGAGAAATTCTTGGTGGGACGCGACGGCGAGGTCAAGGCGCGCTTCTCCCCGAAGGTGAAGCCCGACGCAGCCGAGGTCATCGCCGCCATCGAAGCTGCGCTCTGACGGAGGGCGGGCGGGGCCGCTGGCCTCGCGACCTCCGCCCGCGCGGTCGCTCACTTGGAGGTGTTGAGGAACACGAGGACCCCGCCCGAAAAGGTGGCGCTGTCGTCAGAGTAAGGGACCACCAGATCGGGCAAGCCGTCGCCGTTCAGATCGCCCGCGGCGACCGCGCGCGGCTGCCTGGCGGTGCCGAGCGTGAGCGGGGTGCGGGCGACCAGCCCACCCTTGCCGTCGTTCATGAAGATGCGGAGCCTGTCGTCGTTGTTGCTGACCACGGCGAGATCGACCGCGCCGTCGAGGTCGAGATCGACGGCCGCCACCCAGCGGGCGCCGTCTCCGCCCGGGTAGCTCTTGCCTGCCCCGAACGTGCCGTCTCCCTTGCCGAAGAACAGTGTCAGGGTGTCTCCCGTCGAGCTCGCGACGGCCAGATCCTGGTTGCCGTCGAGATCGAGGTCTGCGGCGGCGACGGAGCGCGGCCCCGCGGCGACGCTGAGGGTGGGGAGGACCGTGAACGTCTTGTCGCCGTTGTTGCGCGACACGTACACCTGCGTACCCCCGCCGGTGGTCGACATGCCTGTCACCACGATGTCCTTGATCCCGTCGTTGGTGACATCGACCGCGATGCCGTGGGACGGCGCCTGCGCTACGCCGGTGCTGAGCGGGGCCGCGAAGGTGTCAGGCCCGTTGCTGAACCGGGTGAAGACGTTCAAGCCCGAGGCGCTCGAGAGCGTGACGACGTCGTTGGCGGGGGTGCCGCCCAGCTCATCGACGATGTTGGCCCACACGGTCGGGTGGGAGAAGGTGAGAGGGCTCGAGAACTTGCCGGTGCCGTCGCCGTAGTAGATGCGCGCGTCTCCGTTGTCGCAGCCGACGACGAAATCGAGGTGCGCGTCCGCGTTCATGTGGCGGGCGAGCACATGAAACGGTGAGCCGCACACCGGGGTCGAGCCGGCCGCGGTCAGGGTGCCGCCCGAGTTCTTCAAGAAGACGACGCGGTTGCCCTTGCTGTCGGCGGTCAACGCGTCGAGCTGACCGTCTCCGTCGATGTCCGCGAGGTCGGCGAACCATGGCTCGCCGGGCGTCGCCGTCGTCACGAAGCTCGGCGCGCCCAGCGAAAACTTGAGCGTCGACTGGCACACCCCGGACGCGCAGCCCCCGCCGAGGCAGTCGGCGGCCGCTTTGCACTTCTTGCCGGTCGCGCATGTAGGGCCACACATGGCGCCGCCGCAGTCGACGTCGGACTCGCCGCCGTTCTGCACACCGTCGTCGCAGGCCGGGCCGCTGCCGCCCGCGCCCGCCGTGGCGCCGCCCGCGCCCGCCGTGGCGCCGCCCGCGCCCGCCGTCGTGGCGCCGCCCGCGCCCGACTTTCCGGCCGCGCCTGCCTTGCCGGCGGATCCGCCCCCCGCGGCGCCGCCGCTCGCGCCCGCGCTGCCACCCGCGCCCGCCTTGCCTGCCGAGGCGCCAGCGGCTCCGGCCGATGCTCCCGACGCGCCCGCGGTGCCACCCGACGCGCCCGCGGTGCCAGCGGTCCCAGCCGTGGCGCCCCCTCCTGCGCCCTTGCCCGCCGCTCCCGCCGCGCTCGAGCCCGCGGCGGACTTGCCAGCGCTGCCCGCTGTCGCCCCGGCGGTGCCCGCCGCGCCCCCGAACAGGCCGGAGTCTTCGTCCGAGCCTCCGCAAGCGGCGACGACGACGAGGAGTGACGAGAGCAAGGAGAAGCGACGCATGGTGACGAGGCTTGTGCCACGAGTTCAGCCCGCGAGGCAACCGTCCCTGGCGACGCGCCGCCTCGCGCGCCGCGTCATCGCGGGGTCAGGGCTTCGTCTGCGAACAGAACCCGTTGATGCACTCGTTGGTCGCGTCGCAGCAGCTGGCGGCGCTCGTACACTTCTCTTGCAGGCCCGAGCACTGGTTGTTGGGAGGCGTGTTGGAGCACACGAGCGCGCCGCCCGAGCCGTTGGGTTGGCAGAAGCCGTTGCAGCATTGATCCCCCGACTGACAAGACACCCCATCGCTCCTGCAGGGCTCCTGCACCCAGAAGCCGCGCGCGTTGCCCGCCAGCAGCTCCTGCGCGGGCAGGTAGAACGCGGGGTGGCTCGCGTCCTTGCCCGGCTGAGGGTCGAGGTCGATCGCGGCGACCCACAGCTTCTTCGTGGTGATGTTCTGGAACAGATCGACGCCGCGCGGATCGCTGCAATAGGGGGGGATGGTGGCCTCGTTGCCGTACATGCGCCGGCTGGTGAACACGATCCAAGCGAAGCCGCCGGACGCCACGGGGTTGACCGTGGGCTCGTAATTGAGATCGACGTCGTCGCCGTGGTCAGGGCTCATCCCGCCGACCTGGGCGCCGTCGGCCGTGCAGCTCATCGAGGTGGGCGACGCGAGCTTGGGCAGGTAGACGCCGCCCGGCCCGACGCCGTTGAGGAGATCGAGCGCGGTGCCCGTGCCGCTCGCGCCGGCGCTCGCCCAGTAGATGCGCCCCTTCGCGCCCTTGCGGGTGAAGAGCGCGCCGTCGTTTCCGTCGAGGCCCGCCTGGCTCTGCCGCTCGAACACGACCGAGGTGCCCGCGGGCAAGAAGGCGGGCCACCCGGGCCGGACGTCATTGGCCTCGGCCGCGTCCGAGTGAACCGTCACGGGGTTGGAGAACGTGAAGGTCGCCGGATCGAAATCCATCACCAGCAGCTCCTTGCCTGGGACCGCGCCGGGGCCAGCCATCCGGTTGAACACGACGTGCCTGCCGTCGGGGGAGAACGCCGGGGTGCCGAGGTTCGACGCCACGGCGGTCAGGCCGCTGACGGCGGGCGGGTTGCTGGTGTCGGGCAGCGAGTAGATCTGGCCGGTCGGCGACAGCATCGCCGAGCCGTCCGGGTACAGCGCAGGGAACACCGCGCCCGTGGCGAGCGGGTGCTCCACGCTGCCCACGGGGGTGAGATCGTAGGACGACGACGTCCCGTACGAGTCTCCGTGCTGCGTGACGAGGCTGGCGCCGCGCGCGGCGACCGAGTGACAGACCCGACACTCCGCGTTGGTGCCGGCGACCAGCTTGGGGCTCGTGTCGCCGACCTTGATGCCCAGCACCGCGCCGCCGAACATGCCGTCGCCGCCGACCGCGCCGCCGTAGTTGCGCGCGAGCTTGGTGCCGTACGAGTTGTAGTAGATCGTGCCTGACAGTCGGCCCGGCGCGACCTGCCAGGTCTCCGAGATCGGGCCGTAGCCCTTGCCACCCTTGGCCACGGTGAGCTTGACGACGAGCTTGTCCAGGGAGCCGTCGAGCGTCGCGCCGCCGGCCGTGTCGGTCGCCGCGGTCCACACGTCTTGCGGGATGGGGTGTCGCACGAACGGAATGCCAAGTGATTGGGAGATCGCCGGCTTGGCGAAGGTGCCGCTCCACTGGAACGAGCCGCTAGTCGTCTCGAGCGTGATGGCGATCGCGTCGACGTCGCCGAGCGTGGATTCCCACATCAGCAGCGGCGCCAGCATGCCCCGCGGCCACACCGTCGCGTCGTACGGGTACAAGAACCTCAGCGCCTCGGCGGCGCCCGTGCCCGTCGGGGCACCGAGCGCGCCCAGGGTCGCCGGATCGGTGACCGCGGAGCCCAGCCCCTCGCCCCCCACGCCCCCGACGCCGCCGCCCGCCAGCAGGTCGCCCGGGTTGGCCGGGATCTGCGGCGCTTGCGCGGGGTTGGTCGGATCGCCGCCGTTCTGGCCGCCCTGGAGCTTGATGAACACCTGGCGTTTGACAGTCTGGCCGTTCAGGCCGGCGAGGACCGACACCGGGCCGCCGGTCGAGCCTTTCGGCGAGAACGTGGCCGAGGCCGCCGGCCCCGCGGGGATGGAGCCGAGGTTGCCTTTGTCGACGCTCCACGCCGCCGCGACCGGCGTCCCGCCGAGCGTCGCCTTGTACAGCACCGTCGGGGTCGTGTTGCCAAGTGGCACTGTCAGCGTCTGCAGGGCGCTCGGCTGCACATCGAAGACTTGGGATGCGCCCGCTTGCCCCGCGGCGCCCGACTTCCCCGCGGCGCCCGACTGCCCCGACGCGCCTGCCTGCCCCGACGCTCCAGCGCTGCCTCCCGAGCCTGCTTGTCCAGCGGCGCCCGACTTTCCGGCTGCGCCCGCTTGGCCCGCCGCTCCAGCCGTTCCAGCCCCACCTGCCTTCCCCGACGCGCCCGCGGTGCCGCCGACGCCTGCCTGCCCGGCGGCGCCCGACGTCCCCGCGGCGCCAGACTTTCCTGCGGTCCCCGCCTGCCCCGCGGCCCCCGCCTTGCCAGCGGAGCCGCTCGCACCGGACTTACCAGCGGCGGAGCCGCTCGCACCGGACTTACCAGCGGCGGCGACGCCCGCGCTCCCTGCGTTGGCACCGCCTGCTTTGCCCGTGCCGCCTGCGCTGCCCGCGTTCGCGACCCCTGGCGCGTCGGTCGCGTCGCCGCTGCCTCCGCAGGCGCCTTGCGCGGCTGCCGCGCAGATCGAGACCGAGAGGGCGAAGGTCCAGCGAGCCCGGGTTTGCATACCCCCAGAGTACGCTCGCCCTGCGAGTTCGAGCAACCCAGCGAGACGAATCAACCGTCGGCGCAGATCGCGGCGATGAGCTCCGCCTGGACACGGGCAGCTTCGGCGGGCTCGATCTGGCAGGTGCCGGCCGCGTCGTGGCCGCCGCCGCCATAGCGCAGCGCGAGCTCGCCGATCCTGGTCTTCGAGCTGCGATCGAGGATCGATTTGCCCATCGCGAACGCGACAGTCTGCTTCTTCAAGCCCCACATCACGTGCATCGAGATGTTGCACTGAGGGAACAGCGCGTAGATGAGGAACCGGTTGGCAGGATGAATCACCTCTTGCTCGCGCAGGTCGAGCACGACCAGCTTCTCGTGGACCCGCGAGCAGCAGATGATCTGGTCCTGCGCCTCGGCCTGGTGCTTCGTGTAAAGCGACACCCGCTCCTTCACGTCGGGCAGCTCGAGGATCTCGTCGATCGACAGCGTGAGGCACGCGTCGATGAGGTTCATCATCAGCTGGTAGTTCGAGATGCGAAAGTCGCGAAACCTCCCGAGGCCGGTGCGCGGATCCATCACGTAGTTGAGCAGCACCCAGCCCGCGGGGCGCAGGATCTCGTCGCGGGTGAACTGCGCGGCGTCGGCCTTGTCGACCTCGGCCATCATCACGTCGCTGAGCCGCGGGAAGCGCGCCTTGCCGCCGTAGTAGTCGTAGACGACGCGCGCGGCGGAGGGCGCCCTGGGATCGATGACGTGGTTGGCGGGCCTGTCCTTCAGCCGAAGCGTCTCGCTCTCGTGGTGGTCGAACGCGAGGTGCACGCCGGGCACGTAAGGCACGTTGGTCGTGATGTCGCGCGCCGAGACCTCGATCTTGCCGTCCTGCATGTCCTTCGGGTGCACGAACGTGATCTCGTCGAGCATCCCGAGCTCTCTCAGCAGCACGGCGCAGACGAGGCCGTCGAAGTCGCTGCGCGTGACGAGGCGGTATTTCTCGCTCATCCCGCGATGCTACACGGGCTCAGGCGTCGCGGACCACGGGCAGCAGATCCATCGCCGAGACGATCCCGACGATCTCGCGGCCGCGCGTCACGAACACGCGGTGGATGCGCCCCGTGATCATGGCCTCGGCGATCTCTTGCACCGGCGTCGCCTCGGTGACGCTGAACACCATCGGCGTCATCAGGTCCTTCACGCGCACCTCGGCGTCGCTCGCCTGCATCATCCGGTCGATCTCGCCGCGCGACACGTACAGCTCGACGCCCCCGTGATAGTAGGCCGGCACGCGCCGCTCGGGCGCCTCGCGCTCGACCGTCGCGCCGCTGCGCGCGACGTCCATCAGCGACACCACGCCGACCGGGACGCCGTCGTCTCCGGCGACGGGCGCGCCCGAGATCCCGCGGTCGGCGAAGAAGCCGAGCAACAGCTCGAGCGACCAGTCCGGGTGCGCGGTCCACACTTCGCGGGTCATCACGTCGACGGCGGTCAGCTTGGTCATGGTTCTCCTCGAGAGGGCGTTGGGTCGGGGACCTGCGCCACGCTAGCCATCGCGCGCGTGAGCGCCAGCGTCGCCGCAAATGGTTCGTGCTCGGCGTGACGCAGGTCAGCGCCTCCCGCGCCTCGACCGCCGGGACACGAGCCCGACGAGCCCCGCGACCGCGAGCCACGCGGCGCCCGACGCGCGCCCCGGACCCGAGGCGCAGTCGCACCCGCCCGACGCCTGGTACGGCCCGTCGGGCGTGGGCGGCGCCGCGTTCGGCGACGCGGCCGTCCCCTTGCCTCCCTTGCCGCCGCCGCCGCCCGCGCCCGCGCCCGCTGCGCCGCCCGCGCCCAGCGTCACGGTGCTCGAGTCGTCGCTGGTGTCGGGCTCGCAACCCGGCGGCGCGATGGTCGCGGTGAGCGCGGCGGACTCGGTCGAGGACGCGACGATGGTCGCCTTCGCGCCGGGCGCGAGCGTCGCGAGCTGACACACGCCGCCCGCGCACGCGGCGCCGTCGAGCGCGACCTCACCGAGCGCGCCGCCCGTCGCGGTCACGGTGAGCTTCACGCCGTCGCGCGCGTCGCCCTCGGTGTTGGTGACGGTGAACGTCGCCTCGGTCCTCGACGTCGCCTGGCCCGTGACCGCTAGGTTGCCCGACGACGCGGGCGCGACGATCTCGAAGCGCTTTCCGGGGATGTTGGCGTGGTGCAAGACGAGCAGCTTCTGCCCCGCGTCGAGCTTCACCCTGGGCTGGGTCGCCGACGCATACAGCCCCGACCCGTTGAGCCCGCCCTGTGGCTGCACGCCCGGCGCCTCGACGTCGAACGCGGCGAACGCGGTCGACTCGCCGGATTTGGTGATGCCCTGCGTCGAGGCGCGATACCTGAGCTTCGCGTGGCCGGGCGACAGCTCGAGGTCCTTCAGCGTGACCGGGAAGATCACGACGTCGTTGATGAACGGGTGCGTGTCCAGCGTCGAGACCGGCACGATGTTCAAGAAGCGCCGCGACGGCGTGGGCTGCTGCGTCGACGTGACGTAGGTCGTCGCGGTCAGCACGTCGCCGAAGGAGGTGGAGCTGAACGCCTCGGGGTGCACCTCGAAGTCGATGGCGCCGTCGTCGTCGGTGTCGATCTCGATCTTCACGGGCTGGAGCACGCCGAGCGCCGGCGTCGCCCACGGCCCCTCGACCGCGACCGCGAAGTACACCGACGCCTTGTCGAAGCTCTCTGCGGTCGGCAGGTTGGTCGACGCGCCGATCGCCCGCACGTCGAGCGACGCGACCACCGGATCGGTGTCGCTCGACGACTTCTTCGCGCTCGTCGCGCCGAGCGCGAACACCGACGTCGCGGGATCGGGGTGGGCCGAGTCGCCCGTGAGCTCGAGCGCGACCTCGGCGCCGCCGGTGACGCACCCGAGCGGCGTCACCGTCCGCTCGGCCGCGGCGCGCACGACGCCGTGGTACGGGAGCACGAGATCACCAGCGGCGCCCGTCATCGTCAGGTGCCCGCCCGCCTCGACCAGGAAGTGGCGCGGCTGCTGGTACTGCGTCGGCGCGGTCGTCGCGTCGGGGCCGGGTGCGCCGAGCGCGGCCGGATCGACGGAGAGCGTGAGCGTGACCTCGCGCTTGCCGCCGGCCGGCACGACGACGCTCGACGGCGACACCTGCACCGTGACGCCTGGCAGCTCGCGCGTCGGCGCGATCGCGAGCTCGTAGCTCGCGCTCGAGGGGCCGAAGTTCTCGAGCTGGACCTCGAGCGAGCGCACGGCGGGCCTCGACACCACCATCGCCCCGAACGACGCGGCCACCTCGCCGTCGCGCCCCACGACGTGCGCGAGCGTCGTGCGCGACAGCGCTCGATCGATGTTCATCCGGCCGGAGCCGACGCGCGACACCGGCGCGGGATGCGCCTCGTCGTCGGTCACCGCCGACGCCGTGTTCATCAGCAGCGCCTTCATCGCCGCGGTCGACGCGCTCGGGCGCGCCTGACGCAGCAGCGCCGCGGCCCCCGCGACGACCGGGCACGCCATGCTGGTCCCCTGCAGCTCGCGCGGGTCCGTGCCGGACGACACGCCCGCCGAGTCGATCGCGACGCCGGGCGCCGCGAGCTCGGGCTTGAGCGTCAGATCGGGCGCGCGCGGGCCGCGCGCCGTGAACCGCGCGATCTGATCGGCGCCGATGCTGGACGCGAACGGCTTGGACGCGTCGATCGTCACGGTGACGCCGCCCGAGAGCGCCGCCGAGATCGTGTCGCCGTGGGCCTTGCGGATCATCACGCCGGGGATGCCCGCCTTCGAGCCGCCGTTGCCGCTCGGGGAGAAGGGGACGTCGCTGTCCTGGTTGTCGACGATGACGACGCCCGTCGCGCCCGCGGCCTCGGCGTTCTTGACCTTGTTGACGAACGCGCAGCCGCCGCGCTGCACGAGCGCGAGCTTGCCGGCGACGTCCGCCGCGTTGGTGAACGACGCGCAGCCGCTGCTCGGGTTCGCCGCGACGAGCGCGCCCGAGAGCGGCCCCGTCGTCAGCAGCGGCTTCGTGAACGCCGCCTCTGCCGCGGGATAGTCGCCCGCGACGCTCGCGGGCGCGTCGACGGTGAGTCTAACGAAACTAACCGTGTCGGTGATCGCCGCGACGCTGAGCGCCTCGTCGTAGGTCGCGGGCGCGCCGGTGGCGAAGAACGCGTCGCCGTCGTTGCCCGCCGAGACGGCGACGAACGTGCCGAGCTCGGTGAGCGCGCGGATGAGCTTCTGATCGGTCGGCGTGACGAGGCCGTAGGAGCCGCCGAGCGACATGTTGATGACGTCGAGCCGGTCGGTCGTGTCGCCGTCGTCGTCGGGGTCTGCGGCGCGATCGAGCGCGGCGGCCACCATGGTGGTCGAGCCCTCGCAGCCGAACACCTTGAGCGCGAACAGCTTGGCCGCGGGCGCGACGCCTGGCCCGACGCGGAACTGAGCGGGGTTGAGGCTCTGCTCGTAGGGTCCGTTGAACGCCTTGCCGTCGGCCGTGACACCCTGCCCCGCGGCGGTGCCGGCGACGTGTGTGCCGTGGCCGCCCGAGATGAACATCTGCTGCTGGCCCGCGCAGTCGAGGGGATCGTCGTCGGGCTTGGGGATGGGATGGCCGCCGCTCGGATCGTAGTCGTCGCCGACGAAGTCGACGCCGCCGATCACCTTGGCCGTGGGGAAGGTCCCCGGCTCGATCTCATTAGGATCGTTATCTTCGTAGGCCTCGGGTGTGCCGGGGCCGCCGAAGTCGGCGTGCGTGTAGTCGATGCCGGTGTCGATGACGCCGAGGCGGATCCCCTCGCCGTGGACCGACGCCTGCGACCAGGCCTTGTACGCGCCGACGAACGGCACCGCGGACGTGTTGCGCCTGAAGTACGTCGGCACCGGCTCGACGGCGACGACCTCGTCGAGCCCGAGGAGTCGGTCCGCCACCGCGGGCGTCGCGAGCACCTGCACGGCGTTGGTGAGGTTCTTGAGGCGCGCCACGGGCCTGGCGCCGAGCCGCGCCACCTCGCCCTCGACGCGCGCGTGCTGCCGCGAGAGCCGCTCGCGCGCCGCCCCGCGATCTCGGCCGCCGCGCGTCGCCTCGACGATCGACTCGCCGTCGAGCACGACGTAATAAGCTTGGACGCGCTGTGCTCGCGGGCTCGGCTCCGCCGTCGCGCGCGCCGACGCGGAGGCCACGAGGAGGCTGAGCAGACCGAGGTGAAGGGCGCGCATGGCACGCCTTAGCACCGCAGCTAGGTCGACGGCCCCATCTTCTTGCGGAGATCGGTCATCAGCACCTTGGCGGTCAGCTTGAGCGTCTCGAACACGCCGACCCCGGTGCGCGCGACCGCCTCGATGCTGGGGACGCCCTTGGGGTTCAGCGCCTCGTTCAGCTCGTCGACGGTGTTGACCTCGGGCAGATCGCGCTTGTTGTACTGGAGGATGAACGGGGTCGCGTCGGGGTCGAGCCCGGTGTCGACCATGTTGGTGCGCAGGTTGTCGAGGCTCTCGATGTTGGCGTCGTAACGGGCGACCTGCGAGTCGGCGACGAAGATGACGGCGTCGGCGCCCTTCAGGATCAGCTTGCGGCTCGCGTCGTAGAACACCTGCCCGGGCACCGTGTAGAGGTGGAACCGAGTCTTCATCCCGCCGACCTCGCCCAGCGACAGCGGCAGAAAATCGAAGAACAGCGTGCGATCGGTCTCGGTCGCGAGCGAGATCATCTTGCCCTTCGACTCGGGCGTAGCGCGCTCGAAGATGTACTGCAGGTTGGTCGTCTTGCCGCAGAGGCCGGGGCCGTAATAGACGATCTTGCAGTTGATCTCTCTCGCAGCCTTGTTGATGAACGCCACGGGTGACCTTCGCCGCGCTCAGTCGTTGAACAGGTTGTCGATGTCCTCGTCGGTGATCTCGGCGAACGGGCTGTCCGCGCCGGGCTCCTGCACCTTCTTCAGGAGCTTCTCGAAGACGCCGTTGAGCTCCTCGCTGGCCTTCTTCACGCGGAGGCGGACGAGGCCGAGGCTGGATTTCGCGTCGAAGATGACGACGAGGATGACGCGGTTGCCGACCAGCTGGATGTGGATGTTCGCCTTCTCACCCTCGTGAAACTGGGTCGCGAACTCTTGCTCCTTCAGCAGCTTGGCCATGCCGCCGGTGGCGGCGATGTTGCCGGCGGTCAGCGACGCGAGCGAGGTGGTGTCGACGTTCTCCGAGTCGCCGCCGGCGGCGATCAGCTGGCCGTTCTTGTCGACGATGAACACGACGCGCGCGTTCGCGTCCTTCACGAGGCGGTCCACCACCGTCTGGATCTGGTTGAACTCCTCCTCGTACATCACCATCTGCGGATTGACCATGCGGTGCCTCTTGGCTTTGGGGCGGACGGTCGCCCCGGATTCGAGCGCCGAGCTTTCTCTGGAACGCCAGCGGAAGAAAGGATTATCCGACGATCGCCCCGAGCGGCAAGGGTCACGTGCCAGAAAGGTCACGTCGCCGACCGCCGGACGGTACGCTTCGCTCGTGACCCGGCGAGCGCGTTGGATCGGCCCGTTGATCGCGACGATCGCCGTCGGGTTCTTCGCGATCCGCGCGTCGACGCGCGAGCGCGCCGTGGATCCGGCGCCGTCGACGCCCCGGCCGCCCGCCTCCACCGAGGCCAAGGCGGCGTCGGAGCGCCCGAGCCCGCACAAGCTCGCCGCGGCCACGAGCGCGCCCCCGCAGCTGTCGTGCGAGGACGCGAAGCGGATCATCGCGCAGGCGCGCGGCCTGCTCGCCGCGTCGCCGCCGTCGGTCGACCCCAAGGCGTTCGGTGACGCGGTCATCGACTGGATCGATCCTCACGGGCTGTGGAGCGCCGCGCCCGACGCGCCCGCCGCCGCGGTCATCCGCCGCCGCGCGCGCGATCTGTTGAGCGAGCTCGAGGCGCCGCGCGGCTTCGGCGACTGCCGCACGGCCGGCGAGATCGGCGGGTACGTGAGCGCCTGGGTTCGCGAGCTTCGCTGGACGTTCGTCGCGGCGAGCCGCGCGGCGGAGCGCGTCCCGGTCGCCCGCGCGCGCGAGCTGTCGCTGACGCCGATCTTCGAGGAGGGGCCGATCACGCGGCCGTCCAAGCAGCTCGCGCGCGAGCTCGGCGGCGCGCTCGGGACGCTGGAGCGCTCGCTGCCGGGGCTCGAGCCGTCGGCGCGCGCCGCGCGGGATCGCGCGCTGCCGGTCGACGGGCTCGAGTGGGACAAGGTCGTGCTCGCCGCGGCCGTGCGCGCGTACGTTCCATCGATCGATCCTCACGGCGGCTGGGCTCCGCTCTCCGAGGAGACGTCGCTGTACGAGATCGAGCTGGAGGCGTCGCCTCCGCCGCGGCTGTGGCGCCAGATGAGCCGCACCGCCGCGGGCGTGAAGATCGACGAGGCCGAGATCGACGGGCTCCCCGCGGGCGCGCTCGTGCTCGCGGTGGGCGACGTCCCGACCGCGGGGCTCGGCGTCGAGCAGCTCGAGCAGCTGTCGTTCGTCGACGTCGATCCCGACGCGGCGAGCAAGGTCTCGGTCACCGTCCTCGGAGAGGCGGGCGCCGAGGTGCGCGAGGTCACGGTGGGCGGGCACCCCGGCGCGCCGCTCGGGCGCTCGGGCGGGCTCGTGTCCCAGCTCGTACCTTACGCGGGCGGCCACGTGCTCGTGATGTCGATCGACGACGTGCCCGACACGCTCGGCGAGGACGTGACCGCGACGCTGCAGCGCGCGCGCGCCGAGGCGCTGATCGTCGGCGTGCTGCTCGATCTTCGCGGCAACGGCGGCGGCTCCACCGACGGCGCCGCGGCGGCGCTCGGCGTGTTCTTGCCGGGCGCGACGCTGTTCCCGCTGAAGCGACGCGGCGGCGCGATCGAGGTCGAGCGTGCGGCGTCGCCGCCGGCGGTCGATCGATGGACGGGCCCGCTCGCCACGCTCGTCGACGGCGACACGGCCAGCGCCGCCGAGATGATCGCGGGCGCGCTCGCGAGCTACCGCCGCGCGCCCGTCGTGGGCGAGCGCACCTTCGGAAAGGGCTGTGCGCAGGAGTACCTCGACGACGACGCGCGGGTCGGCGTGCTGCGCCTGACGACGCTGCTCTACTCGCTCCCCGACGGCGCTCCGGTGCAGCTCGCGGGGATCACGCCGTCGCTGCGGCTGCCGCTGCCCAGGTCGGGCGAGCGTGAGGCGTCGCTTCGCCACCCGGCGCCTCAGTGGCACGGCCCCGACGTGCGCGACATGACCCAGGTGCGCGAGGTGCCGTGGCCCGGACACGGCGGAGTGGTGGGCCCGTGTGACGACGCGACCGTGTGCAAGGCCGTGCGGGCGCTGGGCGTGCCGCGGGCGACGATCGCGCGCGGGCGGTGAGCTCGCAGCGGCTGGACGCGCCGTCCACCGGACACCGCGTCCACGTCCACCCGGATGGGTCCAGAAATGCGCTGCGGCGTGCGTGGCCTGCGAGCTGCAAGGAGCGGCGCCGATGCCCGGCACCGAGCACGAAGCCATCGCCGAGCTCCTCGCGCGACGACCGGAGCTGCTGACGAGGCTGACGGACACGCCGTTGCCGAGCGCCGCGCGCGTGGAGCCTGTCGATTCAGCGCTGTCGCCGCCGCTCGAGCTGCGCGCGGACAAGGTGTTCATCGCGCGCGATCAGGGAGGCCGAGCGCTCGCGGCGATCGTCTGCGAGGTGCAACGTCGGCGCGACGAAGACAAGCGCTACACGTGGCCCGCGTACACCACGGCGGTGCGCGTGCGAGAGCGCTGCGACGCCGTGCTGTTCGTCATCGCGCTCTCCACGTCGGTCGAGGCGTGGGCGTCCGCGCCGATCGACGTGGGCGGTGGCAACCATTTTTCTCCCGTGGTGCTCGGCCCGACGCGGGTACCGAAGATCACGGAGCCCGCCGCCGGGGTCCCGTGGGAGCTCGGGGTGCTGTCGGCCATCGTTCACGCGCGGTCGCCGGAGGCCGTCGACATCGCCGTCGCGGCGCTCGAGCTCGCGCGCGAGCAGGCGAAGATCGCCGACCAGGCGCTTTACTGCGATCTGATTTCGAGCAAACTGAGCCCGCGGGCCAGACGCGCGCTGAGAGAGAGGCTGAGGACCACGATGAACTACGAGCCCCAGAGCGCCATCTTTCGTCACTGGAAGCGAGTCGGGGTCAAGGAGGGGCTCGAGAAGGGCCTCGGGCGCGGCCTGGAGCGAGGACGCCAGGAGGGGCGC
>CAUJFL010000204.1 GCA_963169165.1 Myxococcota bacterium | reverse complement strand
GCGCGGCGCCAGAGCGCGAGGTAGCGATCGATGTGCTCACGGCGATCATAGGGAAACCCCGTCACGAGCAGGCTCTCCGAGAGCCGCGCGGTCGACGACACCCGCGCGCGCTGGCCGTTGCGGGTGGCGCCGGCGCCCTTCTCGGCGACGTAGCGCTCCTCGAGCCACGGCGCGTCGACCGTCGCCACGACGGGCGCGCCGTCGATTTCGAAGGCGAGGCTGACCGAGAAGAACGGCACTCCGTGCGCGAAGTTGGTCGTGCCGTCGAGCGGGTCGACCACGAAGCGGGGCCCGTCGACGGGGCCGCGGTCGCGCGCCGACTCCTCGGCGAGCACCGGGACGCCCGGGTGCCGCGCGCGGATCAGGTCGACTATCGCGCGCTCGGACTCGCGATCTGCGCGCGTGACGAGGTCGATCGCGCTGCCCTTCGTCTCGACGGCGACGCCGCGGTCATAGTGTTCGAGCAGCAGCGCCCGCGCGCTGTCGGCGGCGAGCTCCAGCGTGGTCGAGACGTCGCGCATCGGGCGCGCAACCTAGCGCGATGTCGAGGCTCACGCCGTCGTAACTGGGCCGGACCGAGCGGGATCTGGTAGGGATGGCGCCGCCTCCCATGAGGGCCCTGCTGCGCGAGCGCGCCTCCGACGTCACCTTCCAGGACATCGAGGAGGCGTGCGCCACGCGCGACGGGGCGACGGCCCTCCTGGAGCACTACGCGACGATCGCGCGCGCCGGTGAGAGCGTCGCGAGCCTGCTGGTGCTCGCGTCTCACCTCGCGACCCGACCGTGGATGCGCGGCCCGGTGCGCGTGCGGCTCACCGCGGACGGAGACGGGATGCGGGTCGAGGTGAGCGAGCACCTCGACGCGACGAGCAAGGCTGTCACCTGGACCGGTCGGCTCGGCGCGCCGATCACCGAGCTGGTCGACGTCGTGCCGCACGTCGCCGCGCAGCTCGCGCCGCTGCGGCTGCTGGCCCAGCGCCACGACGCCCTCGTCCTCGGACATCGAGGCGTCACCGCGAGCCTCCCGCCTCCAGCCGACGAGCCGCTGCCCGACACCCGCCCCGCCGGCGCGCTCCCCATCAGCGAGCTGCCGACGAGCGAGGCCACCCCTGACGACGCGCTCGACGAAGGCTGGTGAGGGTCAGCCCTTCGACAGCCCGAAGTTCACCGCGAGCAGCCCCGTCAGCAGGTTGCACATCGCGTGGAACGCGATCGACGCGCCGATCCCGCGGGTCGCGCCCCGCAGCGCGCCGAACAGCAGCGACGGGAAGAACACCGCGAGCCGCGGCAGCTGCGGCTGGGTCGCGACGTGCCCGAGGGCGAACACGAGCGACGTGACGACGAGCGCGGGCCCGAGCGTCGCGCCGAGCACGCGCACGCCGCCCGGCCACGCGGCCTCGAGCCGGGTCTGCAGGTACCCGCGGAAGAACGACTCCTCGGGCAGCGCGATGACGAACACCTGCCCGAGCACCTCTTCTGCGAAGCGCGGCGGCAGCGCGATCGGGTGCCCTTGATAGTGGAGCGCCCGCCCGACGATCTTGCTCCAGTAGTGCGGGTAGCCGACCACGAACGGCGGGAAGATCACGAGCGCCACCAGCAGCGCGACGCCGCACGCGAGCGCGAACGAGCGCCCGAGGCGGAGCGGATCGAGGCGCGTGTCCCGCTCGAACAGGCCGCCCAGCGACAGGCCGTGCGCGCGGACGATCCCGTCGTCGTGGCGGAGCACCAGCAGGTACGTCGCGAACAGGAACGCGAAGCCGACCCCGGTCGACGCGAAGCGCGCCGGGAGGGACCACGACAGCGCCGTCACCACGAGCGTCACCCCGAGCGCCGCGAGCAGCGGAGGCGCCCACGGACGTCGAGCGAGAGCGGGCGGGAGCCGCAACGGAGCCGCCGTCTACCAGCTCACCGCGCGCCGTGCGAGGACTTGCCCGCGCCGCGCCGCGCGGGTCATGCTCGCGGCCCATGCGGAGGCTCGTCCCGTTGCTCGTCGCGCTGTCGCTGCCCGGGGCGGCGCTCGCGGCGCCGAAGCCCGCGCACAAGCCAGCGCACAAGCCCGCGGCGAAGCCGAAGCCCGCGCCCAGGCCCGCGTCTGCCAGGCCCGCGCCCCGCGGCGTCGACAAGCCCGGCGACGCGCCGAAGGGCCCGGACGACGCCGCCCGGCGCGCGATCGCGGGCGGGCCGACCGCAGAAGAGGCGCAGCGCGGCGCCGAGACCCCCGAGTTGCGCGCGCTGCGAGAGGTCGAGCGCGAGCTGTTCCCGCCGGCCGCGCCCCGCGTGGGCGCCGCGTGGCCCAACGAGGTGGCCTTCCCTGTGCCGGTCGACGCCGACGATCCCGTCGTGCACGCCTCGGGCCTGCCGCCCGCGGTCGACGTGAAGCGGCCCGCCGACACCGCCGCCGACAAGGACGAGCGCCTCGCGTGGATCCGCGCGCTGAAGGTCCCCGATCTGCCGGTGAAGTGGGACGCTCGAGTCATCACATATCTAACATACTTCCGCGACGATCCGCGCGGTCGGGCGCTCGCGAAGGCGGCGTGGCGGCGGAGCGGGCGCTACTCCGACGAGGTGCGACGCGTCCTGCGGCGAGAGCACGTCCCCGAGTCGCTGCTGTGGCTGGCGATGACCGAGAGCGCGTTCGAGCCGAAGGCGCGCTCGCACGCGGGCGCGGTCGGGCTGTTCCAGTTCATGCCGGACGGCGCGCGGATCTACGGACTGCGCGTCGATCGCTGGGTCGACGAGCGGCTCGAACCGTCGCGCTCGGCCGAGGCCGCGGCCAGGTACCTCTCGGACCTCGAGCGGCGCTTCGGCAGCTGGGAGATGGCGCTCGCGGCGTACAATATGGGGTTCGGCGGGCTGCTCGCGGCCGTGAAGAAGTACAACACCAACGACTACTGGGAGCTGTCGAGGCTCGAGGCGGGCATCCCGTGGGAGACGACGCTGTACGTCCCCAAGATCACCGCGTTCGCGATCGTCGCCGAGAACCCCGCGGTCTTCGGGCTCGACTCGACGCCGCGCGAGCCGGCCGTCGCGTTCGACTCGGTCGACGCGCCGCCGGGGCTGTCGCTCGCGTCGGTCGCGAAGGCCACGGGCGTGGCGCCGAAGGAGCTGTTCGACATGAACCCGCACCTCCGCGCGAAGCGCACGCCGGTCGAGGGCGACGAGCGGCGCACCTACCCGCTGCACGTGCCGTCCGGCGCGGGCGACGCGCTGCGGCCCAAGCTGTCGGCGCTCGCCGCCGCGGAGCCGAGGCTGTTCCGCGTCACGGCGCGGATCGGGCAGACCGTCGAGACGCTCGCCGACGAGCTCGGCGTCTCGGCGCGGGCGCTGCGCGAGCTGAACGGCCTCGCTCCGGGCGACCTGCTGCGTGGAGGCGACGTGCTGCTCGCGCCGCCCGGGGGCGCCGGACCGCGGCCGAAGCCGCGCCCCGTGGTCGTGCGGCCGGCGGAGCCGGAGAGCGTGCCGGGCAAGCGCCGCGTGTTCTATCGAGTGGTGCCCGGCGACACGCTGAAGCTCGTGGCCTCGGCGTTCGGCGTGACGACCGACTCGCTGCGCGCGTGGAACTCGGTCGACCCCGGCGCGCGGCTGCAGGAGGGAATGACGCTCCAGGTGTTCGTCGATCCCTCCGACGGGCTCGGGCAGGTGGTGCACCTGCGCGAAGAGGACGCGGACGTGCTCGTCGTCGGCACCGAGCGGTTCTTCGAGCACTTCGAGGCCGAGAAGGGCCGTCGCCGCGTGACCGTCACGGTCGGTCAGGGCGACGACTGGCAGAGGCTCTCCAAGCGCTACGGCATCAGCGTCGGCATGCTCGAGCGCATCAACCGCAAGGGTCGGTCGACGCCGCTCACGGTCGGCGAGCAGCTCATCGTGTACACGGGCAAGCCCGACGTCGCACCGTCGGCGGAGCGGGCCGAGGAGCCCTCGGTCGCGGGAGGCGGCGACGATCTACCGGCGCTGCCGGGCGCGCGGCCGTTATTCGGGGACGATCTCGCCGCTCGCCAGCTGCTCCTCGCGGTAGGCGTCGAGGCCCTCGTTGAAGACCGCGGCGACGTCGGGATCGAACTGCGTCCCCGAGCAGCGCTCGATCTCGGCGACCGCGACGTCGTGCGGCAAGGCGCGTCGGTACGCGCGGTCGCTCGTCATCGCGTCGTATGTGTCGGCGACCGAGACGATCCGCGCGATGAGCGGGATGTCGTTGCCCGCGAGGCCGAGCGGGTAGCCCTTGCCGCCCCACATCTCGTGGTGGAGGTGAACGCCCGGGATCAGCGGGTGGAGGAACTTGATCGGCTCGAGGATGTCGCGCCCGAAGCCGGGGTGCTGCTGGAACACCTCGTATTCTTCTTGCGTGAGCTTGCCAGGCTTGTTGAGGTTCATCACGCACCCGAGCTTGCCGATGTCGTGCATCAGCGCGCTCTGGCGGACGATCTCGATCTCGGGCGGGGACAGCCCGAGGCGCTTCGCGAGGTAGGTCGCGTAGACGGCGACGCGGGTCGAGTGGCCCGAGGTGTAGCGATCCATCTTGTCGATCGCCGCCGCGAGCCCCTCGATCGTCTGCTGAAACGACGCCTGCAGATCCTCGTAGAGTCGGGCGTTCTCGATGGCGGCGGCCGCGCGCGAGCCGATGATGCTGAGCAGCTTGCGCTGGCCCTCGTCGAAGGTGACGTGGGGCGTGAAGCTGACCGCCGAGATCCACCCGATGAGGCGCTGCTTCGCCTTCAGCGGGACCGCCACGAGGCTCACCGGCGCGAACGACGGCGCCTCGGAGAAATAGGCCGCGGCGCGCTCGCCGTGCTCGATCAAGGAGCGCTCGGTCGACAGGTGCGCGGCCAGCACCGCCGAGTCGAGCTTGCCCATCGAGCCCTCGTGCGGAAACCCGGGCCGCGGGAGGTACTGCCGCTCGAAGAACGAGCCCTCGCCGTCGTCGAGCCAGGTCGACAGCAGATCGGCCACCAGCTCCGCGTGCGTGCTGTCCGCGACCGCGGCGAGCACCTCGTCGAGCGACAGGCTCGCCGCGATCGCCTCGCTCACCTGGTACAGCGACACGGCCTCCTTGAGGCGGAGGTTCTCCGACGCGAGCCGGCGCTTCTCCAGGCCGCGCTGCGCGATGCGGATGACCTCCTCGACGCGAAACGGCTTCAGCACGTAGTCGTAGGCGCCGCGCTTCATCGCGTCGATCGCGCTCTCGACCGTGCCGAAGCCGGTCATGATGACCGTCACGGTCGACGGGTCGAGCCTGGAGATCTCCGCGAGCAGCTCGAGCCCGCCCATCCGCGGCATCTTCATGTCGCTGATCACGAGATCGAAGCGGCGGCGGCGTAGCTCCTCGACGGCGGCGACGCCGTCCCCCGCCGTGCGCACGAAGTAGCCCTCGAGGCCGAGGAAATCGGCGAGGACTTCTCGGATCAGCTTCTCGTCGTCGACGACGAGGACACGCGGCCGATCTTCGGGCGGGGGCGATGGCATGCCTGAGCGTGAGGCAGGGTAGTCGAACATCGGGCCCGAAGACCACCGGGTGATGCTCGGCGCGCTACGCGGGCAGATCGGGGGCGCGCGGGCTCTCGATCGTGACGCCCTTGATGACGACGCGCGACGCGTGCAGCCACGCGCGATCGAGCCCCGCGGAGGCGAAGAAGTGCGCGTTGGTGGGCTCGTGACCGTCGCGCGTGTCGCCGAGCGCGGGGTGCCCGATGCGCGCGAGCGCGGGCAGCGGATCGAGGCGCGAGCTCGGCGCGGCGGTGAGCTCGAGCTCGGCGTGACCGCCGCGGACCTCGCCGCGCACGTACGACAGCGCGACCCGATCACTGGTGCGCGCGAGCACGCCGCGCGCGTGGGTCACGCCGCGCACGCGCGCCTCGAGGGTCGTCTCGCCGAGCCCGGATTTCTCTGGAAAGGCGGCGGTCCACGACCGAGCGAACGGGACGACCCCGCTCGCCTGCGGCGGCAGCCACCCGAGCGGGACGGCGCCACGTGCCCGCGCGGCGACGCGGGCCTCGAGGTCGCGCATCGACATGTGCGGTGGCTTGTCGATCACCAGCACGTCGTCGTCTTCGTGGAGCACGACCAGCGGGGCCGGCGACGCGGGGCGCAGCACGACGACGGTCTCGACGGCGTCCGTCTGCGGGATCATGTCGATGGGGCGCGCCGACGTCGCCGCGAACCCCAGCCGCGCGAGGTGCGCGAGATCACGCGCGAGCGTGGCGGGATCGCACGACACGTACACGATCGCGCGGCGCGCGATCCTGACCACGGCGTCGCGCAGCCGCGGAGGAAGGCCACGGCGCGGAGGATCGACGACGACGAGATCGCGCGGAGGCTCACGCTCCGACAGGCGGGTCGCGTCGGCGACTCGCGCCTGGAGCGGCAGACGCTCGCGCCGGGCCATCTCGGTCGCCGCGTCGGCCGCCCCCTCGACGAGCTCGAGGAGCTCGACGTCTGCGCCGGCGCGCGCGAGCGCGAGGCCGAGCGCGCCCGCCCCGCCGAACAGCTCGAGGACGGTCGTCGAGCCTGTCTGCGCCACGGCGCTCGCGACGAGCCGCGCGAGCTGGACGGACTGGCCGCGGTGCGCCTGAACGAACGCGCCGAAGGTGGCCAGGTGCCCGTAGTCGACCGCGCTCGACGCGCCGACGAGCAGGCGCGGCGGCGCACCGAAGGCGCGGGGTGAGCCAGGGTCGCGCGACGCGCGCGCGACGCCGACCACACCGGGGACGCGAGCGAGCGCGGCGGCGATCGGCGCGAGCGCGGCGTCGGCGTCCCGGAGCGCGTGGTCGTGGATGACCGTGACGAGCAGCGCCTCGAGCCCGCCGTCGAGCGCCTGGCGCACGTCGAGCCCGGTGATGGCCGCGGCCGCCGCGCCCCCCTCGGCGAGACGCCCCCGGAGCGCCTCGGCGACCCGGACGAGGCTCTGCGGCACGACGACGCAACCGGGAAGATCGACGACCTCGTGATCGGACCCCTTCGCGTACAGGCCGACGCGGCCGCCGTCGACGACCCACTTGGCGCGCGTGCGGTAGCCGACGTGGGGCGTCGCGGGCGCGCACGGCTCGACGCGCAACGCGCGGAGCTCGGGGTAGCGCGCGAGCGCCCTGGCGACCTCGCTCGCCTTGTCGACGAGCTGCGCGTCGTAGGGCTGTGAGAGGCGCGTGCACCCGGCGCACCGCGCGGCGTGCGGGCAGTCGATCACGCCGACCGCGCCGACAGGAGCCCCTCGGCGCGTCGCGGACGCGGCGTCCGCAGCTCGCGAAGGTGGTGGAGGTTGAGCGCGTTGACGAGCGCGTGCGCGACCAGGGGGCCGACGAGCGAGCCGGTCGCGCGGTAGAGGAGCGCGACCGCGAGGCCGACGAACAGCGAGAAGGTCATCCACAGCCACCTCGCCCGCCCTCGCACCTGGTGCAGCGACGCGAACAGCAGCGACGACGCGACGACGCCGAGGTACGGCGCGAGGAGCGCGCGAAACAGCAGCTCCTCGCCGAGGCTCGACAGCAGCGCGACGAGCACGATCTGCCCCGACGTGAGCGCGCGCGTCGCCGGCGCGAGCGCGTCAGCGAGCTCGCGCGCGACGGGGAGGCGCAGCAGCCAGCGGCTCAGCCCGACGACGGCGGCGCCGAGCGCCACCCCTCCCGCCGCGCTCCACGCGTGCGACGCGACGGGGCCGAGCGCGAGCCACGGCGCGGGGTGATCGAACGAGCCGCGCAGCGCGAGCACGGCCGCCGCGGCGCCGAGGGCGACGAGGAGGTACGTCGCGAGGAGCACGAACACGCGCACGAGGGTCGCCGTCTTGCCACGCCGGGGCGGGGACGCAAGCGCGAGCGCGGTCGAGCCCGAGCCTATGTCACGTTACCAAGGCCGGCAGCCCGGCGATCGGCAGGCGGTCATCGAAGCACCCGAAGCACACGGGCACGTAGCTCTCCTCCGCGCCGAGCTGCACCTGCGCGCCCTCGCTCGTGCCCACGCCGTCGACGAGGCGCAGGTTGAGGATCGCCTTCTTGTTGCAATACTGGCAGGTCACCTTCACCTCCTCGATGCTGTCGGCAAGCTCGAGCAGACGCCGCGAACCATCGAACAGCCGCGTCCGAAAGTCGGTCCTCAGGCCATAGCAGATGACCGGCACGCCCGGGTGGCGGGTCAGCGCCCGCAGCTGCTCGACCAGCGCGGTCGACAGAAACTGCGCCTCGTCGACCAGCACGCAGTCGAGGCCGACGAAATCGTCCGGCGAGAGGACCGAGGCCGCGTCGACGAGCTGATCGGCCTCCATCTTGACCCCCGCGCGCGAGGAGATCTCCCGGACGCCGAACCTGTCGTCGAGCCGCGGCTTCATCAGACGCACCCGCTTGCCTTGCGCGCGGTAGTTGTGCGCGACCGCGAGCAGGTTCAGCGTCTTGGCGCTGTTCATCGTGCCGTGCCGAAAATAGAGCTTGGCCATCGAGATCCGGCGTCCAGCATGCCCCAGAACGCGCGGCGCTTGCGATCGAGAACTCTCCGCGGCCAAGGTAGGCGGATGCTCCGGGCGACCACGCTGACCCTCGGCCTCGCGCTCGCGCTCGCGTGCGGGTCCGAAGACTACTCGTCGAGCGCCGCGGGGCGCGGGGTCCCGAACGGCGGCTCGGCTGGCACGGCGGGCGCGCGGAGCGATGGCGGTCGAGGCGGAGGAGGAGGCGGCGCGGGCGGCTCGAGCGTGGCGGGCGCCAGCGCCAAGGGCGGCGCGGGCGCGGCGGGCGCGAGCGGCGCGGGCGCGGCCGGCGCACCGACCAAGGTGCTGGACTGTCAGGACCACCCCTGGGATTGCCCTGAAGGCTCGACCTGCTGGCCCGTCTCGGCGGATGGCGCGACCTTCGACTGCCGCCCCGGCGGGAGCGGTCAGACCGGCGCTTGTTGCCAGAACCTGATCGGCGTCCCGACGTGTGGAGCTGGTGATGTCTGTCTCGGGACGTCGACGGTCCCGTCCGCCTGCAGGCGGCTCTGCAAGGTCGGCGACGCGAGCCACCCATGTCCCGCGTCCACCGCCTGCGTCGAGCACGCGCTCGTGCCTGGCGGCGCGCCGTTCGCGGTCTGCGAGCCCGCGCCCGCCACGGCCTGCTCCCCTTGAGCCGAGAGCGCTCGCCATTTGGCGATCGCGCGACTAACCTCACGCGCCGTGATCCAGCTCACGCCAGCCACCCTCGACAAGCTGAAGGAGCGCCTGCGCGCGCGGGGCGAGCGAGCGTCGGTGGTGCTGACGACGGGCAAGGCTTCGCTCGACGCGATCGAGGCGATGAGCGTCGTCACCGAGTTCGGCGCGCTGTGCGAGGCGATGTTTCTCGTGATGCTCGCCGACCACAAGGTCAAGAACGTCGAGCGCGACGTGCTGCGCGGCGCGATGCGCGTCCTGTCCAACGATCGCGTCCGCTCGGCCCACCTCGAGTCGATGCTCGACGCGGCCGCGCGCGGCGTCGCCGAAGAGGGCCTCGACAAGCGCCTGGCGGCGGTCATCGAGCGGCTGCGGGGCGACGAAGGGCGAGCCGAGACGGTCTACATCCTCGCGGCCGCGGTGGCCGCCGCCGACGCCGCGATCGTCCCCGAGGAGAGCGCCGTCCTCCACGCGCTCGCCGAGGGGCTCGGGCTCGACGAGCAGCGAATCAACCGCCTGCTCAGCGAGATCGAGGCCGGCGACGTGCTGCCGATCGACGCGCCCAAGAAGGACTGAGCGCGGGTGCGCTCGGCGCTGCTCGCGACGCTGGCCCTCGGGTGCCGACGCGCGCCGCCCCCTCCCCCGCCCGCGGCGACCGCGTCCGCGTCGACGAGCGGCGCGGCGTCGGCCCCACCCGCGAACGAGCCGCTGCTGCTGCCGCGACGCTTCGTCGCGCGGGCGATCGAGGACTCGGAGCTGCTGCGCCCGCACGCGGAGACGCTCCACACGCAGCTCGGCGCGGCGCCGGGCCCGCTCGACGTGATGGCCGCGCCGGGCGAAGACGGCCGCGTGATCCTGCTGGTGCAGCGACAGGGTCCGCAGCCCACGCCGATCGTGCTCGTGGCCGACGCGCGGCGCGCGCTCGCATGGAAGAAGGAGCGCCCGCTCGCGGGCACGTCGCGCGGAGGCCACCACGCGAGCGTCGCTGGCGGGCCGCGCGGCGACGTCGTCATCGCGTGGTGTGACGAGGGCAGCGGCGCGCTCGCGGCGCGGAGGTGGGAGGCGAGCGGAGGGTTGCTCGCGGACTACCAGCTGCTGCCGAGCGCGACCTGTGACTCGCTGTCGTCGCTGTACTGGCCGGGGCACGGGTGGGTCGTCGTCGCGTCGCTGCTCGGTCGCGGGCGCGCGCAGCTCCTTGGCGACAACGGCGAGCTGCGGTGGGGGCGCGAGGGGCTCGCGATCGGCACGGGGTTCCGCGCGGCGACGCCGCACACGCTCACGCCGGACACCGATCGATCGCTGCTCGTCTTCGGCTACGGCTACGCCGAGCTCGGCGCGGGCGGTCGCGCGGTCGCGTGGCGCGTGTCGGACGACGGACGGGCGCTCTTTCGCGTCGAGCTCGGCGAGGCGCCCGGCGGCGCGACGCTGCCGTTCATCGACGCCACGCGGCTCGAGGCGGGGCTCGTGCGCGCGCACTTCGCGGGGCAGCGCGTCGACGTGACCTCTGACGGGCAGGTGCGCGTCCCGCGTTGACGGTCAGAACTCGCGCAGCTGGTGCCGCACGATCGCGCTCGACGCCGCGAGCTCCAGCTCACGTCGCCGCACGAGCGCGGCGCACTCCGACTCGTCCACCTCCGCCCCGGTCGCCCGCGCGACGCAGCGATCGCGCAGCCACGCGTGCGCGGCGTCGAACGCGTGTCCGTCGGTGCGCACCGCGACCCCCTCGGCGCCGAGGTCGAGCGGAGTCCCCACGAAGCCGCGCGGCGGAGGCACGCCGAGCAGCGTCAGCACGGTGGGCGCGACGTCGAGCTGGCCGGCCGGCCGCGACGATCGCCCCGACACGCCGGCGCCCGCGATGACCAGCGGCACGCGCGAAGGGAGATCGCCACGCGAGACGCCGGCCTCGCCGAGCCGGTCGAGCTCGAGCCCAGCGCCCTCGCCGTGATCGCCGTAGACCACCACCAGGGTGTCGGCGAGCGTGCCGGCGGCGTCGAGCCGCGCCAGCAGCTGGCCGATCGCGCCGTCGACATAGCGGGCGACCTCGAGGTAGTTGCCGAGCGTCGAGCCGTGCAGCGACCCCGCGCGCCACGAGCCCAGCTCGGGCGGCACGGGCTCGTAGGGCGCGTGCAACGACAGCGTGATGAGCCAGGCGAGGTACGGCCGCGGCAGGCGCGCGAGCCGCGGCGCGACTCGCTCGAAGAACACCCCGTCGGCGAGGCCGAAGCCCAGCGTCGCGCCGCCGTCGCCGAGCGCGGGGCGAAACACCGACTGCGCGAAGCCGTAGGCGCGGTGGCGACGCCCGGCGTTCCAGAAGGTCGGATGATCGGCGATCGCCGACAGCGTCGCGTAGCCGGCGCCGGCGAGCGCGCGGGGCAGCGACGGCACCACCGGATCGGGGAACGAGATCGAGACCGCCTCACGCGCGAGCGGGTGCAGCGAGGTCATGATGAGGTGATCTCCGTCGGACGAGCGGCCCACGTCCGTCTGATCGAGCACCTGATCGAAGCAGAGCCCGCGCGCGCACAGGCCGGCGAGCGTCGGCATCACGCGCTCGCCGTCGACCGTCGCGTCGAGCGCCCAGGCGTTGAGCGACTCGATCTGGAGGAACAGCGCGCTCTTGCCGCGCGCGACGCCGAACCACGGGTGCGGCGCGGCGGGCGGACGGCTCGCCTCGAAGGCCCGCGCGGCCGCGAGCGCCTCGCGTCGCGACCCTTGACGGCGCGCGACGAGGAGCGCGAGGTCGCGCGCGTGGGTCGTCAAGAAGCCGAGCTCCATCGGCGGGCGCAGCGCGATGTCGCTCCGCGTCGACGCCGTCCTCGCGAACTCGCGGACACCGAGCAGCGCTGGCGTACCCGCCGCGACGGTGAGCGCCGCCACCGCCACGAAACGAGCGCGGCCGATCGGGACCGGGCGAGCGACCGCGAGCATCACGGCCGCGGCGACGACCGGCGCGAGCGCCCAGACGGCGTGCCACGGCAGCGAGGCGGCGATCCCCGAGGCGACGCTCGGCACCTGCCCCACCATCCCGACCGCCGACGGCGGGATCACCGCGCCGTAGGTCCAGGTATACACGGCGTCTCCCAGGCACAGCACCGCGAGCGCGAGCACCGTCGCGAGCGCGCCGACGAAGCGCGCGCGCCCCGGCAGCAGCGCGACCGGCGCCGCGAGAGCGCACGCGATCGACAGCGGCGCCGTGAGCGACGACACCGGCGACGCGGTGAGCCCGGCGTAGCGCGCGGTCGCGGCGAGCGCGCCGACGATCTCCATCGCGACCGGCGCGAGCGCGGTCCATCCACGGGCCACGCGCGGCCCGCGCGTCGCCTCCCGCGCGAGCCACGGGGTCGCGGCCAGCCCGATGAGGACGGCGCTCTCGGCGATCGACGGGCCCATCCGCGAGAGTATCGTGGCATCCGGTCGCCGCGCGAAGCGCGCTCCGCACCCGGCGCATCAAACCCCTTGCGGCGCGCGACCGCTGGGTTACGGAGTCCGCGACATGGGCGCGCAGATCGTCGACGAGAGATCGTTCAAGGCAGAGGTGTTGATGTCCGAGCTCCCGGTGCTCGTCGACTTCTACGCGGACTGGTGCCAGCCCTGCAAGGTGACCTCGCCCGAGGTCGAGGCCCTCGGCAAGGAGCTCGAGGGCAAGCTCAAGGTCGTCAAGGTCAACACCGACAAATCGCCGACGCTGGCGCAGTCGCTGCGCATCCAGTCGCTCCCGACGTTCATGGTGTTCGTCAAGGGGCGGCCCGTCGACGCGCAGATGGGCGCGATGAAGAAGGCGCAGCTCCGTCAGCTCGTCGAGCCGTACCTGCCGCGCGCGGAGGGCGCGATCCTCGCCCGGGAGCTCGCGCAGCTCATCGCGCAGGGTCAGGTCGTGCCGGTCGACATCCGCGAGGCGTCGAGCTGGGGCCGCGCGCACCTGCCGCGCGCCGCCTCGATGCCGGAGACCGAGATCGAGACACGCCTCGCCGAGCTGCACATGCTGCCCGGCGAGCCCGTGCTGTATTGCCGCTCGGGCGACAAGGCCAAGGCCCTCGCCGAGAAGCTCGCGGCCAGCGGGATGCCGGTCGCGTTCCTCGAGGGCGGGATGCTCTCCTGGGAGGCCGAGCTGCTGCCGATCGAGCGCCCGTGAGCTCACCGCGCGGCGCGCGTCACTTGCCCTTCGGCTTCTTGTCGGGCGCGCGCTTGGGATCGAGCGTCACCTTGGCGTCGCCGTCGAACGCGATGCCGTGATACGTGGCCTCCCACGTGACGGCGTCCTTCACGTCGCTCGTCGACGCGTCCGATTTGTCGCCGCCCTTCAGCGGGATGTTGAACGACAGCTCCTTGTGCGCCACCTGCGCGCCCTTGGCGTCGTAGCCGTAGAAATCGATGAAGATCGTCTTGACGGTCTTCTTGCCGGTGTTCTCGACGATGAACTCGGGCCCGCCCGACGAGGTCTTCTTCGAGTAGGTGAGCTTGATCGCGTCCCATGGCCCCTTCTCGGGGAGGTTCGACGCGGCCGCGCCGGAGTCGCTGGTCTTGCTGCAGCCGACGGCGACGGCCGAGAGCAGCGAGCAGACGAGGAGCGCGAGCGTGGTGGTTCTCGGGTTGATCATGCGGCGGATGGTGCGCGCCCGCCGTCGGGCGGGTCAAGCGCCGCGACGCGCGCGCGAGGCGCTCGGTCGGCTTCCCACGCGCGCGCCGAGGCTCTAGCCTCACGCCCTTCCCATGATGCAGGCCACCCAAGATCCCAACGCGTCGGCGCAGCAGTTCGCCTGCGATCAGTGCGGAGGCACGCTGCTGTACGATCCGGCCTCGAAGAGCCTGAAGTGCAAGCACTGCAAGGCCGTCGCGCCGCAGTCGAGGCTCGTGCCGACGGCGCCGGGCCCGCGCGAGATCCCGCTGCAGGCCGGGTTGATGATGCAGGCGCCGACGGGGCTCGGCGCGCAGCTGCAGGCGGTGCAGTGCAACTCGTGCGGCGCGACGGTCAACATGGGCCCCGAGGAGCGCTCGGGCGCCTGCTCGTTCTGCGCGTCGCCGATGGTCGTGACGGTCCCGGCGGGCAACAACCTGATCTCGCCCGAGTCGCTCGTGCCGTTCCAGATCACGAAGGACAACGCGACCAGCGGCTTCAACACGTGGATGAAGGGCCTCTGGTTCAGGCCGAACGATCTCGCGAAGCTCGCGAAGCTCGACAAGGTGCAGGGCGTCTATGTGCCCTACTGGACGTTCGACGCGCACGTCCGCAGCGACTGGACGGCCGACCGCGGGTGGAACTACCAGGAGACCGAGTGGTACACGGACTCGCAGGGCAACCAGCAGTCGCGCACGGTCACGAAGACGCGCTGGGAGCACGCGGCGGGGTGGCGCCAGGATCACTACGACGACGTGCTCGTGTGCGCGTCGAAGGGCGTGCCGGCCGAGCTCGTCGGCAAGCTGACGTCGTTCCAGACCACGCAGCTCATCGCGTACAGCCCAGGCTACCTCGCCGGCTGGAAGGCCGAGGCCTACGTCGTCCAGCTGCCCGACGCGTGGAAGCTCGGGCAGAAGCAGATCTTCGAGCAGCAGGAGCGGAAGTGCGGCAGCGACGTCGGCGGCGACACGCACCGCGCGCTCGTCGTGCAGAACCGCACCTCGGGCGAGACGTTCAAGCACGTCCTCTTGCCGATCTACGTCGCGGCCTACCGCTACGGCGACAAGCCCTACCAGGTGCTGATCAACGGCCAGACCGGCGAGGTCGTCGGCAAGGCGCCGTGGTCGATCATCAAGATCACGCTCGCGGTCCTCGCGGCGATCGCGTTCTGCGCGATCATGGCCGTGATCGTGATGTACTTCCAGGACAAGCCCGCGCCCTCGCCCACCCCGAAGAAGCCAGCGGTCACGGCGCCCGCGCCGAAGAAGAGGTGAGCCGCTAGCGCGTCGAGGCCGCGAGCCGGACGAGCGCGTCGGGACCGTCGAGGTCCCGGCTCAACCCGGCGCGCTCGAGCACGGTGACGCAGAGCGCGCGCGCGCGAGCCCAGGCCGCGTACCGGACGAACGACTCGCCGGAGCCGAACTCGATCGGGAACACGAGCCCGGCGCGCGCCGCGAGCGCGCTCGTGCCGAGGCGCTCGGGATCGGGCGCGAGGGCGAGGTCGAACCCGTCGAGCGCGGCGAGCAGCGCGCGCACGTCCTCGACGGTCAGCTCGGGGAGATCGGCCATCATCACGAGCACCGGCAGCTCGACCGGGGCGCGCGCGACGCCCGCCTCGACCGCGCGGGCGAGCGAGCCGCCTGGATCGCGCACCACCTCTGCGCCCAGCGCCCGCGCGAGCGCCGCGGTGTCGTCGCCGTCGGTGACGACGAGCCGCGTGAGCGTCGGCGCGGCGGCGCGGACGGTGGACAGCACGTGCGACAGCAAGCGCCCCGCGAGGGTCGCGCGAGCGCCGCCTGGGAGCGCGTCTCCGAGCCTTGATTTCGCGCGCGAGAGGCCCTTCGCGGGGACGATGATCGTCCCGCTCACGCGAGCCCCCGCGCGAACTCGAGCACCTCTCGCGCGAGGCGCAGCCTGTCGTCGCGCGTGCGCATGATCGTGTCGGTCGCGAGCGACGGCGCGCCCCGCACCTCGTCGCCCCGCTCGACCACGAAGCCTGACAGCAGGCCGCCGTAGCGCTCGAGCACCGCCTGCGCGGAAGGCGGCGCGCCCGACAGGGCGGGGATCATCTCGGCGAGCGGACCCTTCACGGCGGCGCCGCCGACGATCGGCGACAGCGCGACGACGATCCGTCGCGACAGCGCGTCGCGCACGCCGGGCAGCCGCGTGATCGGCTCGACCGACACGTAGGGGTTGGACGGACCGATCACGACGACGTCGGCCGCCTCGAGCGCGTCGAGCGCCGCGGGCAGCGCGCGCGGGCCGTCCGGCAGCACGATCCGCCGCACCTCGGGCGCGCGGTGCAGGACGAGCCACTCCTGGAACGGCAGCAGGCCATGCGCGACGGTGTCGACGAGCGTGGGCGCGGGCTCGTTCGACATCGGCAGGACGCGCGCGCGCACGCCGAGCGCGCGACAGAGGCGCGCCGTGAGCGCGTCGAGCGGCTCGCCGCGGGCGAGGGCCGCCGTCCGCGTCAGGTGCGTCGCGAGATCTCGATCGCCGAGCGAGAACCACGAGGCCTCGCCGAGCGCGCGCATCGCCGCGAGCGCGGAGAACGTGTCACCGCCGAGGCCCCAGCCGCGCGCGTCGTCGCCGAGCCCCGCGAGCGTGTACATCACGGTGTCGAGATCGGGCGCGATCGCGAGCCCCCAGTGGACGCAGTCGTCGCCGGTGTTGACGACGACGGTGAGGTCGCCGTCGAGCGCGCGGCTGAGCCCCTCGACGAGCCTCGCGCCGCCGACGCCGCCCGAGAGCGCGACGACCTTCATGCGTAGAGATCTCCGTCGAGCGGGCGGCAGAGCTCGCGCGCGGAGGCGTCATCGACGGGCGCGAACTCGACCCCGCGCACGACGACGACCGGCTGCCGGTCGCTCGACTGCCCGGCGACGAGGTCGGACAGCGCCGCGAGCTGATCGGCGCGCGCCGCGATGGTGTGCTCGAGCGTGCGCCCGAAGAGATCGAGCTCGCCGCGGTGGTCCACGACCGGGCGCAGCCCCGCGACGCCGATCGCCGCGCCGACGGTCCCGACCCGAAACGGCCTGCCGAACGAGTCGGTCACGATCACCGCGAGCGCGCCGTCGGGGCGCCACGCCCGCCGCAGGCGCTCGGCCGACGCGTCGGGATCGCGCGGCAGCAGCAGCGCCCACGGCCCCGAACCGGGCGCGGCGTCGGGCGGCGCCGAGTTGCTGAGATCGATCCCGGCGTTCGCGGTCACGAACCCGAGCCTGTGGCGCACGACGAGCGCGCCCCTACGCTTGCGGGACACGCCCGTCGACTCGGACAGCACCAGCTCGACGAGCCGCGGATCGCCCTCGACCTCCCGCGCGAGCTCGAGCGCGGCGGCGGACGGCGTCACGCGCGACAGCTCGGCGAACCTCCCCTCGGCGCGCGCGACGATCTTCGAGGTGACCATCAGGACGTCGCCGCGTCTCGGCGCGTCGCCGGAGGCGGCCAGCGCGCCGGTCACGAGCGCCGCGAGATCGTCGCCTGCGCCCACGATCGGCAGCCCGGGGACGGCGAAGGCTTCGAGGCGCGTGATCATGTGACGAGGTCCGAACGAGCGCTTCCCTTATCGCGACCTTGCACTACCGTCACCGCGCATGAAGATCGGCATCGTCGGCGGCACCGGGCGTGAAGGCAAGGGCATCGCGGTCCGCTGGGCGCGCGCGGGGCACGACGTGGTCATCGGCTCTCGAGACGGCGAGCGGGCCGCCGCGGCCGCGGTCGAGCTGAGCGCGCTCGCCGGGCGCACGGTCGGCGGCGCGTCGAACGAGGACGCGGTGCGCGCGGCCGAGGTCGTCCTGCTCGCCGTGCCGTACACGGCGCACGGCGACACGCTGCGGGGGCTCGCGGGCGCGCTGGCGGGCAAGGCGCTGATCGACATCACGGTCCCGCTCGCGCCGCCGAAGGTCCGCGTCGTGCATCTCCCGCCCGGCCGCGCGGCCGCGCTCGAGGCGCAGGCGCTCGTCGGCCCGTCGGTCAGGGTCACCGCGGGGCTGCACCACGTCGGCTCCTCCGAGCTGGCCGACCCGGAGCACGCCTTCGACTCTGACGTGCTCGTGTGCGGCGACGACGCGGACGCGAAGGCGCAGACGATCCGGCTCATCGGCGATCTCGGCCTCCGCGCGCTCGACGCCGGCCCCCTGGCGAACGCGGTCGCGCTCGAGGCGCTCACGCCCGTGCTGCTTCATATCAACAAGACTTACGGCGCCGCCGCGTCGGGGATCCGCGTCACGGGCCTGCCTCCGGGCTGATGGCGCGCGGCGCCTAGCAGGCGAATGTTTCTGTGACGTTTCGTCTTGCCCGAGGCGCTCTCAGGCCCCATGTAAGACCGCGATGCTCGAGATCGCTCGTTACGTGCTCGGTCGTGCGACGGCAGGGCTCGCGGCGCTGACGCTGCTCGGATGCGCGACCACCGGCGCGGCACGCGGCGCCGATCCGGCCCAGCTCCGCGAGATCGAGGCGTCGTGCGCGCGCGCGACCTCGGCCTCCAAGACCGCGGCGAACGACGCGCGCGTGTGCGTCGACGAGCGGTTGGCGCGGCTCGCCCATCCGCCGCCCCCCGAGGCGCCGGGCGCCGAGCGGGCGCGACGCGAGGCCGGCTGCCGCCTCGAGGCCAAGCCGCACCTGCAGCGCGCCTGCCTCGAGCGACTCGACGCGCCACGTCAGCTCGACGCGAGCAGCGTCTCCACCCCTGAAGAGCGGCGCCAGCGCGCCCTCGCCAACTGCCGCACGATGGGCAAGCTCACGTTCGTGCAGGCGTGCGAGGCGCGCGTCCGCGCCCACGGCTCGTTAGGGCCCCCGCGAAACAGTCGAGGAGGCGGTGGCGTCGTGGTCTACGCTCCGCGTGTTGCGACGCGAGGCGACCTCGGACGACGTCGACGCCGCGGCGTCGCTTCAGGAGTTCTGGCGTGGCTGCCTGCCGACCGGGTGGACGATCACCGACGTCGGTGGCGGCGACGGC
>CAUJFL010000203.1 GCA_963169165.1 Myxococcota bacterium | reverse complement strand
GCGCACAGTCCGCGGGCGCAGCAGGCGCACAGACCGCGGGCGCAGCAGGCGCACAGACCGCGGGCGCGGCAGGCGCACAGTCCGCGGGCGCGGCGGGGGCACAGTCCGCGGGCGCGGCAGGTGCACCGAGCGCGGGTGCGGCGGGCGCACCGAGCGCGGGTGCGGGAGGATCGCCTGCGGCGGGCGCGGGCGGCGCGGGTGGCGCGACAGAGTGTCAGTGTGCCCCCGGATCCTACTGTCGCGGGGACGACGGGAGTTGCGCGTCCTGCGCCGACACCTCGCGGCTCGGGTTCGGCCCGCCCTCGCGCGTCGCCGCCGTGAGCGCGTCGAACACCGACATCGCGGGGCACGCGCGCTTCCCGCGGCCGGCGGCCAGCGGGGGGATGCTCTATCGCACCGGCAAGTGGGACAAGGAGAAGGTGCTGCGCTACTCGGCGGCGCCCGAGACGGTAGCGGGGCCGCTCATCGGCGGCGGCGCGAACGCGACCGGGAAATCGGAGAGCGCGCCGTGGCTGCTGACGAAGAACGTGGCGGGGTTCGGGATGGGCAACCTCCTGTTCGACTCGACGAAGACGGGCTTCAGCGGTGACCGACAGCTCATGGTGACGTCGTGGACCCCCGGGACGCCGCCGGGCGCCGCCATCGCGCTGCCGACGGCGCTGAACACCGGCGCGTCGAACTACTCCATCGCGGTCGCGGAGGACACCGCGCGGGTCTTCTGGATGAGCACGCGCAACGGCTCCGCGGAGCTGCTGACGATGCTGCCGCCGACGTCCCTGACGCAGATAGATCCCATCGCGATCGTGCTCGACGACGGCTGCCACCGCGCGGGCGGTGACGCCACGCCGTGGGTGACGCCGGATGGGAAGCTGATGCTGTTCCGCTCGATCTCGGTCAACCCGGCGACGGGCTGCTCGATCGCCGCGGACCAGAACGATCTCTTCGCCGTGCGGCTCGACGCGAACGGGCAGCCCGCCGCGAGCGCGAGCCGGCTGGTGTCGTCGGCCGCTGACGAGACCGATCCGGCGCTGTCGGCCGATCTCTGCGCGCTGTATTTCTCGCGCGAGGATCAAGATCCAGACGGGAACTACGAGTACAACGTCTACCGCGCCCCGCGCGAGTGACCGTGTCCTCGGCGGGTCCGTGCTAGTGCGCGAGCATGCTTCGTCGAGCCTGGTTGGGGTGCATACTGTTGCTCGCGTGCGGAGGCGGTGACGCTGACACACCCGAGGGCTCGTCTCCCGGAGCTGCGGGCGCCTCACAAGCAGGCAGCGCGGGCGCGCCGCAGGCAGGCAGCGCGGGCGCGTCACAAGCGGGCAGCGCGGGCGCGTCACAAGCAGGCAGCGCGGGTGCGTCACAAGCAGGCAGCGCGGGCGCGCCACAAGCGGGCAACGCGGGCGCGCCACAGGCGGGTGGCGCAGGTGCTGCACAAGCAGGCAGCGCGGGTTCGCAAGCAGGCGGCGCGGGCGCGTCACAAGCAGGCAGCGCGGGCGCGAAGGCCAAGGCGACAGGGCTCGTCGTGATGGCCAGCATCCCTCCCAGCGCCGCTTTGCCCGACGGACGCGGGCTCGTGACGGCGTCGTTCACGGCTCCGCACGCCGACCCGTGCGAGCGCGAGACGGCGGGCGCGTGTACGCTGTCACGCTGCCCCGCGGCGTCGACGTCGGCCGCGCCTCCCGACGCGGGCGAGATCACAGTCGAGACGGGCGTCGCGTTCGCTTCGCTGTCACCCGACACCGGCGTCGAGCCCGACACCTACGCCGCGTTCTTGTCGAAGAGCGTCCTCTACTACGGCGGCGAGCTCGTGAAGGTCTCCGCCAAGGGCGGCGATGTCCCCGCGTTCGTCGGGACCGTGCAGGCGCCCGACATCGTCAGCTTCACGAAGCCGTACACCAAGCCGGGCGAGACGCTGACGCTCGACTCGACCAAGGACTACGCGTGCGAGTGGACCGCGACCCCCGACGAGGTGCGCTTCGGCGTCGCGCTGAAAGACTCGTCGTCCGGCGCGGCGGTCGACGTCCAGCTGTCCTGCGCGTTCGACGGCGCGAAGGGCGCGGGCTCCGTCCCGCAGGCGCTCCTCGCGAAGCTGCCCAAGAAGCAGGGCGCGCTCGAAGTCTCCGCGCGCAACCAGAAGCTCGTCACCTCGGGCGACTTCGAGATCACGCTGCGCGCGCTCGCGCCCGCGTACGGCCCCACCGGCGCGTCGATCACCACCGAGGTCGTCATCAAGTGAGCGCTCGGGTCGATCGCGCCACGCCCGCGCTCGCGCGCCACGCCGCGTTCTTCGATCGGCGGGGCGCGGGCGCGCTCTCCGTGTCGGACACCGTGGACGGCCTCTCGCGACTCGGGCTGTGTGGTCCGCTGTCGCTCGGGTTCGCGGTGATCATCCACGCGGCGCTCGGCTACCGAACCCGCGGCCGCCCCTCGATGTCGATCGATCTGTCGGCCATCTCGCGCGGCAAGCACCCTCACGACAGCGACTCGTTCGGTCCCGACGGCGCGTTCTCTGCGGGCGCGTTCGACGCGATGTTCGCGAAGGCGGCAGGTGGGCGCGACGTCATCCGACGCGACGAGCTGCTCGCGTACCTGCGCTCGAACCCCGGAGGCCGCGTCGAGAGCACACCGGGCTGGGTGATGTTCGCGTTCTCCTGGCTCGAGGCGACCGTGTTCTTCTGGTTGTTCGCGGACCGGCGCGTGCGCGCGTACGGCCACGACGATCTCGTGCCCGCCGTCACGCGGCGACGGCTCGCGCGGTTCTACGACGGCACACTGTTTCACGCGCGGGCGCGGCTCGTGCGAACCACGAGGACGGCGTGACGACCCGGCGCGTCGACGTCGGCGGCGTCACGCTCTCCGTCACGATCGACGGCGAAGGGCCGCCGGTCGTCCTCTTGCACGGCTTCCCTCAGTTCGGATACGCGATGCGCCACCTCGCCGCGGGCCTCGTCGCCGCCGGACACACGGCCATCGTCCCCGATCTTCGGGGCTACCACCTGTCGGACAAGCCCGAGGGGGTGGACGCCTACGCGATCGAGCACCTCGTCGCCGACGTCGAGGGGCTGCTCGACGCGCTCGAGCTCGAGCGCGCGGTCGTGCTCGGCCACGACTGGGGCGGGATGATCGCGTACTCGTTCGCGCTGAGGCATCCGTCCCGCGTCACGCGGCTGGTCGTGCTCAACGCCGCGCACCCCGAGCTCTACCGCGCGGGGCTGTCCACGCCGTCACAGCTCTGGAAGTCCTGGTATGTCTTCTTCTTCCAGCTGCCCGAGCTGCCCGAGGCGCTGATCA
>CAUJFL010000202.1 GCA_963169165.1 Myxococcota bacterium | reverse complement strand
CGTTGAAGTGGCTCACGTATCGCCACAGCCACGGGTATTGCGAGTCCTCGCGCGCGCCGCGCGGTGGCGACGAGATGACGGTGAGCCGACCGCGCAGCGTCTCGAGCGCTGTGCCCAGCTCGCCGAAGAACAGGTTCCGCTCCTGGAACTCTTGCGAGAGCGAGTTGTTCGCGCCGAGCAACGATGGGAGAAGGTATTCGACGAGGAGGCCGGCGTCGGGCTGCTCGAAGCTCGTCATCCACGCCTCGTGGAGTCGACCTCCTGGAGGGGGCGAGGGAAGGACGTCTTTCCAGCTCGGAGCCGTCACAGCGCGTCTCCTTCCTCGTCATCGGGCTCGGAGCGAGCAGTGTCCTCGAGCTCGCTTCGTTCGACGGCGTCGAGCACGTCGTTCATCTGGGCCACGCCGCACTGGGCTGCGAGGCGGCCGAGCGGGCGCAGTCGAAAGCGGTAGTCGCTTGCGGCGATGCCCGTATCCGCCACGAGCGGGACCATCTTGCCGGCCTGCTCGCGGAACCAGCGCCGGCCTCCGCCGTGCTCGTGGTGATGGCGCGCGAGCGCTCGCAGCTGGTCGATCGGTGTCGTCGCCGCCTGCATTGCCTCGGCCAGACGAGTCATGACGTGAGCGTGCGGAAACACGCTCCGGCCAGGCGCGCGCAGCCACGCGGCCCCTGTCTCTCGAACCATATCGAGCCTGGCGCGTAGCTCCGACGAGCGAGCCAGCGTGTCGACGGCAGGCGCCTGCTTGGCGTCGTCGCTATTGATCTCGGTCCACAGCCCCCGCATCGCGTGCATCGAGGCGTCGGCGAAGCGCGTGAACGCAGGGAGCGGAGCCAGCGACCTTGGCTCGATCTTCTTCGAGAGCGCGCTCGAGCTCGCGAGCGTGTCGCAGAGAGCGGCATGCGACGAAGCCGCCTTCGCCCCGGCCAGGGCCTCGGCGGTGACGCGTCGAGCGGACTCGGCCCTGAAGAGCACCGGCTCGAGCAGGCGACGTTCCTCCTCAGGAAGCCGCTTCCCTACGGCGTTGGCGGGCGTGGGCAGCAGGCCGCTGCCAGTCTTCGCCCATGCTGCGGGCCACCCGTGCCTCACCCAGTACCGCGCCTCGTCATCAGCCCAATGCCCCCACTTCGTGCCGTTCTCGAAGTGCTCCTGCTTCAACCGCACGTCGCGGGGGAGGCTCTCGTTGACGAGGGTCGCAAGCTGGAGCGCGGTGTCTGCGGGCGTCCAGCCGTCACCCATCGTGAGGCCAGGTACGGTGCGAAGGACCACGCGGTACGCGCCATAGGTACCGACCTGGCGGTACCGGCGGAACTGGTCGGGGCTCATCGCGAAGTTAGGAAGCTTCCGTTCAGCCTTACGCCACCGCTCGAGGCTTCGTCGCCCACGGAGCTGGGCGGTGGTCTGCCCAGACTCGAGTGCCCGGTCCACCCAGAGAAGCTCGAGCGGGCGAAGCCACGCATACCGCGCGCGTTGACCGTCACGTCGTGACAGGTCGCCGCCGCCCGCGTTCCGCCAGACGACGTGCGACCACTTGAGGCACCACGACAGCAACGAGATCCACCTCGCATCGGAGGCCGCGTTGCTCAGGCCGGGCGCGAGCAGGTCAGCGAAGTGGTCCGCGCCTGCGCGAAAGCCGAGCGCATCGCCACGTCGAATCGGGACCGGGTCCCAGGGGGCAGTGAAGTACCAGCCTGGCAGCCCGTTCATTTCGTTACAGCCCGGCCCCGACCAAAGCGACGAGCCAGAGCGATCTGAAACATCTGACCTTCGCCCCCCCCCGGCGCGGCACCGCGCGCGGACCTGGAGAGGGGCGTGGCGCTCATGCTTCAGCCCACCCCGCGCCCCGCGAGCGCGTGCAGTCGAGCGGCCCCCAACTCGTCGGCGCCGGAGGCAGGTCCGCTCGGGACGCGACCGTGGCATGACGAGAGGAGGAGGGGAGCATCGGGTGGACCGGCCTGAAGAAGAAGGTGACGCGGGAGGCGGTTTTTCGAGGACTCCCTCCCGCGTCGTGCTCCGAGCGAGTGGATCAGAGCGAGCGCAGGATCGAGCAAGGCGACGCAGAGAGCAAGCACGGCGGACACCGGCCTCGCGGTCGCGGATCACCTGAGCTGGACCCGCTGCGCCCCGCCCAGTGCCCGTCGTGCGGGGCGGCGAGCTGCCCGGTGGGCGGGCGCGTGCAGTTCCAGAGGCACGGCCCGCGGCGGCGCGAGCAGCTCGGGCCGCGAGCACCTGGCGGTGCGCCGACGCGCACGGAGTCGAAGGCGCAGCGCTTCCGGTGCGTCGCGTGCGGCAAGACCGTCACGGTGCTGCCGGCGCCCTGGCGAGGCGGCGGTATGGCGCGACGGTGGCGGTGGTCCAGACGGCGCGGGACCCGGCGGAGGGGCAGCGGTGGTCGGCGCTGGTCGCGTGGTCGCGCGCCGCTCGCTCGGGGCTCCTGGTCGCGGAGGCGCCGACGACCGACGGCACGCTGCGGGACGCCGCCGCGCGGCTCGCACAAGTGATCGCCGGGTACGGGCCCCGCGGCGACGACCGGGTCGCGCGCGTGTTCGAGGGCGCGCTGCGAGCGCCGTGGCGAGGGATCGTGAGGCAGCCCTCGTCGCGCTCGAGCGAGACGGGCCGCCGGGGCGCTCTGCCGTCATCGCGCGACGTCCACCGCCGCGACGGCGTCGTCGACGCCTCCTCGCTCGTCGCGCAGGACGGCCCACACCCAGGCCCGCCCCGCGGCGGGCACGCGCCACGACGACTCGCTCGAGTGCGCCGCGGAGCCGCCGGTCACCTCGTCCGCGAGCTCGCCGCCGGACACGAACCAGGTCACCGCCAGCGACTCCGTGCGCGCGGAGAGGGCGCGCGCGGCAGGATCGTAGACGACGTACGGCTCCTCGGCGGACGCGTCCCAGCTCACGCGGAGCCCGATCGTCGCGCCGCCTGCGACGCGGTCTCCAGGCGCGATCGGCGCGCCGTCGGCGGTGAGCGACAGCTCGCGCACCACGGGGCGCTCGTTCGGGCGGTACGCCGCCGCGAAGGCCACCGCGACGTCGAGCGGCGCGCTCGGCAGGGAGCACGACACCCGCTGCAGGCGGAACGCTCGTTCCGCGCCCAGCGCCACGCGGACGGGCTGGTAGAAGCCGCCCGTCGCGTCGGGGTCGCGCGGGCGCAGTCCCCCAGGGGGCGGGTCGGGGCCGAACGTCCTGCAGGCGTCGCGCGGCGTCTCCGCCCGCGCCGGATCCGCGATCGGCCTCGCGTCGACGAGGCACGCCGAGGGCACGAGGTTGTTGTCGGTCAGCGGCTTCGGCGTCGCGCAGAACCCCCACGACGCCGCGGAGCCGTCGACGGGCCCGGAGGGGCTGGCGACGAGCGCGCGGTACGCGACCACCTCGCCCGGCGCCGACTCCGGCGGCTCCGCGATGACGGCGAGGACGCGCTCGCGCGTCACCAGCGAGTCGGGGGGCCCGAGCTCCGGTCGGCACGCGGAGAGCAGGACGAGGCACGCCACGCCGCGCCTCATCGCTCGATCCTCGCGCCCAGCACCGCGAGCAGCGGCATCCCGTGCAGCTCGCCGCGGCGGCGGTAGTCGGCGCTGTACACCCACTCCTCGACGTTCCGTCGAAAGGTCACGTTCAGCACGTCGGCGTAGACGTACGCCCGCAGCTTGCCCTCGAGGAT
>CAUJFL010000201.1 GCA_963169165.1 Myxococcota bacterium | reverse complement strand
GGGCAACGGCCTGTGGATGCCGGTGCTGATGACGCTGCTGCCGCTCGGCGTGATGGTGCTGATGTTCTACTTCTTCATCCGCCAGCTGCAGGCGGGCGGCGGCAAGGCGATGAGCTTCGGCAAGTCCCGCGCGAAGCTCCTCAACGAGTCACAGAACAAGGTGACCTTCGCCGACGTCGCCGGCATCGACGAGGCCAAGGACGAGGTCGAGGAGATCATCGCCTTCCTCAAGGACCCGAAGAAGTTCCAGCGCCTCGGCGGGCGCATCCCGAAGGGCGTGCTGTGCGTGGGCCCGCCTGGCACTGGCAAGACGCTGCTCGCCCGCGCGATCGCCGGCGAGGCGGGCGTGCCGTTCTTCAGCATCTCGGGCTCCGACTTCGTGGAGATGTTCGTCGGCGTCGGCGCGAGCCGCGTCCGTGATCTGTTCGAGCAGGCCAAGAAGCACGCGCCCTGCATCATCTTCATCGACGAGATCGACGCGGTCGGTCGGCACCGCGGCGCGGGGCTCGGGGGTGGCCACGACGAGCGCGAGCAGACGCTGAACCAGCTCCTGGTCGAGATGGACGGCTTCGAGTCGAGCGAGGGCGTGATCATGATCGCCGCGACCAACCGCCCCGACGTGCTCGACCCGGCGATCTTGCGCCCTGGCCGGTTCGACCGGCGCATCACGGTCCCGCGCCCCGACGTGAAGGGCCGCACGGAGATCCTCCGCGTCCACACGCGCAAGGTGCCGGTGTCGCCCGACGTCGAGCTCGAGACGATCGCGCGCGGCACGCCCGGCTTCGCGGGGGCCGATCTCGAGAACCTCGTCAACGAGGCGGCGCTGCTCGCGGCGCGCTTCGATCGCGAGCAGGTCGTGATGCAGGATTTCGAGATGGCGAAGGACAAGGTGATGATGGGCACCGAGCGCCGCTCGATGATCATCAGCGAGCACGAGCGCAAGACGACCGCCTGGCACGAGGCCGGTCACGCGCTGGTGGGCATGGCGCTCGCGCCGGCGGCCGACCCCGTCCACAAGGTCACGATCATCCCGCGCGGCCCGGCGCTCGGCCTGACGCAGAGCCTCCCCAAGGAGGACCAGTACTCGATCAGCCGTGACCAGGCGCTCGCGCGGCTCGCGGTGTTGATGGGCGGCCGCGTCGCCGAGCAGCTCGTGTTCGGCCAGACGACGACGGGCGCCTCGAACGACATCAAGCGCGCGACGCAGATCGCGCGGCGCATGGTGACCGAGTTCGGCATGAGCGACGAGATCGGCCCGCTCAACTATGGCGGCGACGACGAGGGCAACCCGTTCATGGGCCGTGATTTCTCGATGAACCGCCGCGAGTTCTCCGAGAAGGTCGCCGAGCAGATCGACGAAGAGGTCCGCAAGATGGTGCTCGACGCCGAGCGGCGCGCGACGGAGATCCTCAACGAGAAGCGCGCCGTGCTCGACGGGACGGCCGAGGCGCTGCTCGATCGCGAGACGATCGACGCAGAAGAGCTCGCCGCGCTGTGGGAGGGCAGGGCGCTGCCGCACCGCGAGAAGATCGTGATCCCCACCTGGGCCGACAAGGAGCGCGCGTCCAAGGACAAGCGCCGCGGCTCGTCGATCTTCGGCCCGCCGAAGCCCGTCGCCGGCTGACGGCCTTGTCCGTGGGCACGACGCGAGCGCTCGCCAGTCTGGGGGCGCTCGCGGCCGTTTGTGTCCCGTCCTACGCGACGATCGACCCGCGCCCGTCTCCACCTGCCACGCTCTCGGCGAGCGCCTCGGCCGCCGCGCCACCTCCACCGCCCGCGCCCGAGGTGCCCGCCGACGCGCTCGCGCGCCTCGTCAACATCCACACGGGGGAGAGCGCGCTCCTCGGGCCGACGACGCCCACGCCAGAGCGTATGGCGGCGCTCGTCGCGGACCGCATCACCGGCGAGGCGCGACCGATCGCGCCCAGGCTGCTCGACGTGCTCCGCGCGCTGGCGAAGAAGCGAGGCTTCGTCCGCATCGAGCTCGTCAGCGGCTACCGAAGCCAGAAGCTCAACGAGCAGCTCCGCAAGAAGGAGCACCGGGTCGCCTCACACAGTCAACACTCGCTCGGCCACGCGCTCGACTTCCGGGTCGAGGGGATGACACCCAAGGAGATGCGCAAGGAGGTCGAGGCGCTCGGGTGGAAGGGCGGCATCGGCCAGTACGACAAGGCAGAGGATCGCTTCGTCCACGTCGACGTCGGGCCGGACCGGCGGTGGCGGGGGAAATGAGGGCCTGACCGGCCTGACCCCACGTCGTGCGTCGGGTGAGCGGTCAGCGCCCCGACACTGGCGGCTCTAGCTTCTTCTTCTTCTTGCGCGACCGGTCGGCCGCGCCGAGCGGCTCTTGCGGCAGCCAGCGTCGCGGGCCGCGCGGCGAGACGTCGGCCTCCTTGGCGCGCTCCCTTGCCAGCTCGACGAAGCGCGCCTGGCTTCGCAGCGGCGGGTCGCCGGGCTCGACGCGCGTGTAGCGACCGTCCTCGCCGAGCCGCCACGCCTTCACGTTGTCGGCGATCTGCGTCGCGAGGATCTCGCCGGTGATCCGCGCGCGCAGCTGCGGATCGAGCACCGGCACCATGACCTCGACGCGACGGTGAAAGTTGCGCGCCATCCAGTCGGCGCTCGACAAGAACACCTCCTCGTCGCCGCCGTTGAGGAACGAGCACGCGCGCGTGTGCTCGAGGAACCGGTCGATGACGGCGCGCACCGTGATGCGCTCGGAGACTCCGGGGATGCCAGGGCGCAGGCAGCAGATGCCGCGCACGAGCAGCGTGATCTCGACCCCCGCGCGCGCCGCCGCGTACAGGGC
>CAUJFL010000200.1 GCA_963169165.1 Myxococcota bacterium | reverse complement strand
GTACGCGGCCGCCGCGCGCGCGACGAGCTCCTGGGCCTCGGGGCGATCGACGCGCCGCGCCTCGGCGAGGTAGTGGTCGAGCACCGAGAGCGTGTCGCCGGTCGTGTCGACCGTGACGCCCAGCGCGCGGCGCACGTACTCGACGCACGAAGCGGCGAGCTCGAGCACGTCGGGAGGGACAGCAGGTTGCATCGCCGCGCCGTAGCCCGTCGATTTGGCCAGGGCAAATCACCAAAGCGCGAAAAGTGCGTGTATGCTCTCGCTCCCGAGTATGCGCCTAGGCGTCTTCTCCGATACCCACGCGAACTACGAGGCGCTCTCAGCCGTCCTCGAGGCCTATCGATCGGAGCGGATCGACGTCTACTACTGCCTCGGCGACACCGTGGGCTACGGCGGCTCTCCGAACGAGTGCACCGAGATCGTCCGCAAGCTCGCGAAGGTGACCATCCTCGGCAACCACGACGCCGCGGTCGCGGGCCGGATGGACTACTCGTACTACTACGAGGCCGCGCGCCAGGCGCTCGACACGCACGCGGGGCTGCTCACGCAGGACAACATGGCGTGGCTGCGCGGGCTGCCGTACTCGTTCCGCGTGCCCGACGCCGACGTGCTGCTGTGCCACGGCTCGCCCGTGCGCCTCGAGGAGTTCGAGTACATCTTCGCGCCCGAGCAGGCGCGCGAGTGCCTCGGCGTCTGGGACGAGCTCGGGCACATCACGCTGATCGGCCACTCGCACCTCTGCAAGGTGTTCGCGCTGTCGCGCACCGGCGTGGAAGAGCTGCCCGACGTCGACTTCACGCTCGAGCCCGATCGCAAGTACATCGTGAGCGTCGGCTCGGTCGGTCAACCTCGCGACTACGACAACCGCGCGAGCTTCACCGTGTTCGACACCGAGACGAAGCGGTTCGAGTTCAAGCGCATCGAGTACGACATCGAGACGGCCGCCGAGAAGGTGCTCAAGCTGAAGCTCGAGCGCAACTTCGCGCACCGCCTGTTCATCGGCGTCTGATCCGGCCGCGTTCTCGCGCGTGGACGCGCAGGAATGAACCTCGGCGCCTGGGTGTTGGGCGGGCGCGAAATCGACGTGTTTGACAGGCGGGGCCCGCGCCGCCTATACGCGCCCCCCGCGCCAACTTCGCGCACCGGGGCGAAAGCGCGCCCCGCGCACCAGAGTGCCCCCCGTTGGAGGCTTCATGTCCACCGAAGTGATGATCCAGGCCGAAGGCCTGACCAAAGAATACGGAGACTATCGGGCCCTCGACGACGTGTCGTTCGAGGTCAACAAGGGCGAGGTCGTAGGCTTCCTCGGGCCCAACGGCGCCGGCAAGTCGACGACGATGCGCATCCTCACGTGCTACCTCGCGGCGTCGCGCGGCACGGCGAAGGTGGCGGGCATCGACGTGTTCGACGACCCGCTCGAGGTGCGCCGCAAGATCGGCTACCTGCCGCAGCGCGCGCCGCTCTACCAGGACATGTCGGTGTGGGAGTACCTCAAGTTCGCGGCCGACATGCGCGGGCTCGACGAGGGCACCTTCAAGGCGCGGATGAAGAAGATCGTCGAGATCTGCGGCCTCGCGCAGTCGCTCGGCAAGGACATCGGCACCCTCTCGCACGGTTACCGTCAGCGCGTCGGGCTCGGCCAGGCGCTCGTGCACGATCCGCCCATCCTGATCCTCGACGAGCCGACCAGCGATCTCGATCCGAACGAGAAGGCCGAGGTCGTCAAGTACATCAAGCAGATCGGCAAGGATCGCACGATCCTGCTGTCGACCCACAACCTCGGCGAGGTCGAGCAGGCGTGCGCGCGCGCGATCATCGTGTCGAAGGGCCGCGTCGTCGCCGACGGCGCGCTCGACGACATCCGCGCGAAATCGGGCGGCGCCCGCTACATCGTCGTGATCGACGAGAAGAGCGCGCTCTCCGGCAAGGCGCCCACCGAGGCCGAGGTCGAGGCCGCGCTGAAGACCGTGCCGAAGGTCCAGTCGCTGCGAGACGTGCCCACCGACGACCGCGCGCACGCGTTCGAGCTGGTCGGCGGCCGCGAGGACGATCTCCGCGCCGAGCTCTACAAGCTCTGCGTCGAGAAGGGCTGGATCGCGCTCGAGCTCCGCCGCGAGGCGAAGGCGCTCGAGGACGTGTTCCGAGATCTCACCCGCGGCGACGAGCTCGTGGCCCGCGGTCTGTCGGCCGACGACGAAGACGACGAAGACGACGACGAAGACGACGAGGAGTCCAAGGACTGAACGCCATGCCGCCCACCTTGACGATCGCCAAGCGAGAGCTTGGCAGCTACTTCAACAGCCCGATCGCCTACGTGGTGATCTGCCTCACGCAGCTCCTGCTCGGCGTCCTGTTCTTCTTCGTCCGCAGCTTCTGGCAGGTCGACAAGGCGTCGCTCGCGCAGCTGTTCGAGCTCGCGCCGTTCGGCCTGTGCCTGCTGGTGATCCCCGTCATCACGATGCGCCTCATCGCCGAGGAGAAGAGCTCGGGCACGCTCGAGATGCTGATCACGCTGCCGGTGAAGGACTGGGAGGTCGTGCTCGGCAAGTACCTCGGCGCGCTCGGGCTCGTCGGCATCCTGCTGGTCAGCACGTTCGTCTACCCGATCATGATGTTCGTGTTCCCGTGGAAGCTCGGCCCCATCGACTTCGGTCCGGTGTGGTCCGGCTACCTCGGGCTGTCGCTGATGAGCGCGGCCGCCGTCGCGGTCGGGCTGCTCGTCTCGGCCTTCACGAAGAGCCAGGTGATCGCGTTCTTCGTCACGCTGGTCGTCAACTTCTTCTTCGTGTTCATGCACTGGATCGGCGATCACGTCGCGGGCCCGCAGCTCGGCCTCGTGCTCTCGTACATCGGCTTCCAGCAGCACATCGCGAACTTCGCGCGCGGCCTGATCGACAGCCGCAGCGTCGTCTACTTCGTGTCCATCACCGTCGTGTCGCTGATGGTCGCGTTCCGGGCTCTCGAGAGCCGCAAGTGGAGGTGAGCTGCCATGGCGCTTGAACAGAAGAAGGCCAAGGCGGCCACCGAGATCAGCATCTACATCGCCATCATCGTCGCGATCGCGGTCGCGGCGAACGTGCTGTCGTTCTTCTCGCACACCCGCAAGGACGTGACGAAGAACGAGCGCTTCACGCTGTCGAAGGGCTCGGGCCGCATGGTCTCGAACCTGAAGCGACCGATGACCGTGAAGGCCTACGTGACGACCGGCCTCGCGAAGCTCGACACCTTCGTCCGCGATCTCGACGACCTGATGAAGGAGTACGAGCGCGAGGGCAAGGGCAAGTTCATCTACCAGAAGGTCCTCGCGAAGACCGACGCCGAGAAGACGGAGGCGAAGGAGTACGGCCTGCGTGAGGCGGCGTTCGGCGAGGGCTCCGAGACCGGCGAGGACCAGGCGTCGATCGCGCAGGGCTACATGGGCCTCGTCTTCCTCTACGGCGACGAGAAGGACACGATCCCGATCCTCTCGCCCGATCAGAACCAGGGCCTCGAGTTCTGGATCTCGAACAAGATCCGCGAGGTCCGCGACAAGGGCGACGACGTCCACCGCAAGATCGGCATCATCACCGGCCACGACGAGATCAAGCTCACCGACGCGAACCTCGTCGCGAGCGAGGGCCGCGGCGGCCCGTCGATGCGTCAGGTCATCGAGCAGGCGTTCCCCTACTACAAGTTCGAGGACGTCGATCTGAAGGGCGGAGAGTCCGAGATCGACTCGAACCTCGACGCCGTCATCATCACGCAGCCGGGCAAGGACTACACCGAGAAGGAGCTGCGCCGCGTCGATCAGTTCGTGATGAAGGAGAACAAGGGGCTGGTCGTCTACGCCTCCTCCGTCAACATGAAGGCGAGCGATCCGAAGATGTCCGCGACGCTGTCGACGCGCGGCCTCGACAAGCTGCTCGGCGGCTACGGCGTCGAGCTCAAGAAGGACGCCGTCCTCGACTGGGCGAAGAGCGCGCGCGTGCAGATGATGACCCAGGCGGGCGGGGTGCAGTCGGTCCGCATGCCCGCGATCGTGCAGGCGCAGGTCATCCCCGGCGACGACAAGATGACCATGATCGACAACTCGTTCAGCGGCTTCTTCCGCCTGGACGAGCTCGCGTTCCCGTTCGCGTCGACCCTCGTGATGCACGCCGACAAGCAGCCCGGCGCGAAGCTCAAGGTCGTCGGGCGCAGCTCGCCGGGCGCGTGGAGCGAGACGGGCGACACGATCGAGCTCGGCCTCAAGCTCGACTGGAAGCCGAAGGCGCCGCTCGATCAGCACACGCTCGCCGTGTCGATCGAGGGCAAGGTGAAGAGCGCGTTCGGCGGCGGAGAGGCCGACGGCATCAAGATCGACGCCGAGTCGAAGGGCGCGACGAAGATCCTCGTGGTCGCGTCGAGCCAGTTCCTCGCCAACCCGTTCGCCCGCCAGGGCAACGGCCAGCAGATGGAGGGCCAGATGGCCCACATGATGCCGGCCATCGGCGGCGATCGCATGCTGCAGCAGCTCGCGGGGCCCTACGCGCAGAAGTACATCACGCAGGGGATCATCTCGTTCAAGAACACGCTCGACTGGGCGACCGGCGACAGCGACCTCATCGCGACGAGCGCGAAGATCCTCGGCGAGCCGAGCCTGACGTACACGTCGCTCACGAAGCCGAAGCTCGAGGCGAGCGACGACGAGGCGAGCATCAAGAAGAAGGACGAGGAGTACCGGACGGCGCGCAAGCAGGTGCAGCGCAACGTCCAGCTCGTGCTGCTCCTGATCGCGCCGGCGCTCTTCGCGGGCTTTGGCATCCTGCGCTGGCAGGCGCGCGAGAAGCGCCGCGGCGAGGCGAAGATCTGATCTCTCGAGGCGACCGATGGCACTCACCAACCAGCACAAAATCTACGCGGCCGGCGCGGTGCTCGCGCTGCTCGCGGGCGGCGTCTATCTGAAGCAGCGCGACGCGAAGCTCGACGACGACAAGCACACGAAGCGGGCGGGCGCGGCGGCCCTCCCCGAGGTCAAGATCTCGGCCGAGGACGTCGACAAGATCACGAAGCTCGAGCTGAAGAACGCCGACAAGGGCGAGATCGTGCTCGAGAAGGCCGACGGCAAGTGGCGCGTGAAGAAGCCCGTCGACTACCCCGCCAACGAGCAGAACGTGAAGACGCTCCTCGACAACATGAAGGAGCTGAAGGCGAAGGAGGTCATCGATCCCAGCCCCGCCGCCTACGCCGAGTACCAGGTCGACGACGTCAAGGGCGTGCGCGTGACGGCGTACAAGGACGGCGGCAAGGCGCTCGAGATGGTCTTCGGCAAGTCGGGTGGCCGCGGCCAGATGGCCCGCAAGATCGGCGTCGACGGGGTCTTCGCGGTCAGCGGCTACTCGTCGTACCTCTACACCCGCGAGGCCAAGGGCTGGCGTGACAACGCGATCCTGAAGTTCGACGACGAGAAGGTCGCGAAGGTCGAGATCGACAACGAGTTCGGCTCGCTCTCCTTCACCAAGGAGGGCGACGCGTGGACCGCGAAGTCGAAGAAGGACAAGCTCGAGCGCTTCGACGAGGCCAAGGTCAAGGACATGCTGCGCGCCTACAAGGCGCTCACGGCCGAGGACTACGGCGACGGCAAGGCAGACGCCGACACGGGCCTCGACAGGCCGTCGACGATCGTCTTCACGCTGAAAGAGGGCGACCCGATCAAGGTGCGCCTCGGCAAGACGGCGTCGGGCGAGAGCCGGTATCTCGTCAAGGAGGGCGCGCCGCAGGTCTTCGTGATCTCGTCGTGGGCCGCGGGCTGGGGCGTCGCGAAGGCCGACAAGTTCCAGAAGCCCGAAGAGAAGAAGGACGACAAGAAGAAGGACGAGAAGAAGGACGACAAGAAGAAGTTATCGTCTCCGTCGACCTCAGACCGAGGGGGCGTGTCCGGCGGCGGGCGCGCCCTTCGTCTTCCATCGCGCGCGAGCCCCGTCGCGTTGACATCTCCGCGTCGAGCGAGGCACACTCCCGCAGAACGAGCGCCGTCGATGGCGCCCGAGGGGCACAGCGTCCCCGTGAAAGGCGAACCACAAGCACATGGCGGACTCTGGGGCACCCTCCGCATCCAACCAGCCGGCCGCCGCGTCCTCCGGCTCGGACACGCTGATCGGGCGGCTCATCAACGAGCGCTTCAAGGTGGTCGCGTTGATCGCGCGCGGCGGGATGGGGAAGGTCTACCGCGCAGAGCAGGCGCCGCTCGGCCGCGTCTGCGCGCTGAAGGTGCTGAACCCCAACTACGCGGGGGACAGCGATCCCGAGTTTCACAAGCGCTTCTTCCTCGAGGCCAGCATCGCCTCGAAGCTCACGCACCCGAACACCGTCACCATCTTCGACTACGGCCGCACCGACGACGACGTCTTCTACATGGCGATGGAGTACCTGGAGGGGCGCACGCTCCACAGGGCGATCAAGGAAGAGAGCCCGTTCGCCGAGGAGCGCGCGGCGCACATCGCCCGCCAGATCTGCCGGGCGCTCCGCGAGGCGCACAGCCTCGGCGTGATCCACCGCGATCTGAAGCCCGCGAACGTCTACCTCGTCGAGCACGCCGACGAGCAGGACTTCGTCAAGGTGCTCGACTTCGGCCTCGTGAAGAACGTCGACGGGAGCGCCACCGAGGAGCTCACGCAGGCGGGCCTATTCATGGGCTCGCCCAAGTACATGTCGCCCGAGCAGATCCGCGGCGACAAGGTCGACGCTCGCACCGACATCTACTCGCTCGGCATCGTCCTCTACGAGATGATCACGGGCAAGGTGCCGTTCGACCGCGCCAACTCGGTCAACATCCTGATGGCGCACGTCAACGAGGCGCCCCCTCCGCTGAAGGAGATGAACCCGAACAGCGACGCGACGCCTCAGATCGAGTCGGTGATCATGCGATGCCTCGCGAAGGATCCGAAGGATCGCTTCGAGTCGATGGACGAGGTGCTCGGCGCGCTGAAGCGCACCGGCTCCGGCGCGCTCACCGGCACGATGATGGGCGCGACCGGCGAGTTCTCGGCGGTGCAGGGCAGCGGCCTGTTTGGTACCTCTGGCTCATCGGCGAGCCTGTCAGGCTCGGGTCCGCAGAGCGCGCTGTCGGGCAACCTGCAGTCAGGGCCCGTGGCCGTCGGCCAGGAGATCGTCGCCCCCAAGAAGTCGGGCAAGGGCCTGATGGTGGGCGTGGTCGCCGCGCTCGCCGTGCTCGCCGGCGGCGCGTTCGTGCTGACGCGCGGTAGCGGCGAGCCCGCCGCCGCCCCCGCCGCCTCGTCGGCGAAGGCCGCCGACGCGCCGCCCAAGCCCTCGGAGACCGCGCCGGTCGTGTCTGCTTCTGCGAAGCCGCCCGCGCCTCCGCACAAGGTGACCATCAAGGCCGAGTCCGAGCCGTCGGGCGCGACGGTGCGCTTGCGTGACCGAGACGGCGAAGAGCTGTGCAAGGACACCCCCTGCGAGATCACGTTCATGGGCGCCGACGCGACGCCCGGCGCCGAGGTGAAGCTTTATTTCACGAAGCGCGGGCACAGCTCCGAGACGAAGACGATCAAGATCGGCGCCGACGACAAGGTCACCGCGAAGCTCGCGGCGCAGGGCGGCGGGGCGGCGCCCCGACCCGCCGGCCCTGGCCCCGAGAGCCCCGGTTTCAAGCCTGTTCCGTACTGAACCGGGAGGCGCAGACAAAGCGCTTCTGGTCGACGACGTTCGCCGTTAGTCTGACCTTTGGCACGCTGCCGTTCTCTGCGTGCGAGTGAGGGAACCGCCCGTGAGACTCCTCAGCACGCTCAGCATCGCCCGCCCCGGACGCCGCGCCCTCTCGGGGACGATGGCGCTGACCGCGCTCGTGATCGCGACCTCGACCGCGCACGCCGACGATCGCACCGAGGCGCGCAAACACTTCAAGTCCGGCATGGAGCTCATCTCGCGCGGCAGCTACGAGCGCGGCATCTCCGAGCTGAAGAAGGCCTACGAGATCAAGCCTCACCCGAACGTCATGTTCAACATCGGCCGCGCGTACGCCGAGTCGGGAGATCTCGAGAACGCGCTCGCCGCCTACAAGGAATACCTCGCGTCGAGCCCGCCCGACGCCGACGACGTCCAGAAGATCATCACGCGCCTGCAGTCGCGCCTCGATCGTCAGAAGGCCGCGCTCGCGGCGGCGCAGGGCGGGCCGACCGGTCCCACCGGACCGGCGGGTCCGACGGGGCCCACCGGCACCGGCCCCGCTGGCGAGACTGGCCCCGTCGGCGCGACCGGCCCCACGGGCCCCACCGGTCCGACCGGCCCCGCGCAGGGCCCCAAGGAAGAGGCGGTCGCGATCGAGGCGCGCACCGAGGACGTGTTCGACGAGACGGTCGTCACCGCTTCGCGCGCGGCCCAGAGCCCCCTCGACGCGCCGAACTCGACCTCGATCATCACGCAGCAAGACATCCGGCTGTCGGGTCACACCAAGATCCAGGAGCTGCTGCGGCGCCTCGCCGGCGTCGACGTCAACGTGATGACCGGCGGCGACACCGAGGTGTCCATCCGAGGCAACAACTCGCGCATGTCGAACAAGACGCTGGTCCTGGTCGACTACCGCCCGGTGTACATCGACCTGCTCGGCACGACGTTCTGGGAGACGCTCGGCGTCGACGTCGAGCAGATCGATCGCATCGAGGTCGTGAGGGGCCCCGGCTCCGCGCTGTACGGCGCCAACGCCTTCGCCGGCGTCATCAACATCATCACCAAGACCCCCGGCGAGGGGAAGAGCTCGGTGCGCGCGGGCGGCGGCACGTGGGGCTCGACGTTCGCGTCGACCACGCTCACGCGCCGCGACGGCCCGTTCGCGTACCGGGTGAGCGCGGGCTACACGCGCGAGCCGAACTGGAGCCGCGAGGTCGCGCCGGGGCGGGTCGATCTCCACACGTTCTCGCCCGACCAGAACCTCGGCGCGAACAACAGCCGCTTCGCGCTCGATGCGACGCGCCGGTTCGGCAAGGACACCGTGATGACCGTCGGCGGCATGGTCTCGCGCGCGTACCGGAACATGCAGGCCGCCGGCGCGTTCAACGAGTACTCGCTCGAGGGGATCATGGGCGACGCGCACGCGAGCGTCGTCGGCAAGCATTTCTCGGTGCGGTCGTTCTGGCAGCACTTCGACTACTCGTCCGGTCGCGCCCAGGAGAACCTCGCGCAGAGCCTCGATCCCACGCGCCCGGTCGCCGACGTCCTCGATCTGCAGGCCGAGTACACCGGCGACTTCGCGACGGGGCCGAGCGTGGTCCACGACGTGCACGTCGGCGGCAACTATCGCTACAAGACGGTGTCTTGGTCGTACCTCGACAGGCGACGCACCGAGCGCTGGGTCGGCGGGTTCGCGCAGGACACGATCAAGTTCGGCAAGCGCTTCCAGCTCGTCGCGAGCGGCCGCGTCGACTACGTCCCCTACCTCGGGCAGGTGGTGCCGTCGCCGCGCGGCTCGGCGATCTACAAGCCGACCGACCGCTCGGCACTACGCCTCTCCGCGTCGACCGCGTATCGCTCGCCGTCGTTCCTCGAGGCTTACCTCGATCTGCCGCTGCAGTCGCCCGCGTCACCCGGCGCCGGCTCGATCTCCGAGTCACGGCGCAGCGATCAGGGCGCCAACTTCAAGCTCAAGCGCGAGAAGGTCGTGTCGGTCGATCTCGGCTATCTGAGCCAGGACAGCGATCTCGTGAACTTCGAGCTCACGGGCTACTACCTGCAGGTCAAGGATCTCATCTCGCTCGCGGAGACGCGCGCCGAGACGCTGTCGACCAACCAGCTGGCCGGGCTGGATCCCGAGCGCGGGCTGTACGCGAGCGCGTACGCCGGGTGGACCAACCAGTGCCTCGTGTACAACACGTTCGGCGGCGAGGCCGGCGCGCGCGTGTTCCCCACCGAGGGCCTCGACTTCTTCGCCAACTACTCGCTCAATCGACAGTCGGTCACGCGCCCCGCTGGTTGCACCGACGTCGAGAACAAGCAGACGAGCCAGCACAAGGTCAACGTCGGCGCCCAGTTCCGCACGAAGCCCGGGTTCGACGGCGAGGTCACGTTCCACTTTTCGTCGAGGCAGACGTGGGCCGAGCGCGTCCCGCCGCCCGCGAGCGAGGTGACGACGTCGCTGCGGTGGGTCACCGAAGACGTGCCGGCCTACACGCTGGTCAACGCGCGCATCGGCTACCGCTTCTTGAAGAACAACGCCGAGGTGTCGGCGACGGCGTTCAACCTCCTCAACACGCAGCACCGTCAGCACCCGTTCGGTCAGACCGTCGGCCGTCGGTTCATGGGCTTTCTCTCCTACAAGTTCTGAGAACCGCGATGATCCGAGCCCCTCTCTCCAAGCACGCCTCGACGGTCGTCCCGCTCTTCACGCTGCTCGCCGCCGCGTGCGGCGACGTCCCGGTCAAACCGAATCACTTCGCAGAGCCCTCCGGCAACGTCCGCGGCACCGTCACCTACACCGGCCCGCTGCCTTGTACGCAGCTCGGCGTGAGAGACGATGGCTCGCCTGGGCTGCCCCACGTCGTCGGCGCCGCCGAAATTCTGGTGTTCAAATCCAACCTGCTGCCGCCGCCCGACGGCCTCGGTCGCAGCGCCCGCTCGCTCGCGGTGGTCCCGGGCGATGTGCTGTTCTCGTCCGTGCAGTCGCTGCTGCCCAACCCGACCAAGCCCGGCGAGATCGCGTGTCCTGCCGCCGACGCGCCGCACGTCACGGTGAGCGCGGAGTGGGTCGTGGGGCCGCTGCCGGCGGGCCGGTATCAGGTGCGCGGTTTCTATGATCGCGACGGCGATTTCTCCCCGTTGCTCAAGGTGCACCAGCTGCCCACCGCGGGCGACGTGGGCGGCGGCGCGCTCACCAACGCGCCCGAGGCGGCGCTCGGCGCGGCCCCTCGCTACGCGACGATCATCATCGGCGAGGAGACGAGCGCGCTCGATCCACAAGGCTTGCCGGTGCTGAAGATGCCGGCCGCTGGTGCGCTCGTCGAGGGCGTCTCGGTGACGCTCGGACGGCTGCTCGACACATCGAGGCCGATCGCCCACGTGACCGAGGTCTTGGACGAGCGCGTCGGCAAGGAGCACGTGACCGACATCGCTCGGATCACCATGCCGATCGATCAGCTCTTCACGACCTCGCCCACGATGAACGTCGCGCAGGCCGACAAGGAGTTCATCCGCATGACGCTGCGCGCGGGGCTGCCCGAGGCGGAGCGAGCAGCCGCGCTCGATCCGCGCATCGCCCTGCAGGGGATGCCGCCGTACGACAACTTCAGGCTCTTTCCGGTGCGTGACGCCGACGGCGTGGTGGTCCGCACGACCCCGCCCGTGCCGGACACCTTCCCGCAGGTGATCTTCGCGCGGCTCGATCCGGCCGACACGGATCGCCAGACGACGTTCGGCAACCCGGCGGTCATCATCCAGGCGGTGGTCAGCGAGTCTGGGCGGCCCATCTCCAGCAACCTCTCGCTGGCCAACGCCACCACGCAGAAGATCGTCCCGAGCGTGCAGGCGAGCCTGCGGCCCTCCGCGATATGCGCGCGCCCCGAGGATCCTTACGGCACGATCTACGTCGTCACGCCGAGCGTCAACGCGATCGACAAGACGCCCGTCATCGCCGATCTCGACGCCTTGCGCGCCGTGCTCGCCAAGCGATTTCGCCGACCCTTCACCGACATCAAGGTGCTCGAGGGCTGCATCCCGCCCGGCAAGTACAGCATGAACGTGGTGCACGACACCGGCCAGGCGTGGACGCTCCCCAACGAGGCGGGGGTCTGCACCGGCGTCGGCGGCAGCCTCGCGTCGACGCGCGAGCGCCCGACCCCGGACGGCACCGGCTGCACGCTCGAGCACGTCCCCGGCTCGAGGCCGAGGCTCCCCTCACAAGACTGGAACCTCTTCGTCGGTGGTCGCTCCGAGCCTGGGTACTGCGAGGCGTTTCCGCTGGCGATCGACGCGTCGCTCCCCTCCTCGAAGCGCGTCGACGCCGCGCCCGAGGTCGAGCGCGTCACGTCGACGGGGCAGACGAAGAAGTTCGCCGCTTACACGCTGGGGATCCCCTCGGTGTGCCTCACCACCGCCGAGCTCGAGCGCCCAGAGCTGATCGCGAAGCGCGTCGACAACCCGTGGGAGTGAACCAACTCATGCCGAAGCGAAAGCTCCACACACGGATCCTCGGCGGCCTCTCGGTCGCGACCGCGCTCGTCGCGATCAGCTCGACCGCGCTGGGCGACGATCGAACCGAGGCGCGCAAGCGCTTCAAGAACGGGATGGACCTCATCTCGCGCGGAAACTACGACCGCGGGATCGCCGAGCTGAAGAAGGCGTACGAGATCAAGCCGCACCCGAACGTCCTGTTCAACATCGGCCGCGCCTACGCCGAGTCGGGCGATCTCGAGAACGCGATCCTCGCTTACAAGGAGTACCTCGCGTCCGGTCCGCCCGACGCCGACGAGGTCGCGAAGATCGTCGCGCAGATCCAGAAGCGCCTCGATCGACAGAAGGCCGCGCTCGCCGCCGCGCAGGGTGGTCCGACCGGCCCGGCGTCACCTGCTGGCGCGACCGGCCCCGCGGGTCCGACCGGCCCGACCGGCCCGACCGGCGCGGGTCCGACGGGGCCGTCCACGCCGCGTCACGAAGAGGGTCCTGACAAATCTGACGACAAGGTCGCGATCGCCGCCCGCACCGAGGACGTCTTTCAGGAGACGGTCGTCACCGCGTCCCGCGCCGCGCAGAGCCCGATCGACGCGCCGAACTCGACGTCGATCATCACCGAGCAGGACATCCGCCTCTCGGGCATCACCAAGTGGCAGGAGCTGTTTCGGCGCCTCGCGGGCGTCGAGGTCAACATCATGACCGGCGGCGACACCGAGGTGTCGATCCGCGGCTTCAACAGCCGCCTGTCCAACAAGATGCTCGTGCTGATCGACTACCGATCGGTCTACATCGATCTGCTCGCGTCGACGTTCTGGGAGACGTTCCCCGTCGACGTCGAGCAGGTCGAGCGCATCGAGGTCGTGAGGGGGCCCGGCTCGGCGCTCTATGGCGCGAACGCGTTCGCCGGCGTCATCAACATCATCACCAAGAAGCCCGGCGAGGGGCGCAGCGGCTTCCGCACCGGCATCGGCACGAACGGCAACTTCTTCGGCAGCGTCACGACCACGAAGCGCGACGGCGAGTTCGCCTACCGCGCGAGCGCCGGCTACACGCAAGAGCCCAAGTGGACGAAGGAGGTCGGCCGGGGTCGCAACGACGTCGTCTACTTTCCTGGGACGGAGAAGAGCCTCGGCCTCGCCTCACAGAACTCTCGCTTCGATCTCCAGGTCACGCGCCGCCTCGGCAAGGAGACCGAGCTCGCGGTCGGCGGCGGCTACGCGTCGGTCTTCCGCAACCTGCAGGGGATAGGTCCCTTCAACGAGTACGCGCTGCGCGGCAACCTCCTCGACGCCGAGATGGCCCTGACGTCGCGGCACCTGTCGGTGCGGAGCTTCATCAACTACTTCGACGCGATGGCAGGCAAGGCCCACGAGAACGCGGGTCAAGGCTTGTATCTGTCGCGGCCGCGCACGTATGTCTTCGACGTCTTCGCCGAGTATACGGATCAGTTCAAGACGGGCGCGAGCCTCGGACACGACGTCCACGTCGGGGTCAACTATCGCCTGAAAGAGGTCAACTGGTCGTACCTGGATCGCGAGCGCAAGGAGAACTGGATCGGCGCGTTCCTGCAGGACACGATGAAGTTCGGCAAGAGCGTGTCGCTCGTCCTCAGCGGGCGCGCCGACTACGTGCCGCTGTTGCGCAAGATCGTCCCGTCGCCTCGCGGCGCGCTCATCATCAAGCCGACCGATCAGTCGGCGGTGCGCTTCTCGGCGTCGACCGCGTTTCGCACGCCCAGCTTCCTCGAGTCCTACCTCGACACGCCGATCATCGCGCCGACGTCGTCTGGGGCGCAGCTGAACTCGCGAGGCAAGTCATCGCCCGACGCGCAGGTCGACCTGCGCCGAGAGCGGGTCGTGTCGCTCGACGCGGGCTACGTCAACCAGGACAGCGATCTCGTGAACTTCGAGGTCACGGGCTACTACCTGCAGGTGAAGGACCTGGTCGGCCTCGTCGACAACCGAATCGTCACCCCGAACTCGGCCTACGGCATCAACGGCCTCGACCCGGAGACCGGCCGGTACACCGTCGGGTGGGGCGGCTTCGGAAACCAGTGCGCGACCTACAACGCGTACGGCAGCGAGCTGTCGACCCGCGTGTTCCCGACAGAAGGCCTCGACTTGTTCGCCAACTACACCATCAACCTGCAGAGCGTGAACATCCCCGCCGGTTGCCCTGTCATCAAGGATCAGAAGACCAGCAAGCACAAGGTCAACGCTGGCGTGCAGGCGCGCACCAAGCCCGGCATCGGCGGCGAGCTCACGTTTCACTATGCGTCGGAGCAGCTCTGGGCCGAGCAGCAGGTGCCGACCGACGGCTCCATCGACATCCAGAACCGCCTCTTCGCGCAGCCGGGCTACTTCCTCGTCAACGGACGCGTCGGCTACCGCTTCGACAAGGACAAGGCGGAGGTCAGCGTCGTCGGGTTCAACTTGCTCAACAACCAGCACCGCCAGCACCCGCTCGGCCAGAAGGTCGGTCAGCGGATCATGGGCTTCGTGTCGTACAAGTTCTGAGGGAGACGAACGATGCGCGCCCCTGCCTCCATCCTCCGCTACGCGCCCGCCGCGCTGCTCGCCGCCTCGGCGTGCGGCGACGTGAAGACCGACTCCACCAACTTTCCTGCGTCCGGTGTGATGGAGGGCACGGTCACGTACATCGGGCCGTTGCCTTGCACCGTCCGCAACACGCCCGACTCGGTGCACATCGTCGGGGCGGCGGTGATGCTGATCTTCAACGAGAGCCTGCTGCCGCCGCCCGAGGGGTTTGGTACGACGGCGGGCCAGGTGGCGGTCGTCAGCGGCGACGAGCTGTTCCGCGGGGTGACGGCCGACTTGCCAGTGCCGGGCCCCGAGCTCGGCGCGATCGCGTGCCCGCCTGCCAACACCCGCGTCACCGTGAGCGCGCCGTGGAAGGCGGGGCCCGTGCCCGCCGGGCGCTGGCAGGTGCGCGGCTTTTATGACTACGACGGAGACTTCTCGCCGCTGCTCAAGATCCACCAGCTGCCGACGGCGGGCGACATCGGCGGCGGCGCGATAGCGAACCCGGACGAGGTGCTGAAGGGCAAGCAGGTCGTGTTCCAGACGTTCGCGATGGGCGTCGACCCCGACGGCACCGGCAGCTACCAGATGCCCGCGTCGGGCGCGCGCGTGTCGGGGATCGCGGTGAGCCTCGCGCAGCCGCTCGCCTATTCGCGGCCGGTGTTTCACGCGAGCGCGGTGGTCGACGAGCGCCCAGGCGCGCCGGGCGACGTCACCGCGACCGGCGACGTGACCAACCCGCGCGGCGCGGTCACGGACGAGCAGGCGGTCGTGCTGCCGTCGGACGAGCGCTTCTACATCGGCGTCTCCGACGTGAAGTACGCGACGACCGCGCACAAGCACTTCGTCCGCTACAAGGTGTCGCCGGGTGTGTTCGACGAGGAGCGCGCCGCGGCGGCCGCGTCGCCGTACTTCATCCAGACCGGCGCCTTCGTGCAGCTGGCCAACACCGATCGCGCGGGCAAGGTGCGCGGGATCCCCGAGTCGCCGGCCGGGCTCACCGTCGCCGATCTCTTCCCGCAGGCGATCTTCGCGAAGCTCGATCCGCGCCTGGCGACGAACCAGCAGGCGCAGGCGTCTCCCGCCGTGGTCATCCAGGGCATCAACCTCGGCAAGAAGGGCGAATTCAGCTCGCTGTTGAGCGCGTCGGCCAAGCCCACCACCGTCGATGAGCTGACCATCGCGGTGCGCCCGACGTCGATCTGCCTCGACCCCCTCGATCCGCAGAAGGTCGTCTACGCCGTCACGCCGTCGCTCACGGCGCGCAACGGCGAGACGCTCGCCAAGCCCGAGGAGATCGAGCCCAAGCTCGCGGCGCAGCTCGGACGACCCAACGTCAAGCTGGTCCGAGGCTGTCTCCCGCGCGGAAGGTACCAGTTCAACCTCGTCTACGGGACGGGGCAGGCGTGGACGGTGCCCAACGAGGCAGGCGCGTGCCTCACCGACGTGCTGACCGCGTCGGGCACGGTGCGCGCGGGCCAGGAGCAGCTCGCGGGTGATGGCGTCACCTGTCGACAGATCGTCGAGGCGGGGCCGCTCGCACGAACGGTGCTGAAATCGCAGGCGATGACGCTGACGATCGGGCCGCCCGACGACGCGGCCTTCTGCGACGCGATCCAGGGAGACGATCACGCGGGGCTGACGGCGTCCGACTACTGTCATGGCACGCCGAAAGCCTGTCTCTCTGCGGTCGACCTCGCGCAGCTAGGCTGCAAGTAGCGCGTGGCCGGCTGGATCTCCGAGGCGGGCGACCTCGACAGAGGTGCGCGCGGGACGCTGGTCGCCATCGGCAAGTTCGACGGGGTGCACCTCGGTCACGCGCGTTTGCTGGCGAGCGCGGCGTCACGCGCCGAGGCGCGCGGTCTCTTGCCCGTGGTGCTGACGTTCGAGCCGCACCCCGCGATCGTGCTGGGCCGCGCGGCGCCGCCGGTGCTCACGCTCTTGCCAGAGAAGGCCGCGCTGCTGAGGCAGGTCGCGCCCGAGCTCGTCGTGATCGCGCAACGCTTCGACCGCGAGTACGCGGCGCGCACGCCGGATGAGTTCGCTCGCGAGGTGCTGCTCGACAGGCTCGGCGCGCGCGCGGTCGTCGTCGGCCAGAACTTTCGCTTCGGGCGTGGGCGCACAGGGACGTTCGACACGCTGCGAGCGCTCGGTGACGAGCTGGGGTTCGAGGTCTGGGCGGAGCCCATCGCCGGAGACACACGCGGGCGCTGGTCGAGCACGCGGGTGCGGGAGTCGCTGCAGGCGGGCGACGTGGCGGACGCGACGGCCGTGCTCGGGCGTCCCTACGCGCTCGGCGGGATCGTCGTCGAGGGGCAGCGCCTCGCGAGGACGCTGGGCTTTCCGACGGCGAACCTCTCCCAGGTCGCGACCGCGCTGCCTTCCTATGGCGTGTACGCGGTGCGCGTGTCGCGGATCGATGACGGCGTCGTGACGCCGCTCGGCGGGGGCGTCGCGAACATCGGCGATCGCCCCACGCTCGCGGCTGGCTTCTGCGTCGAGGCGCACGTGCTCGATCGATCGCTCGATCTCTACGGCGCGCGCGTCGCGCTCGAGCTGATCGCGCGGCTGCGAGGGGAGACGCGCTTCTCGGGCGTCGCCGAGCTGTCGGCGCAGATCGCCCGCGACGTCGAGCACGCGCGCCGCGCGCTCGACAGTGCCGGGGCCAGCGAGTAAGAGCGGGGATCCGATGTCCGACTCGCTCCACGAGCTGTCCCGTGAGGCCCTCATCGAGCTGGCGCGGGGCCTCGGGCTCGCGCGACCCGAGGTCTTCACGCGGGCCGAGCTGCAGGACGAGATCGTCAAGCGGCGCGTGAGCGATCCGAAGCAGCAGCGCCGGGCGCGCGGGCTGCTCGGGCTCGCGCGCGACCTTCTCGCGTCGGTCGTCGAGAAGGGGCTCCACCTGCCCGAGATCGCCGACAAGCTCCGCGCGTCGACGCCGCCGGCCGCTCCCGCGCCGCGCGAGCCGGTGGCGACGGTCACCCTCGCCGAGATCTATGTCGCGCAGGGGCACCAGGCGCGGGCGCGAAAGGTCCTCGAAGAGGTGCTGGCGC
>CAUJFL010000199.1 GCA_963169165.1 Myxococcota bacterium | reverse complement strand
TCGGCCTGAGCGACGGACCCCGCCTTCAGCAGCGCGACCTTGTTCTTCGAGAGGGCCGTGCGCTCGTAGAACTGGCTGTCGATCTGGCGCTCGAGCTGCCGGACCGTCCAGCCACCACGAAGTGCCTCGGTCTCGTAGAAGGCCCGCGGGAGGCCGGCGTCGACCCGCCGGATCAGGAGCACGTAGTGCGACCACGACAGCCGGAACTCGGGGAGCGAGGGCGCGGGCGATTTCCGCGACGCTGTCGCGGATTTCTTGGTCACGGATTTCCGCGACGTCGTCGCGGACTTCGGGGGGAGCACGGCGACGGACGACGGTGACGGCACGGCCGGCGGGTAGGCGAGGTAGAACAGCCGCGCCGTCTCGAGGCGATCCACCGAGAAGCCGCGACCGAAGCGCTTGGTCAGGTCCACCGACAGTCGCTGGAGCAGCGCCTCGCCGTAGCCCGCGCGTCGAACGCCGGCCTGCTCCCGTTCGACGACGCGGCGTCCTATCGCCCAGTAGGTCGCCGTCATGACGGCGTTGACCGAGCGGGCCGCCGCGCGGCGCGCGTCCTCGACGAGCGCGCTGACGTCGGCGAGCACGCCCGCGTACCCGGCGTCGTCGCGAGTCAGGTGGCGGGGGCTCACGGTCACGAGCTTGCACGCGAGGTCGCGGCCCAACAAGCGAGATCTCCTGGCGTCCCGGCCGCGCCCCGATGCGCTTGACGCCGCCGCCCCCGCGGGCTCGATCGCGCCCGTGCTCGTCCTCCGCGCCGCCGAGTTCCTCTTCTACCACATACTGCTCACGCTCGTGGACCGTGTGAGCCGCCTGCCGCGCGACGGCGCGATGCCCGAAGCCATGCGGCTCTACCGCGAGAACATCGCGCTGAAGGCCCAGCTCGACGTCCTCGAGCAGCTCCTCGCGCGCGCCGACGGCAAGCGCCGGGTCCCGCTGAGCACGCGCGCCGCGCAGGTGTTCGCGTACCTCCTCACGCGCGGCGACCAGCCGTTCCAGCGGTACTACTTGTCGGCGTCGATCGCGACGCTACGCCGCTGGGCGACGCGCTTCCGCGCGCTCCGCCGGCTCGGCCACCGCGGGGGCCGACCGCCAGTCGACGAGAAGGTGATCGAGCTGATCGTGACGCTGAAGCGCGAGAACCCCTCGTGGGGCCAGCGGCGCATCCAGGAGGAGCTCCGGCGGATGGGCGTCCGCATCAGCCAGCCGACGATCCAGCGCATCCTCCGTGAGAACGGCTTCTCGCCGCGACCGGGCCGGAAGATCGACTTCGAGCGCGTCCGCTCCAGCGTGAAGGACGCCCTCTGGGCGGTCGACTTCTTCGCAGTGAAGACGGCGAAGGGCGCGTGGCTGCAGGCCCTCGTCGTGATCGACATCCACACGCGCGAGCTGCTCGACCTCCGCGTGCACGACGGCTGGGACGTCGACTCTGCGTGGACGGCGCGCACGTTCGCGGGGATCCTCCGGCGCACCGGGCGTTCCCCCGGCGGCGTCGTGCACGACCACGGGCCGCACTTCCTCGGGCAGTTCACGCGGGCGCTGAACGTGCTCGGCATCGCCGACGAGCTGACGCCGCCCGGGTTGCCGTCAATGAACTGCTACGCCGAGCGGGCGATCTGGTCGGTACGGTACGAGCTGCTCCGGCACGTGCCGGTCGCCGACGCCGACCGGCTCCAGTTCTACCTCGACGAGTACCGCCGGTACGCGAACGCCGACCGCGCGCACCAGGGGCTCGGCGGCCGCACGCCCGACGACGCCGCAAACGATCGCCCCGTTGCGGAGGTCGTCGATCTCGCGGCGCTCCGAGCGCGCCGGCTCGTGCGCCGGACCTATGCGCACGGGCTGCTCCAGGCCTACGAGCTCGTCGACGACGGCGCGCGCCGCGCCGCCTGACGCCGCGACGTCGCCCCTGGGCGGGTCGAACCCGGCCGGGCCGCGCGCACGCGCGATCGCCGAACCGTGGCCGACGTGCGCGCACGACGGGGCGGCCTTGGGCTAAGGTCGCCCGGACGGAGCTGGTCACGTTCGGCCCGGCATGTTCGTGGCCGGCGGCAGCCGCTCCGCCCGGCCCAACCGCTCGCGATTCCACGAGGATCCGAGGTTTTCTGGGACCTGGCCGGCACCCGCTGGGTGAACGGCGACGTATGGGGGTCCGATCGCGGCGTGCGCCTGCGCAACACCGGGTTTCTCTGGTCGAACGTGTTGGTCTCTCTGAGATCTCCATCGTGAGAGGCGTTCGTGGGCGGCGTTGTACGGGGAGGCTCGGGAGCGGACAGGGGCGCCTCGCGACGCCGAAGGCGACGGGCGGCGACTACGCCTTCGTCCTCGGCGACGACGAGGCGCGCCGCCGCTTCGAGCTCGCGCCCGGCGATCACGCCGACGTCACGCAGGAGACCGACCTTACCGGCGTGATGCTGGTGCGCGCGCTCCTGCGCCTGCGCGTGCCCGCGTCGACGCCTGCCGGCCTCGCGTGGGAGGCGAGCATCATCGTCGATGGCAACAAGCTCGCGGCCATGCGCGCGAAGCCCGGTCGCGAGCGCCTCGTGACGGACCTCGCCGCCAACGTCTCGAAGCTCTCGGGGCTGCACACCATCGGCGTGCGGCTCGAGCTGGTGGTGGCCTGACATGAGCACCCTCGAGCTGCCCGCGCTCTACATCGACTCGGTCGCGCTCCTGGCGACGACGCCCAGGCTCGTGCTCGTGAGCCGCGACCCGAGCCCGGGCGAGACCGGCGTGCCTATCGACGCGACGCTCGCCCTCGAGCTGGTCGACACCGGGCCGGACGGCGTGGACCGCGCGACCGCGCGCGTGTGGGTCGACGGCGTGCTCGCGTTCGAGGGCGGCGCGCCTACGGAGATCGCCGCCGCGTACGCGGGCCCGCTCGCGGGCGTCACGCAGACCGCCGACACGCTGCGCGTGGTGCTGCACCCGCTGGTGCCGCTCGCGAGCCTCGCGACGGTTCACGTGCGCGTGCTCGCGCACCTTCATCGAGAAGCGATCGGCGACGAGCAGGGCCCGCTGACCGAGGGACGCGATGGCGCCGTCCGGCCGGCTCAGGATCAGCTCCCGCAGGATCCTTCCCAGCGCGAAGACGTCGGACTGCGGGAGGGCCAGCCCCTGGTACTGCTCGGGCGCGGCGTAGCCGTCGGTGCCGACGAAGCCGTGCGTTCGGACGAAGTCGTTGAACGTCAGCGTCGCCGCGACCCCGAGATCGCTCAGGCGGAGACGGCCGTCGGCATCGACGAGCAAGTTCCCGGGCTTGACGTCACGGTGGACGACGCGCTGCTGGTGCAGGTCGGCGAGCGCGACAGCGATTCGATGCGCGGCGTGGATCGCCTCCTGGCCCAGCCGGGGCGCGGACGTGTGAAGCCGCCCCTCCGCTCGACCTCCTTCGCCAGGGAGCCGCGCGGCATGTACTCCATCACCACGAACGGCTTCGGCACGTCGAAGTTCCACGTGACGATGCGCACGATGTGATCGCTGGCGACCCGCGCCTGCCGCTCCGCTTCCTTCTTGAACGCTTCCCGCGCCGACGGGTCCCACACCTCGCGCAGGAACTTGCCAGCGAAGACGCTGCCCGTCGCGCGCAGGCGCAGCAGGAAAACGTCGGCCTGGCCGCCGTCGCCGAGGAAGTGTCCGAGGTCGAAGATCAGATCGGGCTTAGGGGTGTCCATGCTTGCGCTCCAGGTCGGTGAGGATTCGAACGACAGTCAGCGGATCTCCTCCAGCGCTGCGCAGCGTCTGGACGACGTGCGAGGCGGCGTGCACGCGCAGAGCGCTCTCGAGCAAGGAGAGCAGGACGGCGCTCAGGCCCGTCGGCGTCGATCCCCCGTTCTCCCACTTGTTGACCGAGACGAAGCTGAAGCCGAGCAGCGAGGCGAAGGCCTGCTGGGTCATGCCGAGCTTCGATCGGAGCATTTTCACTGAGGGGGCGCGCATCTGTCTCGATTTATACACGGCTTTATATCGCCGCACAAGGGCCCGTCCCTCCCTCCGCCCTCGCTTCGCCCTCCGTCGTCCCTCCCGATCCGGAGACTGGTCCTCGTCGACGGCGCGCTGCCGCGGCGAGGAGACCACATGACCGATCGAACCGAACGTGAATGGCGCTGCCGCTCCTGCGGCACGCTCCTGGGCGTCGAGCGCCAGGGGAAGCTGCACCTCAAGTACAAGACCGCGCAGTACGTGGTCACCGGCCCCGTCACGGCGATCTGCCGGCGGTGCTCCGAGCTGAACGAGATCACCTGCGCGCCGGCGGACGCCGCGGCGAGCGGGAGGGCCGCCTGAGCGCCTCGGGCGCTCGGGCACGAACTACCACCTGAACGGCGCGACCAGAGGCCCCCGAGGCCCGGGTCGCGCGCGGAGACGACGCCTGACGGCGCCCGCGCGCTCCCGGCCCGCCCCCGGAAGAACCGATGGGACTGCGCTTCATCAAGATCCAGCTGCGTGAAACCGTGCTCGCCAAGAGCCACGGTCTGACCTTCGACGACGCCAGGACGCGCGAGCCCGCGCTCGCGGCCC
>CAUJFL010000198.1 GCA_963169165.1 Myxococcota bacterium | reverse complement strand
CCGCCAGCACGAGCGCGAGGCACAGCGGCTCGAGCTCTGGCAGCGGCCCCTTGGCATCCTTGAAATCGAGCAAGGCGTCGGCGAGCCCGATCAGCGCCGCCGCGAGCTCGGTGTCGCCCGCGTGCAGCCCGGTGATCGCGTCGGCCGCCTCGGCGCCCCAGGCGCCGTGGAGCTCGCCCGCGGCGACGACGTCGCGGAGCGCCTGCGCGCGGTCGCAGCAGAGCTGGAGCGCGCGCAGGTCCATCATCGGCAGCGCCGTCGCGAGCTGCAGCAGCACGGCGGGTCGATCGATCACGAGCGCCCACCACGCGGCGAACGGACCGAGCCACTTGACGTCGTCGACCTCGCCGAGCGCGGTGCCCCGCGTCGTGTCCACGAGGCGCCAGAACAGCGTGCTCAGCGCGGTGCGGAGCGGCCGCGGAAGCTCGCGGGAGCCGTCGCTCAACCCCGCGACCTTGCGGAGCCACAGGCACGTGTCGTGAGCGGTCGCGCCTCGGCTCTGTCCGTGCGCTCCCTCCCCGTCGCACGCGTCCAGCGCGTAGCCGCCGAGGCGGACCGCGAGCACCTCGAGCGGCAGCGCGGCGTCGAGATCCTCTTCGCCGGCCAGCCGCCGCTCCTTCACCAGATCGAGGATCTCGGCGGGCGCGCGCGCGATGGTCCTCCAGGCCTCGTCGAGCTCGGGCTCGTCGATGGGCTCGCCGGCCGGGCGCGTGGCGAGCATCGGCGCCCACAGGCGGAGCGCGAAGGCGCGCGCGCAGCCCTCGAGCGCGTTGATCGCGGCGGCCCTCGCGCGCTGCCGACCGTCGCCGAACGCGAGCCTGCGCGCCTCGATGAACGTCGGCAACAGCGCGCCGGCGAAGCGCGCGGCGCGGGCGTCGGCCTCCTCGTCGTCGTACTCGGCGGCGACGCGCACGAGGTTGTCGATCCCGAGCTCGAGATCGAGCGGATCGCGCTCCGCGCCGTCGAGCACGTCGGTCACCGCCGTCACTTCTATCCACCTGCGCGTCTCGTCGAGCGTCGCCGGCCGCGCCGATCTCGCCCGCTCGCGCAGCGCGCGCAGGGGCCCCTCGATCTCTGCCCCGCGCAGCCCTCGGCGCCGCAGCGCCGCGAGCCCACGCGCGAGCGCCCTCGCCGTGATGGCTCCGCCGTCGCCCGCGAGCACGCGCTTCGCGAGCCGGTCCCACAGCTCGCGCCGCTCGAAGAACAGATACGGCGTCGCGGCCCCGACCGCGGCGAGCACCCACGCCTCCTCGTCGCGCGACTGCAGCACCGCGTTGAGCTGTCCCGACACGAGCTGCAGCCGGGACGCGGGCAGCGACGCGAACGCCGTCATCGCCCGCTGCCGCAGGACCTCGGCGTCGCCCATCACCCAGTCGAGCAGCGAGCCCTGGAGCTGCCCGCCCGGCCCCGTCAGCCTGCCGAGCGCGCGCGCGGCGTGGACCCACACCAGGGGCTCTGGATGGAACAAGAGCGGCTGCAGCACCTGCAGCGTCTGACCGACCAGCTCGGCCGACGTGTCTGCGGGCATGCCGCCCGCCGCGACCTCGAGCGCGCGCGCCGCGAGCACCCGCTCGCGCAGAGAGCCGCCCGCGGGACGCAGCACCAGCTCGTCGAGCGTCGCCTGCGAACCCCAGATCCACGGCCCGAGCGCGGGCACCTCGATCGCGCTCGCCCCCGCCTCCCACAGCAAGATCTCGAGGCGCGCGCGGGCCTGGACGAGCTCGAGCGAGCAGAGCACCTCGCCGCCGCCGAGCAGCGGCGCGCACGCGAGCGCGTCGTGGAGCGGCCCCTCGACGACCCGCGCCCGCGCCGCGCGCGCGACGGCGTCCGCACCTCGGCCGGGCGCTGCCCTCGCCAGCAGCGCCGCGAGGCTCGCGTCACGCCGCCACGCGCTCTCTTCACACCACGCGAACAGGAGGTCGCCCGGCGGAGTCTCCAGCAGCTCCGCCAGCTCTGCTTGCGCCGCGTCGTCTCGCGTCAGCGCGGGGAGGTCGCGCGCGAGCGAGTCGGCGGCGGCGCGGAGATCGGGCGGGAGCGGGCCGCCCGCGGCGGCGTCGGCGCGGAATCGGCGTCGCACGGCGTCCTCGAGATCCGGGCGCCCCTCCACCGCGCGGGCCAGCGTCCAGAGCGCTTCGTGAAGGGTCTCGGGGAGCATCTCGCGCGAGAGCGTAGAGCATCCCTCGTCGACGGGTCGGGGCGATCGAGCGGCGCTCAGCGAGGCTCGCCGTCGCGGCCTGGTCGGAGCTCGTACGCCTTGATCTTCAGGTAGAGCGTGCTGCGCGCGATGCCGAGCCTGCGGGCCGCGCGCGCCACGTCCCACCCCTCGTCGCGGAGCGCGCGCTCGACGTGGCGACGCTCCAGGTCCTCGAGCGTCGCGGGCGGGGGCGCGGACGGGCGGGACGGCGGACGATCGAAGCGCAGCTCGGCGTCGGTGATCACCTCTCCCTGCGCGAGCAGCGACGCGCGCTCGATCACGTTTCGCAGCTCGCGGACGTTACCAGGCCAGCGGTGGGCGGAGAGCGCGCGTTCGGCGCCCGCGTCGAGGCGGAGCCGCGGGCGCGCTGACCGCTCGGCCGTCGCCTCGACGAACCTGCGCGCCAGCAGCACGACGTCGTTGCCTCGCGCGCGGAGCGGCGGCACGTCGATGGAGAGGGTGCTGATGCGATAGTAGAGATCTCCGCGGAACGGCCCGCCGAGCAGATCGTGGTGGGTCGCCGCCAGCAACCTGACGTCGACGCTGCGATCTTGCACCTCGCCCATGCGCCGGAAGCGCTGCTCCTCGATCGCGGTGAGGAGCTTGGGCTGGACCGAGGGATCGATGTCCCCGATTTCGTCGAGGAACAGCGTCCCGCCGTGCGCCGCCTCGAAGAGCCCCTGCTTGTTCGCGTGGGCGCCGGTGAAGGCGCCGCGAGAGTGACCAAACAGCTCTGATTCGACGAACTCGCGGCTCAGCGTCGCGCAGTTGAGGTCGACGAACGGGCGCGCGCGGCGTCTGCTCGCCTGATGGAGCGCGCGCGCGACGACGCCCTTGCCGCTGCCGGTCTCGCCGAGGATCAGCACCGGACAATCGGCGTCGCGGACGGCGCGGATCTCCGCGTGGAGCGCGCGCATCGCCGGGCTCTCGCCGACGAGCACCTCGGCGAGCTCGGGCTCGCCCGACGCGAGGCGACGCAGCGAGCCGCTGGCGCGTGAGACCCTTCGGGTGTCGGAGCGCTGGGGCGCGCGCCTCGCGTCGAGCGCCTCGCGGATGCGCTCGAGCAGGAGCGCCATCGACACGGGCTTGGTCAGCACGTCCGTCGCGCCGAGCTTCACGGCGCGCACCGCGAGATCGACGGTGCCATGCCCGGTGAGGATCAGCAGCGCCGCGTCGGCCGCGTCCTCTCGCGCCGCCGGGAGCAGCGACAGCGAGTCGCCGTCCGGCAGACAGTGGTCGATGAGGACGACGTCGAAGCGTCTCGTCGCCATCGCGGCGCGCGCGGCGTCCGCCGTCCCGGCCTCGAGCGCGTCGAAGCCGTGGTGGCACAGATACGTCGCGATCGCGGCGCGCACGGCCGAGTCGTCCTCGACGATGAGCGCGGCCCACCGCGTGGACGCGTCCTTCGAGCGCGTGCGAGAGGCAGATCCCGTCATGTTAGGAGAGTCTGCTCACCCGCCAGGCTTTGCAAGCGAATGCGTCGGCGCGCGGCGCGGAGTAGGAGCAACGCGCCGCCCGGCACGCGCGGC
>CAUJFL010000197.1 GCA_963169165.1 Myxococcota bacterium | reverse complement strand
ATCACTCCAGCAGCGCGGCTGCGTGGTGACGGAGGTGCTCGTCGACGAAGCTGGCGATGAAATGATAGCTGTGATCGTACCCCTCACGCATCCGCATCGACAGCTGCTGACCCGCCCGATCACAGGCCGCCTTCAGGCGCTCGGGCTGCAACTCCCGGTCGAGAAACTTGTCGGCGGTGCCCTGGTCGACCAGCAGCTGGCCAGAGAAGCGAGCCCCCCGCGCGATCAACGCGGTCGCGTCGTACGCGTCCCACGCGGAGGGATCGTCTCCCAGGTAGCCAGCGAACGCCTTCTGTCCCCAGGGCACCGACGACGGGGCCACGATGGGCGCGAACGCCGAGGCGCTCGCGTAGGCCCCAGGGGCAGAGAGCGCCGCCACCAGCGCGCCATGTCCACCCATCGAGTGGCCCATGATCCCGCGCCGCGACGGCTCGACGGGGAGCGCGGCCTCGACCACCTCGACGAGCTCGCGCGTCACGTAAGTATACATCTTGTAGCTCTCGGACCACGGCGCCCGGGTCGCGTCGACATAAAAGCCGGCGCCCTGACCGAAATCCCAGGACGCGTCGTCGCCCGCGACCCTCGCGTGGCGAGGGCTCGTGTCACAAGTGATGAGCGCGAGCCCCAGCGTAGCCGCCGCGCGCTGCGCGCCGGCTTTGTGCGCGAACGTCTCCTCGGTGCAGGTCAACCCCGCCAGGAAATACACCGCGGGTACGAGCGCGCGCTCGGCCTGGGGCGGCAGGTAGGCGCCGAACCGCATCGGACCGCCGACGACCGCGCTGTCATGTTCGAAGAATGCCTGCACGCCGCCGAAGCACCGGTGTCGCGCGCGCTCTCTGAGGGTCGTCAAAACTCGACCACCGTTCGGATCGACTCTCCGGCGTGCATCAGGTCGAACGCCTCGTTGATGCGCGACAGCGGCAGCTTGTGGGTGATCAGCGGATCGATCTCGAGCTTCTTCTCCATGTACCAGTCGACGATCTTCGGCACGTCGGACCGCCCGCGCGCGCCGCCGAACGCGGTGCCCTTCCACACGCGCCCCGTCACCAGCTGAAACGGGCGGGTCGCGATCTCTCGCCCCGCGCCCGCCACGCCGATGATGACGCTGACGCCCCAGCCGCGGTGACAGCACTCGAGCGCCTGGCGCATCAGCGTGGTGTCGCCCACGCACTCGAAGCTGTAGTCGGCGCCGCCGCCGGTCAGCTCGACCAGGTGCGCGACGAGGTCCCCCTCGATTTGTCTGGGATCGACGAAGTGCGTGAGGCCAAACCGTCGCGCGATGGCCTCGCGCGCGGGGTTGAGATCGACGCCGATGATCTTGTCGGCGCCCGCCAGCCGCGCGCCCTGCACGACGTTGAGCCCGATGCCGCCGAGGCCGAAGACCACCACGTTGGCGCCCGGCTCGACCTTCGCGGTGTAGATGACGGCGCCGACGCCCGTCGTCACGCCGCAGCCGATGTAGCAGATCTTGTCGAACGGCGCGTCGCGCCGGACCTTGGCGAGCGCGATCTCGGGCAACACCGTGTGCTGGGCGAAGGTCGAGCAGCCCATGTAGTGATGAATGGGGGTCTTGCCGACGCGAAATCGGCTGGTCCCGTCGGGCATCAGGCCCTTGCCCTGCGTCGCGCGGATCGCGGTGCAGAGGTTGGTCTTGCGGCTGAGGCATGACTTGCAACCCCGGCACTCGGGCGTGTAGAGCGGGATCACGTGGTCGCCGGGCGCGACCGACGTGACGCCCGCGCCCACCTCGACGACCACGCCGGCGCCCTCGTGCCCGAAGATGACAGGGAACAGCCCCTCCGGGTCCGCGCCCGAGCGGGTGAATTCGTCGGTGTGGCAGACCCCGGTGGCCTTCAGCTCGACCAGCACCTCGCCCGCTCTCGGGCCCTCGAGCTCGACGTCCTCGATCACCAGCGGTTTGCCCGCCTCGTAGGCGACTGCTGCGCGCGTCCTCATGAGGTGAGCCTATCGCACCGGGGGTTCGATGCGGTCGACGAACGCGCCCCGCACGGCGATCACCCGGGCTGGCCGCCTCATCGTCACCCGGCGTATCCTCCGGCGCATGCCGCGACCGACCAGGACTATCTGCGCCGCTTGGGCGCTCACCGCGGTCGCCGCGTGCGGCTCCTCGAGCGACGACGGCGGCGCCGATCCCTCCGCGAGCGCGGGTCGTGGAGGCGCCAACGCGGGCGGGGGCGGGGCCGGGCCCGTCTGCACGACGTGTACGCCGACGGGTGACTTCACGTTCTCGCTGCCGTCGCCCGCCGGCGCGTCGATCTGGACGACCACGCCGATGGACAAGGTGCTCCGCGAGGCCGCGCCGCCCGCGAGGACCGGCGAGAAGCTGCAGCTCTACGCCGCCAAAAACGAGCACGAGCCGCTGCAGCTCGTGCTTCGCTCCGAGCAAGCGACCGAGGGCTCCGTCTCGATCGCGCCGTTCTCCGGGCCGGGCACGCTCGACCAGCTGACTTGGCACCGCGTTGACTACGTGAAGATCAGCCAGCGTTCCGACGCGTCGTCGATCCAGAGCGGAGAGGTCCCCGACCCGCTGGTGCCGGTGGCGGACGGGGCGCCCCAGCCGCTCGCCCCCGGCAAGAACCAGCCGATGTGGCTCACGCTCCGCGTGCCGCCAGACGCCGCGGCGGGCGACTACACCAGTCAAGTGACAGTGAAGATCGGCGGCGCGACGCAGGTGGTCCCGGTCGCGTTGCACGTCTTCGATTTCGCCCTCCCCGCGAAGCTCGGCTTCGATGGCAACTGGAACACCAGCTTTCAAGCGCTCGGCGGCGGCGCGAGCCTCGACGCGGCGCGGAGCCTGAAGGACTTCTTCCGCGAGCACAGGCAGGTGCCGTCGAGCGTGGCGTGGCCCGCCGGGCTCAACTACGACGGAGGCATCGACTATGACTGCGCGAAGGGCGCGTTCGTCGACGGCGCGGGCGCCTACGATTTCTCGACCCTGGGGCCGATGTACATCGACGGGAAGGGCTGGGACGGCGTGGGGTTTCCGTCGTTTCAGGTGATGCAATTCGTCGACAACTCGACGCCGCGGCCCGCCGAGTTCTGCGGCGTCGCGCGCGGTCCGGGTCCTGAGGGCACGGCCGCCTACAACGCCGCGTGGTCCAGGCTGCTGGGCGCGATCGACGGCTACGTCACCGCGCACGGCTGGCAAGACAAGGCCTACTACTATGTGCAGAACGAGCCCCAGGACCAGGCCGACCACGACACCGCCGCGCGCCTCGCCGCGCTGACCCGCGACGCCGCGCCGCACCTCCGCATCGCCATCAGCGAGGAGCCGAAGCCCGAGATCGCTGAGAACCCGCTCGCGGGGGGAGCGAGCTATGATTTGTGGTGGGCGAACCTCTCTCACTTCGAGCCCGCCTACGCGGCCACCCGCCAGGCGAAGGGCGAGCAAGTGTGGTGGTACTTCTTGTACGGAGACGCGCCGCCGCGGTTCAATCCGATCACCATCGATCACCCCGGGCTCGAGTCGCGGATCGCCCACTGGGCCGCGTGGAAGTACCGCATCGCGGGCTTCGCCTACTACTCGGTCACGGGCTGGGGCTCCGATCCCATCGCCAATCCGAGGCCGCAGGGCACGAAGCAGAACGGCGACGGCTTTCTCTTGTATCCGCCGACCAAGAGCGGCGAGCTCGTCTCGAGCATCCGCTGGGAGCTGCTGCGCGAGGGTGAGGAGGACTTCGAGTACTTCCTGCTGGCGGAGAAGGGCAAGCGCCCCCGTACGCCCGCCGACCCAGCCGGCGTCGACACCACGGTGGGCTCGGCGGTCGCGTCCACGACGTCGTACACGCGCGACGCGGGCGCCCTGCAGCACCTGCGCGACCAGCTGGGCGCATACCTCGAGGGAAAGGCCGACGGCTTCCCCGTCCTCAGCTCCAGGCCGCAGGGCGCGCACCCGCGCGAGCCCGTGTACCTCAACTTTCAGGATCCCGACGGCGAGCCCAGGGCGGACCCGCTCGTGGTCGACGGGAAGACCTGGCAGAAGGTTGGCTGGAGCGCCTACGACGCCGCGCGCGGCTCCGGCTGGGCCGGCGAGAACATCGGCAAGCCGTCGATCATGCTGTACCGCTACCTCTCCGACGCGCCGGTCGACGAGCTGCAGCGCAGCGTCGCCTACGACGACTATGGCCGCACCGACACCTTCACTTGGGATATCGAGAACGGCCGCTACGAGGTCACCGTGTCGATCGGTTGGCACGGCAAGACCTACGCGAAGCAGCGCGTGTTCATCGAGGGCGAGCCGCTCTTCGACGACGTCGCGACGACCCCCGAGGCGCCCTACAGAGTGGCCTCGATCGTCGTCGACGTGACGGACGGCAACGTCACGATGGAGGCCGGACAGAAGGACGAATACACGATGCTCAACTGGATGAGCATCGTGCCCGTACAGTGAGGGGCTCAGGGCAGGTACAGCGCCACCGGCCGGTAGCGCGTCACGCCGGCGCGCCGCGCCGCGACCACGAACGAGACGAAGGTGTCCTCCGGGGCGCCGGGCGCGATGACCGTCGACAGCGTGGCCACCTCACCCGCCGACAAGCGAGGAGGCTCGACCTTCGCGTGCGCGTTCAGCGTGCCTGCGCCCGGCAACACCGACAGCTCGAGCGGGCCGCCCGAGCCGAGGTCGAACGCTCTGAGCTCCCAGGTCGTCGCCACGCCGAGGAGCGGCGCGCGTAGCCTATCGGGCTCGATCGTGACGCCGAACAGCTCGGCGTCCGACGGCGCCGGCAGGCACGGCTCGCGGTCGCCTCGCGCCGCCCCGTTGGACCAGACTCGCGCGAAGCTCCGCCCGCCCTCCGTGTGCACCTGGTACGGGCAGAGATCGCCGACGCCGCGCCCGAGAGCGATCCACGGGCTCGTGGTCGAGTCGAGATCGTAGGCGGGGCGGTCGAGCGGATCGGGGTTCGTCAGCGCGTTGGCGAGGGCGCGGCTCGCGCGCACGCTCATCTCGTCGTCGGGGGTGAGCGCACCCGAGCCCGCGCACGTCGGCAGCACGACGTAGGGCGCGCCGAAGCTCGCGCCATGAAAGTCCGAGAGCGAGCGGCAGCCCGTCTTCCCGCCGAGAAACACGATCGTCTTCTTCGGGTACACGACGAACACGAGCTCGTCGGAGAGCCCCAGCGCGGCGCGCGTGTCGGCGACCATCGCGCGTACCACGACGGTGGACACCCCCCAGGGCGCCACGCCCCGGACGATCCACGA
>CAUJFL010000196.1 GCA_963169165.1 Myxococcota bacterium | reverse complement strand
CGGGCCGTCGAGCGAGACGAGCGCGTGGGTCTCACCGCCGTCACCACCGACCAGCGCGATCGCGGCGGGAGATGGGAGCGGCGCCCTGGTCGGGACGCGGGCGATCCCCTTGCGGAGCGTCGCCGCGGCGAGCGGCAGCTCGAGCTCTCCGTCGAAGAGGGAGAGGGTGTCCGAGATGGCGTCGATCACGATCGCGGCCACGCTGCCCTGCGCGTCGATCGCGACGACGGCGTCGGTGCGTCCGCGCGGCGCGAGCGGATCGGTCCAGGCCGGGGTGGCGACCGCGCGCCCGCCCAGCGTCACGCGGGCCGGGCGATGCTGGACGTCGACGGTGACGTCGACCAGATCGGCCGCGCCGATCAGCGCGCCGTCGATGCGCGGCGCGGCGGCGAGGAGCTCGGACGAGAGCTCTGACTCGGTGAGCGCGCGCTGAGGCGCCGCGCCGAGCCGCCCCAGCAGCCTCGCGCGAGCTGGCGCGCCGGCCCTCTTGGCGGCCTTGACTCCCGCGGCGGCGACCTGGGCGGCGCGGGCGCCGAACAGCGCGGCGGCCGCGGCGATCACCGCGCCGGTCGCGGGCACCGACACCCGCGCGATCGCCGGGGCGTCGGCGTCGGTCGCGTAGCGCAGCGGACGGGTGAGGCCGTCGCCGGGCTGCCGCGCGCGACCATCGACGAACGCGCCCCCCGCGCCGGCGCCGCCGATCGCCAGCGTCATTGGCGCGAGCAGCGCCCACGACGTCGCGCCGCCGAGCGCGAGCCACCCGCACATCGCCGCCTCGACGGCCGACGAGCCCGAGGAGAGGGCCTCTTCGGCCGCGCGCGCCGCGACGTCGGAGGTCGACGCGGCGGCCGTGCGCTGCTTGCTCACTGCTCCTCGTCTTCGGCCGAGAACCGCGCGGCCGGGCGGACCATCGAGCCCGCCGAGACGCGCGCCACGCCGTCGAGCGGGGCCCGCAGCGCCGTCGCGACGCGCGCCGCGCCGTCGCACTCGACGATCGCGAACACGTCTCGGCGCCCCACGAACGCGCCGCGCGCCCGATCCAGCCCGCTCGCCGATGAGCGGGCTCCCGCGCCGATCCCGCGGAGGCGCGTGTACAGCACCGGCCCCTTGGGCGACGTGTCGCGCGTGGCGTCGGTGACCATGGTGAGGTCGAGCTCCCGCGCGAGCGTCGAGGTCTCGGCCGCGGTCCAGACGCCGCGCGGCTCCCACGCGACCGTCACGACGTCGCGCGGCAGTCGCTCGACGAGCGCGGCGAGGCGGCGCTTGTTGAGCGACGTCGGCGTGACCTCTGGCTGGGTGATCAAGACGAGGCACCGCGCCTCGAGCGCGTCGGCGTGCTCGAGCGCCACCGCGAGCGCCGCGTCGCTCTCCGGCGACTGCTTCAGCGACGAGACGATCGACGGCAAGACCACGCTGAACACGAACGCCGGCGGCACCTCCCTGCGCCACGCGCGCGCCTTCGCGGGCTTCGGCATCGGGGAGTCGACGGGGCGGACCTCGAGCAGATCGAACCGCTCCGCGTAGCGCGCGAGGCCGCCGCGGAGCGAGGGGAGACCGACGTGGACGGTGGTCATCTTCGAGAGATCGCGGCTCTTGCCCTTGGACCCCGTCCGACGCAAGCGCGCGAGGTCAGACGGTCGGATCCCCTGGGCCCGCCTCGCGCGGGCTCGCGACGTGAGCGCGCCTAGGGCACCGTCAGTGCGGGGTCAGACCGCTGAGCACGTCGCCGTGGAGGAACCCGCGCTCTTTGCCGTCGGGATACGGCCAGCCCACGCGATACCAACCCCCATGCTCGGCGCTGAGGATGAAGACCGCCGTGCCCGTCTCGAGCCGGGTCACCTCGGGGGCGGTGAACGAGGGCTCCGCGCGGACGATGCCGCGCTGGCGACGCCCGTCCTTCTTCGGTCCTTCGACGACCGCGCGCCGCGGCGCGGGCGCAGCGGAGGGAGCCGCCGGCGTCGAGGCCGTGGGGACCGGGGGGCTGACCGTCGCGGCCACGGAGCCGACCGGGGGCGCGGTCGACACCGGTGCGGGGGCGCTCTCGCGCGAGCAAGCCGCCCCGAGCGCGAGCGCGACCATGGTGGTGAGCGTGGGAGATACCATTCGGTGCATGGCGACAGCTCGGGGCACCCGACGTGCCACCGGCTCACGGAGCGCGACCCAAGAAGCTTTCCGGGTCACGGAGCGCAGGGACACATGAGCGAGCCGTCCGGCTCGTCTGTCCGCTGACGTCCGCGGACGCGCGCTCGCGGGCCGCGCCGCCCGGTCACCCGCTGTCGCCTCGGCTCAGAGGCCCATCTGCTTCGCGATGATGATCTTCATGATCTCGTTGGTGCCGGCGAAGATCTTCTGCACGCGCGCGTCCATGTAGGCGCGCGTCACCGGGTACTCGAGCATGTAGCCGTAGCCGCCGAAGAACTGCAGGCAGGTGTCGACCACGCGCGACGCCATCTCGGTCTGCCACAGCTTCGCCATCGAGCACTCCTTCACCAGGTAGGCGCCGCGGGCGTGGTCGACGATCAGTCGATCGATGAACGCGCGCCCGACCTCGATCTCGGTCGCGCACTCGACGAGCTTGAACTGCGTGTTCTGAAACTTCGCGATCGGCTTGCCGAAGGCCTTGCGCTCCTGCGTGTACGCGATCGTGTCGGAGAGCACCTGCTCGGCCGCGGCCTGCGCCGCGATCGCCACCATCAGGCGCTCCTGCTGGAGCTTCTGCATCAGGAACATGAAGCCTTGCCCCTCCTCGCCGAGGCGGTTCGCGGCCGGGACGCGGCAGCCCTCGAAGAACATCTCGGAGGTGTCCTGCGACGCCATGCCCATCTTCTTCAGGCGCTTGCCCTTGACGAAGCCGGGCGTCCCGGCCTCGACGACGAACAGGCTGATGCCCTGGTGGGCGCGCGCGGGGTCGGGATCGGTCCTCGCGGCGACGATCACGAGATCGCAGAGCTGCCCGTTCGAGATGAACGTCTTGGCGCCGTCGAGCACGTACGCGTCGCCGTCCTTCTTCGCGGACGTGGTGATCGCGGCGAGATCGCTGCCGGTGCCCGGCTCGGTCATCGCGATCGCGGTGACCAGCTCGCCCGAGACGCAGCCGGGCAGCCACCGCCGCCGCTGCGCGTCGTCGCCGAACGCGGCGAGGTACGGCACGACGATGTCCGAGTGCAGAGGCATCGCGAAGCCGCTCTCGTACGCGCGCGCGAGCTCCTCTGACACGATCGCCGAGTGCAGAAAGTCGCCGCCGGCGCCGCCGTACTCCTCGCCGAGCCACGGACACAAGAAGCCCGCCTGACCGGCCCTTCGCCACGCCTCGCGGTCGACCATGCCCGCGTCGCGCCACGCCTCCTGGTGCGGGGTGATCTCCCGCTCGATGAACTTCTTCAGGCTGTCGCGGAACAGCCGGTGCTCTTCGCCGTAGAGGGTGCGCTCCATGCGCGGAGGCTACACACGCGGCGCGCGAAACAAAGCGCTCGATCCGCCCCGTCGCCTCGACGACGATGCGTGCATGACCGACCAGACGACCTACTCGGGAGGGTGCCACTGCGGCGCCGTCCGCTACTCGGTGAAGCTCGCGCTCTCGACGGTGATCGAGTGCAACTGCTCGCTCTGTCGGCGACGAGGCTGGCTGCTCGCGTTCGCGCCCGCCGCCGACTTCACGCTGGAGCGCGGCGCCGAGGCGCTGATCGAGTACCAGTTCAACAAGAAGCGAGTGCAGCACCTGTTCTGCCGCGTGTGCGGCGTGCAGTCGTTCGGTCGCGGCGACGGCCCCGACGGCAAGGCGACCGTCGCGATCAACGCGCGCTGCCTCGACGGGGTCGACACGTCCAAGCTCACCGTCAAGCAGGTCGACGGCGCCAGCCTCTGAGCAAGTCGCGCTGTCCGCCGCGCGCGATCTCCTCCACACTCGCTCGATGCTCCCTCGCCTCGCGTCGCTCGTCGCCTCGCTCTCGCTGCTCGTCGCGTGCGGCGCCTCCTCCACGGCGGTCGACGCGCCCCCCGGCGACGACGGCGAGACCGGCGCGGCGGGCGCGAGCGGCGCCTCCGGCGCGACCAACGGTGGCGCGGCAGGAGGTCCGACGACCGGCGGCGCTTCCGGCGCGACCAGCGCGGGCGCGTCGGGCGCGACCAGCGCGGGCGCGTCGGGCGCGAGCAGCGGCGGCGCGTCGGGCGCGAGCGGCGGAGGCGCGTCGGGCGCGAGCAGCGGCGGCGCGTCGGGGGCGGGGGGCGATCCGAGCAAGGTGTGTCCGCTCCCGCCGGTTTGTGATGCCTCGCCGCCCGATCCCGGCCCCAAGTCGAGCTGGAACGACTTCCTCTCCAACGGCATCGCCGTGTTCGGCGCCGCGCACCGCGGGCGCGATCTGTTCCTGAACCCCGGAGACCCGCAGTGGGTCATCGCCAAGTTCGCCTACGGCGCCCCGGTCGACAAGGACCTCAAGGGCGAGGACGTCGATCTGTATCTGCTGCGTGGCTGCCAGGGCGCCTGGGAGAAGCTCGGCACGGCGAAGACCACCAAGGAGAACGCACACCCCACGGTCGAGCACGTCGAGGACTCGGGCGGCCACGTCTACTTCCAGATTCCCGCCGACAAGGCGCTCGGCCTCGGGCGCCACCGCGTCCACCTGGTCGTCAAGGGAGATCTCTCGTCGACCGACGTGTTCCTCGAGGTCGTGCCCAAGGGGCAGCCGATGTTCGTCACCGACGTCGACGGGACGCTGACGATCACCGAGACCGAGGAGTACAAGTCACTGCTGACAGGCGCCGTCTCTCCCGCGCACCCCGACGCCGCCAAGGTGCTGACGATCCTCGCCAAGAAGGGCTACCGCCCGATGTACCTGACCGCGCGCCCCGAGTACCTCATCGGCCGCACGCGCGAGTTCGTCACGACGCAGGGTTTCCCGGCCGGGATCGTCCACACGACCCAGGGGCTCACCGGCGCGCTCGGCGGCGCCGCCTCGACGTTCAAGACCGACGAGCTCGCGTGGATCGCCGCCCACGGCCTCGTGCCCGCCTGGTCATTCGGCAACACGGCGACCGACGCCGCCGCCTACGAGGCCGCCAAGCTGCTGCCGAAGAACCAGCGCATCATGTTCCAGTTCGACGACACGGTCAGCGGCGCGCGCAGGATAGAGACCTACTCGACGCTCCTGCCCGAGGTGACGGCGCTCCCCGCGCTCTGTCCATGATACATGACTTAATCAACAAAGAGGGCACTTCCAGTGAGACGACTCGCCATGCTTTTCACCGTGTGCGCCGCGGGGCTGTCGCTGTCGCGAGACGCCGGCGCGTTCTCCACGAGGGTACACATCGCGCTCGCCAACGACGTCCGCGAGGCGCTCATCGACGGGGGCGGCGCGGTCCAGCTCCAGGTGAGCGGGCACGTCGTCACCTGGCGACCCGAGGACGTCGACGCCGTCCTCAACCAGCCGGCCGCCTTCCGCGCCGGGGCGATCGGCCCTGACAACATGGTGTTCCCCGGCATGACCGATCCGTCCCACGCGGTCGGCGTCCGCCCCTACGAGCAGTGTCAGCTGCTGTACGACGCGGCGCTGATCCCCGAGGAGCGCGCCTACGCGATGGGCTGCTTCCTCCACGGGGCCACCGACGCCGTCGCCCACCACTACGTCAACTACATGGCGGGCGAGACCTTCACGCTCACGCCCATCACCTCCGCGCGGCAGGACAGCTACACCAACGTCATCCGCCACATCCTCGCCGAGGAGCTGATCCAGCAGGCGGCCTACACGGCCAGGCCTGCAGACTTCTCGCCGGGGCAGCTGCTGCACGCGATCCCCAAGGGCTTCGTGCTGCGCACCTACATGGACGAAGAGAGCGCGCTGTGGAAGGTGATGGCCCACCACAGCAAGCTGAAATACGACGCGGCGGTCGCCGCGAACCCGGGCGCCTCGTTCGTCACGGTGCTGAAGAACTCGGGGCTCGCGCCGGCCGATCACCTCGCCCTCGCGCCGCTGTACGTCTCGCGCGTGGACGCCGAGCGCGAGGCGCTCCGCAGCAAGCTCGCCGCCGACGTGAAGGCGATGCAGAGCCCGTCGACCCCCGAGGGCGCCCAGCTGCAAGTCAAGGCGGGCCCCGACGGCAAGCTCGGCACCAAGGACGACACCACCGCCTGCTCCGCGAGCTGCGCGTCGCTCTATGCCAAGTACTTCGTCTACGCGGGGCTGCTCGCGCCGCGCAAGGACGCCGCCAACCAGCCGCTGCCGCCGGTGCTCGACAAGGTGAGCGACAAGCTCGGGGGCGATCTGCGCGGCTTGCTGCCCGCCGAGCTGAGCACGATCGAGCTGCTGTCAAACAAGCTCAACGCGCCGCTCACGCCGCAGAGCAAGGGGCTCGGCGTCACCAAGACGGACATCGAGCAGGCGTTCACGCCGATGACCGACTGGGCGTCGAAGGTCACCACGCTCGACTACGAGAGCGTGGTGCAGGCGGTCGCGCCCGACTGGCTCATCACGACCCAGAACACGCTCAACTCGCTCGGGCTCAACATCAAGGTGGCCGACGTCGTGAAGATGGCCTTCGCGCCGATCGTCGACCCCATCAAGGACGGCATCAAGCAGTACGTCGTCGACCAGGCCAAGTCGTACCTCATGACCCTCGTCGACCAGTACGACGCGCAGAAGACCGCGATCGAGGCCGAGTACGCGTCGCGCCTGCAGAAGGCCGCGGGGCCGGGGTTGAAGGGGACCCCGATCGACCACCTCCACACGAGCGGGCTCTACCTGCACTCATTCAACGTCGCGGCGGCGGCCCTCGCCGAGCACAAACTCGTCTTGCCAGTGGGCGACGATCCGGTCGGCATCGGCCCCGCGAGCTTCGACGCGTCGCACACGCCGAGGTGGATGCAGGCGGGGCTGTGCTACTACCTGCGCCCCGCCATCTTTCCGCTCGGGGTCGACGTCCGCGGCTCGCTGTCGGTCTTCGAGGGCGGCAAGACCTATGTGGCGCAGGTCACCGATGACAGCCCGATCGAGTGTCACGACGGCTCGCTCGCCGCTTTCGCGAAGGCGCCCACCCAGGCCAGCTGTGACCTCGTCGAGTTGGATGAGCTGTTGGCAGATCCCAAGCACGTGGGCTCCGTCTCCCGGGCGTTCCCGCCCAGCCTCGCCGCGAAGCCGCCGCCGTGCCTCGATCTGACAGTCCCGGGCTTGCCGACGCCGCCACCTCCGGGGACGGGCGGCGCGGCGGGTGCGGGAGGCGGGGCGCCTGCTGGCGCGGGCGGGCAAGGTCAAGCCGGTACCGCCGGCGCGCCGCCCGTGGCCGGTGCGGCTGGCAAGTCGGGCGCGGGCGCGGCCGGGGCGGCGGGAATGACTGCCCTGGGGGGTTCAGGCGGGAGCCCGCCCGCGGCCTCGCCCGACACCTCCGACGCCGGAGGGGGCTGCGGCTGCGCCACGCCGGGACGGGGCGACCGAGGCGCGACCTCGCCCGCAGGCGTGAGCCTCTTGCTGCTGGCGATCGCGTGGGCGCGGTGGCGGCGTCGCGCGCTCGTCGCCTCGTGCGCGGCAGGTGCGTCGCTGTCAGTGGGCTGTGGGGGCGGTGACGACGCGCCCGACGAGGTCGTGCCAGCCGGCGCGGCCGGAGGCGGCAGCGGCGGCGCGGGAGGCGGATCGTCGGGGAGCGGGGGCGTCGCTGGTGGCAACGGCGGCGGGGGCATGGGCAACAGTGGCAACGCGGGCAACAGCGGCAACGCGGGCAAGAGCGGCAGCGCAGGCAGCAGCGGCAGCGCAGGCAAGAGCGGCGACGCAGGCAGCAGCGGCAGCGCAGGCACCAGCGGCAACGGGGGAGTCGGCGGGAGCAGCGGGGGCGGCGCGGGCGGCGGACAAGCGGGGCAGGGCGGGGCCATGGGCTCGAAGGCCGCGCAGCTGCTGAAAGAGCTCGGTCAGTCGACCTGGCACGGCAGCGCCCCCCGCCAGAAGGGCGCGGGCACCGTGACGCGGGCGTTCCAGCTCGAGTTCGACGCGGCGTCGCTCCAGTGGGCCGAGATCATGAACCCCTGGGGGCCGTCGAGGGCGCGCGAGCTGCGCGTGTTCTCGGTCGCGGCCGACGGGCTGACGCTGACGACCACGGTGATCTCTCCGGCGGGCTGGCCAGTGTCTCCCAACAACGGCAAGAAGCAAGAGTTCACCGTCAAGGTCGTGCCCGGCTCGCCCCGCACGCTCGAGCTGCAGGCCGAGGGCGGCCAGAAGGAGACCTACACCGAGGGGGCCTACGCGCCGCCGATCGAGGGCCTCACGGCCACGGTCAACGTCTTCAGCTCCGGCAAGGTGTCCGACGCGTTCTGCACCTCGGGCGTCGGCGGGTTCGACTATCCGCTCATCTTCGACTTCGCGCGGAGCAAGACGAGCATGGACAAGCTCGGCACCGACACCGTCGCCGGCGCCAAGCTCCGCACGTGGAGCGAGCCCAAGGGGAGCAACACGTTCTCCGTCACCAACGTCGACGGCTTTCAGCTGCATGGCGGCACCAGCCTCTCGGACCAGTTCAATTTCTTTGTATGGTATCAAGGGACGATCAAGCACCCGGGCGGCGCGCTCAAGATCCGTGAGCTCGACGACGGCGTCGAGGACGGCGTCTGGGCGTTCGTTGGCGACAAGGTCGGCAGCGCCAGCACGAGCGATCTCTTCCTCGAGGTGCACGGCTTCCCGTGGCCCGACAAGACGCCCGACGAGCCGACGCGCACGCTCGCGGCCGGTGACGTCGCCATCGAGGTGATCGTCGCGCGGTGCGCGAAGGCCATCGAGGACGTCGACGTGCAGGTCGACACCGGCGGCGGCTGGAAGCTCCTCGGCGACGCGCAGACCAGGCCGAAGCTCGGCGCCACCCTGTTTCCTCCTGCGCTCTTCTGACCATGCTCACCTTCGAAGAGGCCCGCGCGCGGATCTCCGCCGTCCGCTGTCATCCCGCGACCGAGCGCGTCCCGCTGTTCGTCGCCGACGGGCGCGTCCTCGCCGAGGATGTGTTCGCGACGGAGGCCATCCCGCCCTGGGACTACTCGGCGATGGATGGCTACGCCGTGCGGCGCGCGGAGCTCGCCGAGTCGGGGCAGACCCGCCTGCCAGTCATCGGCGAGTCGCGCACGGGCGCCGCGCCCGAGCCGCTCGCCCTGGGGGCCGCGATGCGCGTCTTCACTGGCGCCGTGCTCCCCGACGGCGCGGACGCGGTGGTGATGCAAGAAGATGTCTCGCGTGACGGCGAGCACGCGACCTTTCGCGCTCGCCCCGGCGCGTTCGCCAACGTGCGGCGGCGCGGCGAGGACCTCGAGCCCGGCGCGCTCGCCCTCTCGCGCGGCGCTCGCCTCGGTCCGGCCCAGCTCGCGCTGCTGGCGT
>CAUJFL010000195.1 GCA_963169165.1 Myxococcota bacterium | reverse complement strand
GCCCGGCTCGATCACCCCGCACAAGAAGTTCACGGCCGAGGTCTACGTCCTCAAGAAGGAGGAGGGCGGGCGCCACACGCCGTTCTTCACCAACTACCGGCCGCAGTTCTACATCCGCACGACCGACGTGACGGGGATGTGTAACCTGCCCGAGGGCACGAAGATGGTCATGCCGGGCGACACGGTGTCGATCTCGGTCGAGCTGATCACCCCCGTCGCGATCGAGGAGCAGGGCCGCTTCGCGATCCGCGAGGGCGGCAAGACCGTCGGCGCGGGCGTCATCACCAAGATCGTCGAGTGACGGTCGAGAGGGCATAAGCAGATGCCCGACACCACCAAGATCCGCATCCGCCTCAAGGCGTTCGATCACCAGCTCCTCGATCGCTCGACGACCGACATCGTCGAGACCGCGAAGCGCACCGGCGCCCGCGTGGCCGGGCCTGTCCCGCTGCCGACCGAGATTCGCAAGTACACGGTTCTCCGCGGCCCGCACGTCGACAAGAAGTCGCGCGAGCAGTTCGAGATCCGCACTCACAAGCGCCTGCTCGACATCCTCGAGCCGACGCAACAGACCCTCGACGCCCTGATGAAGCTCGATCTCTCGGCCGGCGTCGACGTCGAGATCAAGTCGTTACGGAGACCGCCATGCCGCAGATCGACGTGTTCAACATGAAGCGCGAGAAGGTTGGCTCGCTCGCGCTCTCCGACGAGGTGTTCGGAGCCGAGGTGAAGGAGCAGCTCTTCTATGACGTGGTGAAGGCGCAGCTCGCCTCCGCCCGCCAGGGCACCGCCGCCGCCAAGGAGCGGTCGGCCGTCTCGGGCTCGACGAAGAAGCTGTACAAGCAGAAGGGCACTGGCAACGCGCGCCAGGGCTCGAAGCGCGCGCCGCATCACGTCGGTGGCGGTCAGGCGCACCCGCCGCGCCCGCGCGACTGGGCGTATCGCCCGCCGCGCAAGGTCCGCATCGGAGCGCTCAAGAGCGCGCTGTCGCTGCTGGTCAAGGAGGGGCGGCTGGTCGTCGTCGACTCGATGACCTTCGCGGACATCAAGACCAAGGCGGCCGCCGGCATGCTGAAGACGCTGCAGGCCTCCAAGAAGGCGCTCGTCGTCGACGGCGCCACCAACGAGAAGCTCAAGCTCTCGCTTCGCAACATGGAGGACGCGCTGTTCCTCCCGCCCGAGGGCGTCAACGTCTACGATCTGCTGCGCCACGACACGATCGTCGTCTCGCAGGACGCGGTGAAGGCCCTCGAGGCACGCTGCCTCAAGTGAAGGAAGGAGATCCAACAATGCAGCCCGAGACCATCCTTCGCCGCCCGATCCTGCTCACCGAGAAGTCGAGCGTCCTTCGCGAGAAGGGCCAGTACGCCTTCGAGGTCGTCCGCACGGCGAACAAGATCCAGATCCGTGACGCCGTCCAGAAGATGTTCAAGGTGACGGTCGTCGGCGTGCACACCATGCTCATGCGCGGCAAGGAGCGCCGCATGGGGCGCGGCCACGCCAAGATGCAGAACTGGAAGAAGGCGATCGTCACGCTGAAGAGCGGCGACGCGATCGACTTCTTCGACGAGTCGACCGGCTCGACCACCACGGAGTCCTGACATGGCGATCAAGTCCTTCAAGCCGACCTCGCCGTCGCGTCGCTACTACTCGACGCTGGCGACCGGCGATCTGACGAAGAAGAAGCCCGAAAAGTCGCTGCTCGAGCACAAGACCTCCAGCGGCGGACGCAACAACACCGGCCGCATCACGTCGCGCTTCCGCGGCGGCGGTCACAAGCAGCGCTACCGCGTGATCGACTTCAAGCGCGACAAGATCGGCGTCCCCGCCAACGTCGCCGCCATCGAGTACGATCCCAACCGCACGTCGCGGATCGCGCTGCTCAACTACGCCGACGGCGAGAAGCGCTACATCCTCGCGCCCGACGGGCTCAAGGTGGGCGACAAGGTCGTCTCGAGCAAGCACGCCGACATCAAGCCCGGCAACTCGCTCCAGCTCCGCGCGATCCCGCTCGGCACGCTCATTCACAACGTCGAGCTCCAGAAGGGGCGCGGCGGGCAGCTCGTGCGCTCGGCCGGCTCGGCGGCGACGCTGATGGCCAAGGACGGCGACTACGCGCAGGTCCGCCTGCCGTCGAGCGAGATCCGCAAGGTCCACCTCGACTGTCGGGCGACCGTCGGGCAGGTGTCGAACCTCGATCACAAGAACGTCTCGCTCGGCAAGGCGGGGCGCTCGCGCTGGCTCGGAAAGCGCCCGCACAACCGCGGCGTCGCGATGAACCCGGTCGACCACCCGATGGGCGGCGGCGAGGGTCGCACGAGCGGCGGTCGCCACCCCTGTTCGCCCTGGGGTCAGCTCGCCAAGGGCCAGAAGACTCGTAACAACAAGCGCACCGACGTCATGATCGTCCGGCGCCGCGGGAAGAAGGGCTTAGCCGATGCCTCGCTCCATCAAGAAGGGTCCGTTCATCGACGGGCACCTGCTCAGCAAGATCCAGAAGACCATCGCGACCAAGGCCAAGACGCCGATCAAGACCTGGTCGCGTCGCAGCACGATCCTCCCCGAGGCCGTCGGGCTGACGTTCGCCGTGCACAACGGGCGCAAGTTCGTCCCGGTGTTCGTCACGGAGAACATGGTCGGTCACAAGTTCGGCGAGTTCGCGCCGACCCGCACCTTCCACGGCCACGCGGCCGACAAGAAGGCCAAAGTCAGCAAGGCCCCGGCAAAGCGGTAGTAGCGGGGGGATAGCGGCGCGATACGGGCGTTTGCGTGCTCGCCGTACGTGCGTACGGCTCCGCGCGGCAAACGCCCGTCTCGCTTGCTCTCCCCGCCGCTCCTACCACTTTGCCGTGGTACCCACGGCGCCCTGCCTCTCACGAGGTGGGGTTTGTTTGTTTTGTGCGGCGTGCGGGGGGCGCGGGGTGGGAGTGCGGGGGGTGGGAGTGCGGGGAGGGCGGGGAGGGCGGGGAGGGCGGGGACGCTCCGAGGATTGGTTGCGCGGCGCCGCTTCGCGACGGCGCGGGGAGATCCGTGCTACTGCCCGCCCGCGATCGATCATGCGCCTCGGCTTCCGCCTCCTCCGCGCCACGTGGCTCCTGTTCCGCATCTTCGCGAGCTACATGATGCAGCTCGCGCTCGACAAGGTGTTCGCGCGGCGCGGCGATCGGCCGCCGTGGCTCGCGGCGCGCAAGGAGCGAGTCGACCGCAAGAACGCGAAGCGGCTGCTCGCGGGGATGCTGCGGCTGCGAGGGGTGTTCATCAAGCTCGGGCAGGTGCTGTCGATCATGGGCGGCTTCTTGCCCCGCGCCTACACCGAGGAGCTCGAGCAGCTGCAGGACCACGTCCCGCCGCACCCGTTCCGCGAGGTCGAGGGGTCCATCCAGCGCGACTTCGGCAAGCACCCCGACGAGCTCTTCAAGGACTTCGCGCGGGAGCCGCTCGCCGCCGCGTCGCTCGGGCAGGTGCACGTCGCGCACCTGAAGTCGGGCGAGAAGGTCGCGGTCAAGGTGCTCTACGCGGGCATCCGCGACGTCATCCGCGTCGACATGCGCGTCCTCGGCTGGGGGATGCGCGTGTACATGTGGTTCTTCCCGTTTCGCAACATCGAGCGCGTGCACGCGTCGCTGGTCGATCTGCTCAAGCGTGAGACCGACTACGTCCACGAGGCCGACTGCATGCGAAGGATGGCGAAGAACTTCGAGGGAGATCCCGGCCTCGACTTCCCGAGGCCCATCGACGAGCTCACCAGCGGCGACGTGCTGACGATGACGTTCATGGAGGGCGTCAAGATCACCAATTTCGCCGAGTTCGAGCGGCTGGGCATCGACCGCAACGAGGTCGCGACCCGGTTCGTCCAGTCATTTTACAAGCAGCTGTTCTTCGATCGCTTCTTTCACGCCGACCCCCACCCTGGAAACTTTCTGGTGCGCAAGGACGGCGACGCGACGACGCTCGTCATCCTCGATTTCGGGGCGATCAGCACCGTCGAGCCGCACCTCGTCGACGGCGCCTTCGAGATCCTGACGGCCGTCTTGACGCAGGACCAGGGCAAGGTGCTGTCCGGGTTTCACAAGATGGGCTTCGTCGCCGAGGACGGCAACAAGGAGCTGCTCGAGAAGACCGTCGTCACGTATTTCCAGAAGCTGCTCAAGGTGAAGGATCGCTCGCCGGCCGCGCTGATGAAGGCCAACCGCAAGCAGCTCGAGAAGCTCGCGAAGCCCGAGGTCGAGCGCGAAGAGCTGCGCGAGCTGATGAAGTCGTTCGACTATCCGGAGGGGTGGTTCTACGTCGAGCGCGCGGCCGTGCTCGCCTTCTGGCTGTGCGGGCAGATCGCGCCCGAGCTCGACGCGGCGACCGTGGGCATCCCCTATGTGATGCCGATGCTCGTGCAGCGGCAGATGGAGCGAGAGCTCGCTCAGGCGAGCGCGTGATCCGGCGCGCCGCGCGGGCGCTCGGCGTCGACGGGGCGCTCGTCGCGGCGGGCTGCCTCGCCCTCGGGTGCTTCCCGCTCTTCGCGGGGCCGGGGTACGAAGCTTCACTTGGCACAGGGTTGTTCGCCCCGTCGGTGGCAGCCGCGTCGGTCGCCAGCAAGACCAGCCACCCGCTCTTGTCGGACGGCGCGCGGGTCACGAGGGGCCTGTCTCGCGGCGCCGGCCTCGCGCTGCTCGCGTACGCGGCCACGCTGCTGCACGGCGCGCGGGCGGGGTTCTGTGATCTCTGGGGAGGTTCCCTGTTGTTCGCGCTCGGGCCGATGTTCGGCCTCGTGATGGGCGGCGCGTGGGGCGCGGTCGCAGGCGCCGCCGCCGCCCGCGCGAGGAGCCCGCGCGCCCGCCTGCTCGCCGCGCTCTCGCTCGGACTGGCGGGCCCGCTGTCGTCGGCGCTCGTGAGCTTGTTGCGCTTCTATACGTCACCGATGGTGTTCGCGTTCGACCCGTTCGCGGGGTTCTTCAGCGGGATGCTCTACGACACCGTGGTCGACGGCGCGCCGCGGCTCGCCACCTACCGGCTCGGCTCGCTGGGCACGCTCGCCGCGCTGTCGCTCGTGGCGGCGATGCGTGACCGGCCCGCGTGGCGGAGGGGCCCGGCGCTCGCGGGCGCGGCCGTGGGCGCCGCGGTGTCGCTGGGCGTGACGTTCGGCGCGACCGCGCTCGGTCACGCGCAGACCCCCACCAGCATCGCGCGCGCGCTCGGCGCCCGGCAGGACGGGGCGCGCTGCACGGTCTACTTCGCGAGGGCGACCAGGCCAGCCGAGATCGCGCTGTTCACGCGGGACTGCGACGAGCGGGTCGCCGAGATCTCGGCCACGCTCGGCGTGCCCGCGCCGCGCGTGACGGCGTACCTGTTCCCCGACGCGGAGACCAAGCGCAAGCTGATGGGCGCGGCCGACGTGTACGTCGCGAAGCCCTGGCGCCGCGAGGTGTACGTGCAGCCGGCCGGCTATCCGCACCCCATCCTCGGACACGAGATCGCGCACGTCGTCGCGGGATCGTTCGGTCACGGACCCTTCGCGGTGGCCGGCTCCCTCGGAGGGCTCTTGCCCAACCCCGGGCTCATCGAGGGGCTGGCCGTCGCGGCGTCACCCGACGAGGGCGACGATCTCTCGGCCGAACAGTGGAGCCGCGCCATGCTCGATCTCGGCCTGTTGCCGCCGATGAGCTCGCTGTTCTCGCTTGGCTTTCTGGGCCACGACGCGGGGCGCGCGTACACGGCCGCCGGCGCGTTCGTCGCCTTCGTGGCCCGCGAGCGCGGCTGGGCGGCGGTCCGCCGCTGGTACGGCGGCGCGCGCCTCGAGGACGTCACCGGCAGCTCGCTCGCGCAGCACGACGCGGCGTTTCGCGAGTGGCTCCTGACCGTCCCCGTCGACGAGCGGACCCGCGCCGTGGCGCGCGCCCGGTTCGACAGGCCCGCGATCTTCGCGCGGGTGTGCCCGCACGAGCTGGACCGTGACAAGCGCGACGCCGCGGCGCGGCTGGTGAGCGGAGACGTCGACGGCGCGAGGCTGAAGCTCGACGGCGTGCTCGCCAGGACGCCCGGCGACGCGGCGGCGCGCCTCGGTCGCGCGACGTGCAGCGAGCGGAGGGGTGACAGCAAGGACGCCGTGGCGAGGCTCCGCGCGCT
>CAUJFL010000194.1 GCA_963169165.1 Myxococcota bacterium | reverse complement strand
GCTGTCGCCGCGCGCGCGCAGAGGTACACCCGCGCCCCGTGTCGCTCGATCTCCACACGCCGAGAGGGCGCCTCCACGCGCTCGTCGAGGGCCCGCCCGACGGCCCGGTCGCGCTGTGCCTCCACGGGTTCCCCGACGTCGCGCACGGCATGCTCGGCGTGGCGTCCGCGCTCGCGCGCGCGGGGTATCGGGCGGTGTGCCCGTTCCTCCGCGGGTACGCGCCGTCGACGCTCGAGGGGCCGCATGACGTCGAGTCGCTCGGCGCGGACGTGCTCGCGCTCGCCGATGCCCTGTCGCCGTCGCGTCCCGTGTCGATCGTCGGCCACGACTGGGGCGCCGTCGCCGCGTACGCCGCGCTCGCGCAGGCGCCGTCGAGGTTCTCGCGCGCCGTCACGATGGCCGTGCCGCACCCGCTCGCGTTCGTCCGTGGGCTGGCGCGCCACCCCGCGCAGCTCGCGCGAAGCTGGTACATGCTCGCGGTGCAGCCGAACGTCGGCGGGTGGCTGCTCGAGCGCCGCGACCACGCGCTCGTCGATCGCTTGTACCGCTCCTGGTCGCCCGGCTGGTCGCCCGAGCCTCGCCACATCTCCCGAGTGAAGGCGTGCCTCGCCGAGAGCGGCGACGCGCCGCTCGGCCTCTACCGCGCGCTGTTTCGTCCCGCGGCCGACGCCCGCCAGCGCCTCGCGCGCCTGTCGTCGTGGCGCCTCTCGACGCCGCTGCTCTACCTGCACGGCGAGCGCGACGGCTGCGTCGGCGCCTCGCTCGGCGACGAACAGTCACGCCATTTCGACGGCCCATACGAGCGCCGCGTGGTGCCGGGCGTCGGTCATTTCCTCCACCTCGAGGCGCCGCTCGCGATCGAGCCGATGATCGTCGAGCATCTGACCCGATGAGCCCGCGCACCTTCGGCAGCTGGACCCCCTCGACCGTCCCCTCGTTCGCCGGACCGTTCGCGGTCAACCACGCGCTCGCGGGCGCCGCGCGCTTCTCGACCGAGGGCGGCGTCGGCCCGGAGGACGTCGTCGTCGACAGGCGCGGCCGGGTGCTCGCGGGCGTCGAGAGCGGCGAGCTGTTGCGCTTCGCTCCAGACTCGCGCGTCGTCGAGGTCGTCGCGCGCACGGGCGGTCGCCCGCTCGGCGTCGAGCTCTACACCGATGAGCGCGTCGTCGTCTGCGACGCGCGCCGAGGGCTCTTGCTCGTCGAGCCCGAGCGCGGCGCCGTCGAGCCGCTCGTGACCGAGTTCGAAGGGCGGGCGCTCCGGTTCACCAACAACGCCGCGGTCGCCCGCGACGGGACGATCTATTTCTCCGACTCGTCGACCGAGTACGGCATCGACGCCTACCGCGAGGACCTGCTCGATCACCAGCCGCGCGGCCGCCTGTTCGCGAGGTCTCCGCGCGGTGAGGTCACGCCGCTCGCCGTCGGCCTCTACTTCGCGAACGGCGTCGCGCTCGCGCCCGACGAGTCGTTCGTGCTCGTCGCCGAGACGGCGCGCTACCGCGTGCAGCGCGTGTGGCTCCAGGGCCCGAGGGCGGGCGAGCGCGAGGTGTTCTTCGACAACCTCCCCGGCTTCCCCGACAACATGAGCACCGGACCGACGGGCACGTTCTGGATCGCGATCGTCTCGCCGCGGAGCCCGGTGCTCGATCGGCTCTTGCCTCGCCCGCGCCTGCGATCGCTCGTCTCGGCGCTGCCCGCCGCGCTGCAGCCGCAGCCCAGGCCATACGGGATGGTCGTCGGTCTCGACGCCGGGGCGCGCGTGACCGCGTGCCTCCACGATCCCGACGGCGGCTACCGCGAGGTCACCGGCGTGCGCGAGCACGACGGCGCGCTGTGGCTCGGCAGCCTCGTCGAGCCCGCCATCGCGCGGGTGCGGCTGCCCGCGAGCTGAACCACAAAACGAACACTGGCGACGAGGAGGCTCGCTCCGTCGTCGCCAGTCGGCGCGCCGCTCGAGTCGGCCGCTCAGGCGATGAGCGGCGCGATCAGCAGCGACACGACGCTCATCACCTTGATGAGGATCGAGATGCCGGGGCCCGACGTGTCCTTGAAGGGATCGCCGACGGTGTCGCCGACGACGGCCGCCTTGTGCGCGTCGCTGCCCTTCTTGTGGCCCTCGAGGCCGCCCTTCTCGATGAACTTCTTCGCGTTGTCCCAGGCGCCGCCGCCGTTCGCCATCAGCAGCGACAGCGTCGCGCCGACCGCGAGCGCGCCCGCGAGCGCGCCCGCGAGCACCTCGGCGCCGAACAGGAACCCGAGCAGCGGCGGCGAGATGACCGCGACGGCGCCCGGCAGGATCATCTCGCGGATCGCCGCGGTGGTCGCGATCGCCACGATCGCCTTCGGCTGGGGATCGACGCCCGGCTTGCCCTCGAGCAGCCCGGGGATCTCGCGGAACTGACGGCGGATCTCCTCGACGATCGCGCCGGCGGCGCGCCCGACCGCGGTCATCGTCATCGCGCCGACGAGGCACGGCAGGATCGACCCGAACAGCAGGCCCATCAGCACCTTGGTCTCGGTGAGCACGAGCACGAGCTCGGCCTCGCCGCGCAGGCGGCGGACCGCGTTGACCTCCATGTTGAAGGCCGCGAAGAGGGCGACGACGGTGAGCACCGCCGAGCCGATCGCGAAGCCCTTGCCCACCGCGGCGGTCGTGTTGCCGACCGCGTCGAGCTCGTCGGTGATCGCGCGCACCTCGGGGCCGAGGCCGCTCATCTCGCTGATGCCGCCGCCGTTGTCGGCGATCGGGCCGTACGCGTCGACCGTCATCACGATCGCGGTGCCGGCGAGCATGCCGACCGCGGCGATCGCGATGCCATACAGGCCGAGGTAGTGGTCGGAGACGAAGCCCACGACGCAGAGGGTGACGAGCGGGATCGCGACGCTCTCGAGGCCGACCGCGAGGCCGCGGATCACGTTGGTGCCGGGGCCGGTGAGCGAGCTCTCGGCGATCTGCCGGACCGGGCGCATCGACGTGTAGTAGTCGGTCACGAGGCCGACGATCGCGCCGCCCATCGCGCCGGCCGCGAGCGTGATCGTCGCGCCGGTCGACATCCCGAACTTCGGCAGCACGATCGCAGCCGCGCCCGTCACGAGGAACGGCGGGATGATGAGCGCGAGGCGCAGCACCGTCGCCGGCGGCATCTTGCTCAGCATGCGCGTGATGAAGATGCCCACGATCGAGACGGCGAGGCCGATCGTCGTCAGCAACAGCGGCAGCGCGACCGCGAGCGTGCGCAGCTTGATCTCGTTGTCGATCGTCGGCGCGAGCTTCGAGAGCTTGTCCATCGGCATCGTCATGCCGAGCGCCATCGCCGCGACGACCGCCGCGACGTAGCTCTCGTAGATGTCCGCGCCCATGCCCGCGATGTCGCCCACGTTGTCGCCGACGTTGTCCGCGATGACGCCCGGGTTGCGGGGATCGTCCTCGGGGATGTTGGCCTCGACCTTGCCGACGATGTCGGCGCCGACGTCGGCCGCCTTCGTGTAGATGCCGCCGCCGATGCGCGCGAACAGCGCGATCGAGCTCGCGCCGACCGCGAACGAGTGGATGATCTCGGCGAGGTGCTTGTCGTTGCGGTACGCGCCGTAGAGGCCGCCCATGCCGATCAGGCCGAGGCCCGCGACGCACAAACCCATCACCGCGCCGCCGTCGAGCGCCACCAGCAGCGCCGCCGACTTGCCCTTCTGCTTGGCGGCCTCGGCGGTGCGCACGTTGGCGAACGTGGCGCTCTTCATGCCGAAGAAGCCGGCGAGCAGCGACAGGAACGCGCCCGCGAGGAACGCCCCGCCCGCGATCGGCCCGAGCTTCCACGCGAGCAGGCCGAACACGACCAGCGCGTAGGCGCCCAGCACCTGGTACTGCCGCGACAGGAACGCCATCGCGCCCTCGCGGATGTAGCGGGCGATCCGCGCCATGCCCTCGCTGCCCTCGGGCAGCGATTTCACGCGGAAATAGAAGACGAGCGCGATGACCAGCGCGAAGGCGCCGGTCCCGACCGCTTGAAGGGGCAGTGATTCCACTCTGAAATCCTCGGTGTCTCGGGGGCGGCCCGGCCGAGGGGCCGCAGGTGAAAAGGACGCGCCTAAAACACTGACTTTCTCGCTAGGTCAAGTCTTTTGCGTGGTGCGCCCGCCCGCCCGGCCGATGGGGCCTCGACTTGGTCGGCGCGTTTCTGTAAGGTCCGCGCCCTCCGGGGCCAGGGAGCCCCGCGCGAGCCCGACACCATGAGCTTCCTTTCGGTCCTCCTCAGCGCCCCGCAGACCGCGAACCAGCTGTTCGCGAAGATGGTCGACAACCCGGGCGACGACGACAACCTCGCGAGGATCAAGCTGATCCTCGGCGTGCTCGGCATCATCGCGCTCATCTACGAGGCGAGCCGCGAGTCCGAGGGCAACCCCATCAGCCTCAAGTGGAAGAAGATGGTCGGCGGCGCCTTCGCGGTGCTGGGGATGCTGTCGTACTTTCAGTACTTCAAGATCGGCTACCCCGACTTCTTCCACCGCTGGGAGTTCTTTCACTATTACGTCGGGTCCAAGTACTACAACGAGATCGGGTACGAGGGCATCTACGTCTGCGCCGCGGTCGCCGAGAGCGAGCTGCCCGAGGGCTCGGCGCACCCGGGCGACAAGCCGCGCAACAACGCGAAGGTGCGCAAGCTCCGCGATCTGCGCGTCAACCTGATCAAGGACACGACCGAGTACATCGAGCACCCCGAGCAGTGCAAGGAGGGCAAGTACGGCCGCCAGGCGTTCACGCCCGAGCGCTGGGAGGCCTTCAAGAAGGACGTCGCGTTCTACCGGCGCACGTCGCTCGGCAACTACTGGAACGACATGCAGAAGGACCACGGCTACAACCCGCCGCCGGTCTGGGGGATCACCGGGAGGTTGTTCGCGACCCTGGTCGCGCCGTCCACCGAGCAGAACCTGAAGCTGCTCAGCTGCATCGATCCGATCCTGTTCGCCGCGATGTTCGGCTTCGTCGCCTGGGCGTTCGGCTGGCGAGTGATGTGCGTCGCGATCTTCTTCTGGGGGACACAGGACGCGAGCCCGTTCTACTGGACGGGCGGCGCGTTCCTCAGACAGGACTGGCTGTTCTATGCGGTCGTCAGCGCCTGCATGGTGCGCAAGCAGAAGTTCTTCTGGGGCGGCGCGTTCCTCGCGTACGCGACCCTGCTGCGCGTCTTCCCGATCATGTTCTACCCAGGGTTCTTCGTGTACGCGGCCTCCTACGCCTGGCACGCCTACAAGAAGGATCCGTCCGGCGCGTTCGCCGGGGGCTTCATGGAGATCTGGCGTCGCCTGACCGACGGTCGACTGCGACAGTACGCGCTCGGCTCGGTGGTCGCGCTCGCGGTGCTCGGCGGCGCGTCGCTCGCCAACTCGGGGTTCAGCTCGTGGAGATCGTTCGCGCACCACATCGGCGTACACAACTCGACGCCGCTCACCAACCACATGGGCTGGAAGACCATCGTCGCCCACAGCGCCGAGGGTCGGATGGAGATCGCGCGCGATCCGCGCCGGATGGATCCGTTCGAGAAGTGGAAGGACAACCGCCGCGAGCGCGTGAAGAAGCTCTGGTACATCCACTATGGCGGCATCGCCATCATGATGGGGATGTTCTCCTACGCCATCTGGCGCCTGAAGAACCTCTGGATCATCCAGGCGCTCGGCGTGCTCCCGACGACGATCCTCGTCGAGCTGACCGACTACTACTATTCGTATTTCATCTACGGCGCGATGCTGTCGAAGGGCCGCAGACCCATCGAGATCGCGCTGTTGCTCGCGAGCGTCGGATCCGAGTGGGCGCACGTGAACTACGGGATGTTCGACGATCGCTTCACCGCGATGAGCGTCGTGTTCGTGCTGCTCTCCGTGTTCATGGTCGCGATGTACATGCGGCGACCGTGGCTCTCGCGCGGCGAGATCACGCAGCCCATCGAGGAGAGCGCGCCGGGGCGCGTCCCGTCGATCCCGCCGCCGGCGACCCGCTGACGGCGTACGGCCCGGCGCCACCCGCCGGGCCGTGATTCAGAACATCCCGCCCATCGAGAGGCCGAACCCGCCCTTGCCCATCGGGACGGGCGTCGGCAGAAAGAACATCGGCTTGGCCGGCGCGGCCGGGGTGTCGGGGCGCGCGGGCGCGTCGGGGACGTCGGCCGGGGGGGTGTCGTGGCGGACGGGGCTCTGGCGGACCGGGTTGGCCCCCGGCGCGCGCGTCGGCACGATGAGCCCCTCGAGCGCGATCCCGAGGCCCCCGACCTGCGCGAGGCCGAGGAAGGCGAACCAGGGATAGCTGAAGTAGTGCATCACCCCGCAGTCGTCGCTGCAGCTCTGCGCGAAGATCGCCTGAAACGGTCCGATCACCGGCTTCTTGAGGTGGTCCCAGGCCGGATCGCCGTTGGCGAGGAACGCGGAGCCCGCGCCGGCCCCCCACCAGCCCGCCGTGAACCCGAGGCCGCCGAGCACGAGCGGCAGGCGAACCGACGGCGGAGGTAGCTGATCCGACTCCTGGTGCTCCGCGCGGACCGGCGGATCTGCTGCGCGCGCCGCCCCTGGCGCGACCAGCGCGATGAGCAGGCTCGACAGGATCGGGAGGCGACGCACGGGGGCGCGTTCTGTTCGCGGGTCGACCGCGAAGCAAGCGCGAACGTCAGAGCTCGATGACGACCACGCCGCGATCGACGTCGTCGACATCGTCGCGTCGTGGGGCGGGCGGCGCTGGGTAGCCGACCGGGATCTCGAGCCTCGGCTGCTCTGCGTCGCGTCGACGCTCGGCCTCTTCGCGCTTTCGGATCTGGTCGATGATGAAGGGGGGCAGCATGGCGCCTCTCTTGGTGGGCTCTGCGTGGGGACTGTCTCGCGGGGCAATCTAGCGACCCACGTGGCTCGGTCAAGATCGCGGGGGGCGCGCCCCCGGACAACGACGCACGGACCTGTTGCTCGGCCCCGCGGAGGAAGCTACATCGCGCGGCCCCGTGGAGGCCGCTCCCGATCCCCGCCGCGCGCTCGACGCGCTCGACCGCGCCGTCGTCATCGCGCGCACCTCGTCGCCTGACCGCCCCCTGTCGGTGGCCTCGCCCGACGATTTTCGCGCGGCGTCGAGCGAGTACCTCGGAGAGCTGCGCGCGCGCCTCGATCTCGTGCTGATGAGCGAGCACGTCGAGGCGGGGCTCGACGCGCTGCTGCAGGCGGGCGCGCTGGTCGCGCTGCTCCCCGACGTCCACGCGCTCGTCGGGTTCGGCGATGGCGAGTGGCGCCACAAGGACGTGTGGCGCCACACGAAGCAGGTCGTGAGGCAGGCCACGCCCCGCCTCGAGGTGCGGTGGGGTGCCCTCCTGCACGACATCGGCAAGGTCAAGACGCGCAGCATCTCGCCCGACGGCGAGGTCCACTTCTTCGGTCACGCCGAGGTGGGCGCGCGCATGTTCGACAAGATGGAACGTCGCCTCGCGCTCTTCGCCGGCGACGCCGCGCTGCGCGGCGAGGTGCGCTTCCTGATCCTCCACCACCTGCGCGCCGCGGGCTACGAGGACGGGTGGACCGACAGCGCCGTCCGCCGCTTCGGCCGTGAGATGGGCGGGTACCTCGACGATCTGCTCTGCCTCGCCCGCGCGGACATCACGACGAAGCGCCCCGAGAAGAAGCAGCGAGGCCTCCGGCAGATCGACGAGCTCGAGGGGCGCTGGCGACGCATCGCCGAGGACGACGCGGTCGTGCCCCCGCTGCCGAAGGGGCTCGGGCACGCGCTGATGAAGGAGCTGTCGATCCCGCCGTCGCCCCGGCTCGGCCAGCTGATGCGCGCCGTCGAGGGCGCGGTCGACGCCGGCGAGATCCCCGCGCACGAGCCGATCGATTTCTATGTCGACCACGTGCGCGCCAACCGCGCGAAGTACGGTCTGTTACGTCGGATCGCCGAGCTCGATCAGGTCGCCCGCGTAGGTCCCGACGACGAGCACGCCGTCTGCGACCAGCACGACCGCGAGATCGACGTCGCCGCCGGCGTCGAACGTCCAGAGCCTGCGCCCCTCGGGATCGAGCGCGATCACCTCGTCGCTCTCGGTGCCGAAGATGAGCGCGCCGTCGGCCGCCTCGAGCGGCGCGCCGACCACGCCTTGCTCCTTCGCGCCCGTGCCGCGGACCTCGTGCCGAAAGAGCGTCGCCCCCGTGCGCGGCTCGAGCGCGAGCACCGTCGGGGTCGGGCCGAGCGTGGAGGCGAGCACCGCGCCGTCCCGCGCGACCGACACGCCGCCGCGCACGCTCCCTGGGACACGCACGCGCCACCTCACGCGGCCTGTCTGCGGGTCGAGCGCGAGGACCTCGGCGCCGTCGGTCCCGACGAAGATCGTCCCGTCGTCGCCCACGGCGGGCGCGCAGTCGATGTCGGCGCCGAGCTCGACACGCCAGGCCTCCTTGCCGTGCGAGTCGACCGCGACGAGGTGATCGTCTTGCCCGCCGAACACGGTGAGGCCCTCGTCCGTGACGGCGGGCGCGCCGAAGCGCTTTCTCTTCGCCTCGTGCTTCCAGCGTGGCTTGCCGGTCCTGTCCCACGCGAGCGTCGCGCGACCGGCAGACAGCACGAAGCCGCCGTCGGGCAGGGGCGCCGCGCCGGTGTCGGCGTCGCCCTTCACGCGAGCGCGAAGACGGACTCGGCCGGTCGTCGCAGACAGCCCGAGCACCTCGCCGCCGTCGACGCCGATCACGACGAGCTCGCCGAGCGCGAGCGGGCTCGCGTAGACGCGCGCGCCAGCGTCGTGTCTCCACGCGCGGTCACCCTTCGCGCCGAGCGCGACGATCTCCCCGCCGAGCGACGCCGCGACGAGCCGCTCGCCGACGACGATCGGCGCCGCCGCGATCGGGCCCGACAGGCGCGTGCGCCGCCGCTCCACGGGTGCGCGGGGCGCGCGGTACGGGCTGCGGTTGGTGCGGCGTGCGTCGAGGTGGAACATCGACGGTGGCCCCTCCGCGACGCGACCGGTAGGCGCGCCCCGCGAGACGAGCGGCGCCGAGGACGACGCCGGGGGCGAGGGCGCGGCAGAGAGCGGCACTCCGCTGCGATCCAGGTGCGGAGCCTCGGTCCGCGCCGTGCCCCTGCGCGCGGCGCGCGCCGCCAGCAGCGCCGCGACGACCGCCAGCGCCAGCGTCATGATCGCGCGGCGAGCCCGGCGCACGCGGCCACGCTACCATGGCGCGATGCGCGCGCTCTCGTCGGCCCACCTGCTCGCGACGCTGACGCTGCTCGCGGCCTCTCTCGACCCGAGCGACGCCGCGGCGTGCGCGCTGTCAGGCCGCGCTCGCGTCGAGAAGGGGACGCTGCTGCGAGCGCCGGGAGGCGAGGTGATCGCGCGCTTCAGCGGCACGTCGCTGTCGCTGTCGCTGACGCTCGACGCGGTCGGCGCGCGCGCGAGCACCGGAGACGGCTTCAGGGTCGACGGGTTGCTCGACCTCGCGGGTGTGTCGATCTTCACGCGGCGAAACCTCCCGGTCGTCGTCGATCACGTGTGGATCGCGGGGGGCCGCCGCGTCGCGGCGCGCCTCGACGCCGGCGCGATCACCGTCGAGCAGCGGGTGGGCGCACCCATCGGGCAGACGTTGCGGGCGAAGGCGCCGTGCGACGCCTTGTCGCTCGAGCCGGTCTCGTTCACGCACCCGCCGGTGCCCGACGCCGCGCGCGGCTGGGTCCCGAAGCGCGCGCCGCTCACGCTCCGTGACGCGGGCGGCGCGGAGGTCTTCACGCTGACGAGCGACGGCATCAAGGACGCGCTGCTGTTCTTCTCGACCGAGCGGCGCGGCGGCTCGGTGCATGTCGTGCTTCGTGGTGACGTCGTGGTCGACGCGTGGGCGTCGGCCGGCGAGCTCCAGGCGCTCGCGCCCGGCGAGCTGCTCGGCGCGGCGTCGTCCGAGGTCACCATCCCGAGCGCGCCGAGGCTCGCCTTCGACGGCGCCGTCCGCCGCGTGAAGGCCGCGCGCGAGGCGACCATCCGCAGCAAGCCCGACGACTCCGCGCCGTCGATCGGCGCCGTCGCCCCCGACACCGAGGTGCTCGTGCTCGAGACCGTGCTCGGCTGGTCCAGCGTGTGGCCCGCGTCCCTCGCGATCCAGCCGCCCGAGGGGCGCGGCTTCTGGGTCAAGCAGAGGCAGCTCGACGGAAAGTGACTTCCGGTGGGCGCCGAAAGCGGGCTAACCTCAGCGCCCATGCGCCTCGGCTCGCTCTCGCCCCTGCTCGTCCTCCTCGCGCTCGCTCCCGTCGTCGGCTGCGCCACCTTCCAGGACGACCTCGCGCGCGGCATCAAGTACTACGAGGGCAACGAGCACGAGCGCAGCCTCGCCGTGCTCCGCTCGCTCGAGCCCGACATCGACTCGCTGCGCCCCGAGGACAGGGTCCGCTACTACTACTTTCGCGGGATGACCGACTATCGCCTCGCCAGCGACACGTTCAAGGTGCGCCCCGACGCCCGTCACTGGCTCGGGCTCGCCGCCGCCGGCGAGAAGGAGACCCCTGACGCGCTCAAGGAGGACCAGAAGGCGCGCCTCACCGAGGCCCTCGAGGACCTGAACCGCGACGTCTACGGCGGCGCCGACACCGACGACGCTCCCGCGAAGAAAGACGAAGGGGACGGCGCCAAGAAGAAGAAGAAGGCCGACCCGGACGCCGAAGCCGACGCGCCGAAGAAGAAGAAGAAGAAGTCCGACGAGTGAGCGGTCGCGCTACCGCGCACGCGCACGCGGGCCGCGCGGCTCGTGGCGCTTCGGCGCGAAGGTCTCCCACAGCGGATCGGTCGGCGGCGGCTCTTGCCCGAGGCGCGTCAATCGACCGAGCGCGCGCAGCGCCGCGATCTTCTCGCCCTGAATCTGCGCCGCGGAGAGCTCTCCGCGCGCGAGCAGCGCGAGCACCTGACAGGTGACCGGATCTCGGAGATCATCGACCGTCGACGCCGCGAGCACGCGCTGATCGGCCGCCAGCGTGTCGACGCTGCCCTGCACGCGGTCGGTCGGGGCGAGCGGCTGCGGCATGAACCGCAGGAACAGGTGCTCGGGCAACGTGTGGGACGCGAGGCGGCGGTCCCACGAGGGATCGAGCTCCGTGTACAGGGGCCGGACATCGGCCAGCGACGACATCGCGTGCTCCGTCGGCGTCCCCAGCGCGCCGAGGTCCCTCAGCAGCGGCAACAGCGCCGGCTCCTCCGCGAGCAACCGCGCCGCGAGCCGTCCGCGCCCGAGCAGCGGCGCGGGGATCACGAGCACGTCGGGCCTGCGGCCCTCGAGGCGCGCGGCGGACAGCCTGTGCGCGATCACCTCGCTCCGCACGAGCACGACCGCGCCGTGAGGGAGCGAGTCGAGCCCCTCTCGCGTGAAGGCCTCAGCGCCGCGCCGGGACCTGCGATCGCCCGCGCGCGCCTCGTCGGCCGACAGCGCGACCAGCGACAGCGAGAACGCGACGATCATCGTCCCCGCGGGCCGGGCGAACGACAGCCCGGTGGTGGTCACCAGCTCGACGCACGCCGCCACGCCCACCTGCGCGAGCGTCGCGGCCGCCGCCACCGCCAGCGCGCGCACCGCGGCGAATGGATCGGCCGCGAGCGCGCCCGAGCTTCGCGGCGGGATCAACAGATCGACGACGATGAGCGCGAGGAGCGGCAGGACCAGGCGGCGGCTCCTGCCTCCGTTGAGCCCCGTGACGGCGCCGATCCCCGCGAGCAACAGCGCGAGCCCGCCGAGCTCGCCGAAGAACGTGCCGAGCCCTCGCGCGCGGAGCGACGTGACATCGGTGTGCAGCAGCTCGCCGATCGACGACGCGACCGAGACCTCGAGGTGCGGCGCTGACGACGGCGCGCGAAGCCACGTCGGCCACGCGACCGCGAGCGCGGTGACCGCCGCGCCGCACGCGATGCAGGACAGGGAGCTCGCCAGCCTCCGCCTCGCGTCGGCGGACGACGCGAGCGCGAGCGCGAGCGCCGGCGCGCACGCGAGCCCCGTCACCGGGGACTCGAGCGCCAGCAGCCCCAGGATCGCGCCGAGCGCGGCGTCTCTCGAGAGGGACCGAGGGCCGCCGAGCGAGAGCGCCAGCGCGCCGAGCGAGAGCGCGGTGGCGACCGACGCCGAGCCCCCCACCGTCGCCTCGCGCTGAAGCGTGGGAGACAGACCCGCCAGCAGCGCGGCGGCCGTCGAGAGCAGCAGCGTTCGGCCCCACGGCGCGCCCTCCGCCGCGAGGAGGCGCGCTGCCACGCCCCGCACGAGCGCCGCGACGATCGCCGTCGCCAGCGCCGAGACGAGCATCGCGCGGTAGGCGTGCGAGCCGACGGGGAGCGCGTTGGCGGCGATGGACAGCAGCGTCGACGGCAGCGCGTCGCCCGCGCGAAGGACGGCCCCCGCGGCGCGCACCGCCGCGAGATCGTCGCGCCAGACCGAGCACTCTGCGCCGAGCCAGATCGCGAGCGCGGGCGCGCCGAGCCAGGTCGCGACGTCTGACGCGATCGTCGAGGCGGTGCGGAGCGTCGGGCGCAAGCGTCGACCCGATGCCACGCCGCCCGACGCCGGGCCAAGTTCGGGCGCGTCAGCGACGCCGACGGCGCGACAGCGACAGGCCGACCGCCGCCGCGCCGAGCAGCAGCGCCGCGCGACCGTCGCCAGCGGGCCCCGGGACCTCGCAGCCGCAGCCGCCAGGCTTCTTCTCGACGGGTGGCGGCGGCGCGGCGGCGCCCTTCGAGTCGCCGTCGGGGGCCGCGGGCGCGTCCGAGGCGGCCGCCGCCTTCTCCTCGGGCTTCGGCTCCTCCTTCTTCTCCTCCTTCTTCTCTTCTTTCTTCTTCTTGCCGCCGTCGGCCATCACGATCGCGCGCCGGTCGATCGTGTCGTTCTTGCCTTGCAGCTTGATGGTGAACGGCTGTCCGACGGCGCGGCCGTCGCCGTCCTTCACCTCGACCTTGTACTCGCCGGCCTCGTACCCGCGCTCGCGTCGGATGGTGAAATCGAGCTTGGTCGTCTCCCAGACCTGACCCTTCACGTCGCCGAAATTCACGTCGAGCGACTCGACCGAAGGCTGCGCGTCGGTGATCGGCACGCTGCGCGTCTGCTCGGCGTCGCCGTGCGCGTCGTCCTTGAAGATCTCGTAGTAGACCTTCTTGGTGAAGCTGAACCGGAACGTCTGGTGCGGCGTCGCGGGCTTCTTCGCGAGCTTGATCGTGAGGAAGATCTTCCACCCGCCGGCGATCTCGGTGAGCTCGGTCTTCGACGGCGAGATCGAGCCGGCCGCGAGCGCGGGGGCGGGCGCGATCGCGAGGGCGAGCGCGAGGAGCGGGGCGGCCAGCGTGCGGGAGAGCGTGCGGTTGATCACCGCGCGAACATATCGGAACCGCCGCGCCTTGGAAGAGCGCAGCTTTTGGGGTTCGCGGCGCGCCGCCTCCGTGCGAAAGATGCGCTGTCATGCGAGACGCCAAGCGAGACGCGGTGCTCGAGCGGGCGTCCCGGTGCTTCGAGGACGTGGCCGCGAGGACCCGCCTGCTCGACGGTATCCAGTGGTCGCGCAAGACCGAGCGAGAGTTCTTTCACCGTGGCTGCGACGAGCAGCCCGAGCCCACCTACGAGATCGACGAGCCCGCCGCGCGCGCGAACCTCGAGGCGCTCGACCAGCTCGACGGCGAGCTCGACGGCGACGATCCGCTGTTCACGTACCTGCGCGCGGTCGGTCACAGCTACCGGCAGGCCAACGAGATGCTGCTGTCGGTGGGCACGCCCCGCTTCTACGAGATCAGCCTCGAGCTCTACGGCGGCGCTGCCACGCTCGCGCTCGATCACGACACGTCGAACCTCGATCTCGCGCGGCACGTCGCGCGGCGCATCGGGCGCGGCGTGGGCGACGGAGACGGCGCGGAGCCGCTGTCCGCCGAGCAGTTCCAGGCGGAGCTCGAGACGCGGCTCGCGCACGAGCACCCGTCGCTCGAGGTGAAGGTGGTCCTCGACGACGATCTCGCCGCCAAGGTGATCGCCGGCGCCAAGCGCGTCCGCATCCGCGCGGGCGCGACGTTCTCGCGGATGGAGGTCGACAGCCTCTTCGTCCACGAGATCGAGACGCACGCGCTGACGGCGCAAAACGGCCTCGCGCAGACTCGACTGCCGTTCCTCCGCGCGGGCGGCCCGCGCACGACGAGGACGCAGGAGGGGCTCGCGGTCTTCGCCGAGCTGTTCGACCACTCGCTGTCGATCGGGCGCCTCAGGCGGCTCGTCGAGCGCGTCAACATGGTGGGGATGGCCGAGGAGGGCGCGTCGTTCCTCGACGTGTTCCGCTACCTGACGGGGCTCGGCGTCGAGCCGCGCGACGCCTACCTCGACACCGCGCGCATCTACCGCGGGGGTGTCGTGCGCGGCGGCGCGCCCTTCACGAAGGACGCCGCGTACCTCGCGGGGCTCGCCGAGGTGTACAACTTCCTCCGCGTCGCGCTCAACGAAGAGGCGCGCCACGTCGCCGAGGTGCTGGTCAGCGGGCGGCTCGCGCTCGACGATCTCGAGCTCTTGCTCGCGCTGCGTGAGCAGGGCGTGCTCCTGCCGCCGGTCCACGTGCCGCGCTGGCTGCGCCACTGGGAGGGGCTGCTGCCGTATTTCGCGTTCACCTCGTTCCTCGACGAAATCGATAAACCTCACGTGGACAAATACGGGGCCGTCGTGCGCACGCACTCGGTCCGTCCGCCGCCCGTCGCGCCGCACCGCGGCTGAGCCGCCCTACTTGCCGCCGCGGCTCGAGCCCGAGCTGCCCCAGGAGCTGGTGCCGGTGCCGCCGCCGCCGCTGCAGGAGCCCGAGCAGGCCGCGCAGACGATGATCAGCACGATGATCGCGACGATGACGCCGATGGTCGTCGCGCTCGTGTCGCCGCCTCCGCCTCCTCCGCCTCCGCCGAACGTGGGCATGGCGGCGCCCTGCAGCTGCGCGCCCGAGCCCGACGGATCGAGCTTGAACGCCGCGGCGAGCTCGCTCCATGGCTTCGGCGTGCTGATCGACCACGCGACCTCGTCGCCTGCGCGCTCGCGCGACAGCACCGCGCCGCCGTGGGTGAAATCCATCGCGTCGACGGTCTCGCCGATCTGCACTTTCCAGTAGAGCTCGCCGAGCACGTAGGTCACGCGGGCCGGGTTCTGGTTGCGCAGGGTGTAGCGCTGGCCGCGGTAGCCCGCCGCGCGCGGCATGCTCGACATGTCGACGTCGGCGATCGACAGCGGCGTCACCCACATCCACGATGCCTCGTCCTTCACCAGCCAGCGGAAGCCGAGCCCCGGCCCGAACAGCAGATACTCTTGCCACGCGAACTCGTCGCTCGCGCGCTCGACGTAGCCGCACACGACGTACTCTTGACCGTCGAGCGCGCCGCGCGTGCCGAGCGGGATGTCCGGCGACATGCGCGCCGCCTGCTGCTGCTCGACCACCCGACGCGCGGCGATCTCGCTCACCGCGTTGCAGTACGGGCAGGCGAGCCGCTCGCTGCGCTGGGGCGCGAGCGCGGGCACGTTGCCGCCGCAGTTCGGGCAGGTGATCGCCTGCGCGCCGATCTCGGTGACGGGGCGCTCGCTGCGCGCCTCGACCTTGAGCGCGCCCTCGGGGCGCTGCATCCCGACGAAGAGGGTGGGCGGGGTGTTGCCCTCGCCGTAGTCGATGGTCGCGAAGCCGCCGTTGGGGCCGTGGAGATCCGCGTAGTACCTCGGCTGCCCCGCGCGCACCTCGAACGGCAGCTCGCCCTCGCCCGACGTGACGGTGCCGCGCTTCTTCTCGGCGACGACGAACGTGCCCGACGCGCCGAGCGAGACCTGCTGCTCGACGTGGAGGTGCTCGTACGGCGGCAGCGCGGGCGGCGCGACCGCGAGCGTGACGTACCAGTTGCCCTGCGCCGACGCGAGCCAGCCCCAGCGTCCGTCTTGAAACGCGATGTACCACTCGTCCCACGGCCCCGCGCCGTGATCGAGCTGCACGCGACCGGCGATGCGGATGCGCTGGCCGTCGATCGTGCCGGTGTCGTCGACCGCGACCAGCGAGGGCACCGGCGCGAGATCGGCGACGCGCCCCATGTTCTTGAGATCGCGATCGGTGCGGACGACCTCGTGCCGACAGTACTTGCAGACCTGAGACACGCTGGCGCCCACCCCGAAGGTGATGGGGGCGCCGCACTGCGGGCAGCTTCCTTGCGCGACCGCCACGCGTCGTCAGCCCTTGATGGCCGACGAGATGATCATCGCGAGGCCGATGATCACCGCGCCGATCATGATGCCGAGCGAGGTGTTCTGATCCTCCTCGATCTCCTTGCGGAGCGAGAACGGGAGGATCGCCTTGATGATCAAGAAGCTGATCCCGAACATCACGAGCCCCAGCGCGGAGAACACGAGGCTCGAGACGACCTGCTCGACGAGATGGCTCATGGCAGGCACAGGTTACTCGCGGGATCAGTGTATCGAGAACGACTTTTTGACCGTGACCGGGCTGCCCGCGAACGCGGGGATCTTCGCGCCGCGAAACTTCGCCGCGATGCACGAGCCCACGCTCGTCCCGGCGAACGCGCCGTCGATCTGCGCCTGCGTGACCCGGCCTGACGGCGCGAACGTCACGGTCGCGCGGCCGCTGCCGGTGGGGCCGTCTGACTTCTTGCAGCTCTGCGCCGCGCCCGCCGCGCCTCCCAGCGCGCTCAGCGCCGCCGCGCGATCGAACGGGGCGTCGCCGCCGCCGCCGGCAGGCGCCTTCGCGTCGGCCTCCTTGGCCTTGGCCTCGGCCTCCTTCTTCTTGGCCTCCTCTTCTTTCTTCTTCTTCTCGGCGGCTTCTTTCTTCAGCTCGGCGGCGGTCTTCGGCTTGGCGTCCTTCGCGTCCGCGGTCGGGATCGTCGTCGGGGCGGCCGCCACGGCGTCGGCCGAGTCCGCGGGCTTGTCCTGGTGCGGCGCCTCGGCGCTCGCGTCAGCCTTGGGCGGCTCGCTCGCCTTGTCGTCGGCGGGCTTGTCGGCGCTCGTCGCGGCCGCAGAGGTCGACGGCGCCGCGTCGCTCTTCTTTCCGACCACGAGCGCGACCCCAGCGCCAGCGGCGCCGAGCACGAGCACGCCCAGCAGCCCCCCGATGATCAGCCCCGTGTTGGATTTTTTCTGGGGGAGCGGGGCCATCGCGGCCATCGTCGGCGCGGCCGCGACAGGGGCGGGTGCGGGGGGCGGCGGATCGGGCGGGGACGGCGCGGTGAGGTCGAGCGCCATCAGCATCGGCGCCGGCGCCGGCGCGTCGAACGGCGAGCTGGAGACGCCGAACAGGTCGTCCAGCTTGTCGTCGCGCTTCGGCTTCGGCGGCGGTCCGCCCCGCATGTTCTGCAGGAGCTTGATGTCGATGAGCCCCGAGGCCTCGCCGTCGTTGATCTCCTTCGGTGCGGGCGCGGTCGGCGCGGGGACAGGACGCGCGACCGGCGCGCGCGCCGCCATGGCCCCGGCGTCGAAGGCGGTCGTCGCCTGCTCCTCGTCGATGAGCTGCGGCTGCGGCGCCGGCGTGGCCGCCGCGGGCGCGCCGAAGAGATCTCGCCCACGTGGCGCGTCGGTCCTGCGCGCCGCCTGCTGCGGCTCTGACGCCTTGCCCGCGCGCATCACCGCCGACGGGACCTTGCCCATGCGGGTGGGCTGGTCCTCGTCGCGCGCGCCGGCCACCGCGTCGCGCAGCTCGTCGACCGACGAGAGAGGGACCCAGTCGGGCATGCCCTCGCGCCACACGTAGGTGTCGTCCTGGATCACGCCGTCGCGGTAGAGCTCGGCCACCTCGGCGAGAGTCGCGGTGCGGGTGTCGTCGTCTCCCACGTTGAGCGACCACTGCGCGCCGCCGTCACCCGACGGGGCAGCCGCCTCGCCCGCGATGATCGAGGTGCCACATTTCTTACATTTGATCTTGACGGTCTTGCCGCGGACCTTCTCGTCGGAGATCGTGTACTTGGCATCGCAGGTTTGACAGGCGACTTTCATCGGGACTTTTCAGTGTACGTGGGGGTGACGCTCGGGACCAGCGAGCGGCTGGCGTGCTCGGCACGCGGCGTCGTGTCTTCGCCGTAGCGCAGCTCGAGGTACTGCTCGGTGCTCCAGCCGCAACGCTTCATCAGATCGGCGGCCTCTGCGCCCACGAACCGATAGTGCCACGGCTCCCACACGTACTCGGAGGCGCCCTCGTGGTCCTTGTCGTAGCTCATGACGAGGCCGAACCTGTGCGCGTTGGCGGCCACCCACGCCATCGCCGGGCTCTCGGCGTAGGTCTCCTGCGTCCAGCCGGTGTAGAAGGCGCCGTTCGGTCGGGCGAAGACGAGGTCGGCGGTCGTGCCGAGTTGGTGCTCCGAGTGACCCGCGCGCGCGGATGACGCGTCGACCTTGCGGAGGGCGTACTCGCGGGTCCTGCCCTGCGCGAGCTCGGCCGCGACCCACCCCGAGAAGGTCGCGCTCTGCATCGTGTACGCGCGGAAGCCGCTGCGCAGCCGCAGCGTGTGGCCCGCGGCCGCGGCGTCGTCGAGCATCGCCTTGAAGCCGATCTTGCCGTCGCGACCGACGGGCAGGGCGTCGTGCGTCCGGGAAAAATTGGCCGGCGCGTCGCTCTCGAAGGCCGCCGCGCGGAGCGCCTCGCGGTTGAGGTGCGAGTAGCTGGCCGGCACGCAGACGAGATCGTCCGAGCGCCTGGGCGGCGCGCCCACCTGCGAACACGGAGACCAGATCGACGTCGCCGAGACCGGGAACTCTGCGGGGATCGCGCGCGCGCGGCTCACGTGGAACAGCAGATCGCGCGGATCGGTCGGCCGCGGCAGCTTCGGCGCGCGCTCGGCCTCGGCGCAGACATCGACCGGAGCTGGCTCGGCGGCGTCGAGCGCGGACGGCGCGGGCTGGGCGCTGCTCGTCGCGCTGGCGTCGCTCGCCGCGTGGGCGGCGGCCGAGGTCGGTGCCACCGAGGGTTCGCCCGGCGTTCCGCAGCCGAGCGGCCACAACGAGGCGAGGGCAAGGCACGCGCGCCGCACGGCGTACTCCTTAGCCGAACCACCGCGGGGTGGGCCCAGTTTTGGGCCTCGATCACTGGATGCCGTACTCGCTGAGGCGCCGGTAGAAAGTGCGCCTGGGGATCCCGAGGCGCTGGGCGGCCTTCAGGCGGTTCCAGCCGGACTCGCGCAGCGCCTCGAGGATGCGCGCCTTCTCGCGGGCCTCGTGGTCGGCCCTGCTCCCGGACGGTCGGGAGCGCCCCGCGGACCTTGGCTTCGCGCTCGGCGCGGGTGCGTCGGTGAGTCGACCCGGCAGCTCGAGATCGGACGCGGCGAGCTCGCCCCCATCACCGAGGATCCACGCGTTGAGCAGCGTGTGGTGCAGCTGCCGCACGTTGCCCGGCCACGCGTGCCCTCCGAGCTTGCGGAGCGCGTCGCGCGTGACGCCCCCGCGCGGCCGCTGGTGGCGCGCGGCGAACAGCGTGAGGAAGTGATCGACGAGCGCCGGGATGTCCTCGGGGCGGGCGCGCAGCGGCGGCACGCGGATCTCGACCACGCGCAGGCGGTAGACGAGATCCTCGCGGAACGTGCCTCGCGCGACCAGCTCGTCGAGATCGCGGTGCGTCGCCGCGATGACGCGGGCGTCGATGGGCTCCTCGACGCTGCCGCCGATGGGCCGCACGCGGCGCTCCTGCAGCACGCGGAGCAGCCCCGGCTGCATCGACAGCGGCATCTCGCCGACCTCGTCGAGCAGCACCGTCCCGCTCCCCGTGGCGCGCAGGAGGCCGGGGCGCGCGCGGTCGGCGCCGGTGAACGCCCCGCGCTCGTGGCCGAACAGCTCTGTCTCGAGGAGGTTCGCGGGGATCGCGCCGCAGTTGATGCCGGTGAACGGCTGCTTCGCGCGCGCGCCCGCCTCGTGGATGGCGCGCGCGACCACCTCCTTGCCGGTGCCGCTCTCGCCTGTGATGAGCACGGGGAGATCCGTCGCGGCGACGCGCTCGATGAGCGCATAGACGCGGCGCATGGCGTCGCTCGTGCCGACGAGGCCGCGATATCCGAAGTGGCCGTGGAGGACCGCGCGGGTGTTCTTGAGATCCTTGCGGACCACGTCGAGCCGGGCCTGCTTCGCGTGGAGCAGCTCGGCGAGGCGCGCCTTCGCCGCGGCCAGCTCGGTGTTCGACCGCGCGAGCTCGGCCGCGCGCGCCTCGTTGTCGGCCAGCAGGCGCAGCGAGACGATCGCGATCGCGGCCTGCTCGGCGAACGCCGTCAGCGTGGCCAGCTCGCGCTCGAACAGGTTCCCTCGAGCGCCGCGGCCCTCGAGGTACAAGGCGCCGATCGCGCGGCCGTCGGGCGCGTGGATGGGCACGCACGCGATGGCCTCCAGCTCGAGCACGTGCACCGATTGAAAGCTCCGCATGCGCTCGTCGTCTCGCGCGGACAGCGAGACGATCGCCTCGCCCGAGTCGATCGCGCGCTCGGCGACGCTGCGCGAGAAGGCGCGGGTGGCCTCGTCGCCCGCGCGGGTCGCGTGCACGACGAGCTGGCCCTCGTCGTCGAGCAGCACGACGAAGCCCCGGTCCGCGCGCACGAGCGCGCACGCGTGGTGCACGACGCGCTCGAGCACCGTCGGCAGCTCCCTGACGCGCGCGAGATCGCGGTTGATCTCGAGGATGCGCGCGAACCTGTCCTGCTCGAGCATCCGCGTCGTCGAGCCGTGCGCGGGCGCTCTGCTCGGCGATTGTCGCGTGTCGGTCGCCGGGTGCCTCGAGTCGCCCGCGACCAGCGCGCGCGCCTCGCGTCGCCGCGGATCGTTCCAGTACACCTCGCGCAGATCGCGCGGCAGCTTGCTGGCGATGTCCTCGAGCACGGCGAGCGCCGCCTCGGCGTCGCGCCTGGCCGCCTGCGTGCGCCCCTCGTCCTCCGCGAGCCTCGCTCTCGCGGAGAGCGCGCGCCACGTCCACTCGCGCTGCCCGGCCTCCCTCGCGGCGTCGAGCGCGGCGTCGAGCGCGGCCGCTGCCCGCGCCGTCGCGCCGCTCGCCGCGTGCGTCACGCCCTCGGCCAGCGCGAGGGCCGCGCGATGGGCGGAGGTCCCCGCGAGCGCGTCGCGCGCGGCCGCGAGCCGTCGTGACAAGGTGGCGGCGTCCCCGCCCTCTCGCGCGAGCGTGAGCACCGCCTCGACGCGGACCTCGGCCGCGTCTGCCGGGCGTGACAGCGCGTCGAACGCGGCCGCGCAAGCGTCGTATAGCTCGAGCGCGCGCTCGATGGCTCCCGTGCGCGCCGCGAGCTCGGCCTGCAGTCCGAGCAGCTGCGCCGCGGGCGCGCCCGAGGGGGCGGCGTCGCCCGCGCAGGACAGCAGCGCGTCGATCGAGGCGGCCGCGCGCGACAGGCGCCCCAGGTACAGATCGAGGTTCGCGAGGTTGATCCTCGCCTGCAGCGCCGTCGCGGCGCGCCCCGCCCGGGCGCCCATGTCGACCGCGGCCTCGAGGTGGCCGAGCGCGGCCGCGACATCGCCCTCCTGGCTCGCGAGGGCCGCGAGGTTGAGCCGCAGCGTCGCCACATTTCCGGCGTCGCCCGCGCGCTCGGCGGCCGCGAGCGCGCGCGTGTAGGAGTCCCTCGCGTCCGCGAGCCGGTCTGCGCGCTGCTGCGCCAGTCCGAGCGAGCCGTACGCGATCGCGGTGACGCGCGGCGCCGCCACGCGGTCGGCCTCCGCGACGGCGCGGGCCAGCGTGGTCAGCGCGGCTTCGTGCCGTCCGAGCAACGACTCGGCGGTGCCGACGCAGGCGGTGGCGTCCGCGTCGATCGCGTCACCCTCCGCGCCCCGAGCGCCCGCCGCCGACAGCGCGCGCTGCGCCGTCGTCCACGCCTCCTCGTACGCCCCGCGTCGCACGAGCGCCCTCGCCCGATAGAGCGCGTGCTCGCGCGCAGGGGCCGCGCGAGGTTCGAGCCGCGCGAGGCGCTCGCTGTCGTCGAGCGTCGCCATCGCGCGGACGAGCTCGCCCGCGTAGATGAAGTATCGGGCGCGCGCGACCGACGCTTCGAGCCCCGTCGAGCCCGACAGCGCGTCGACCAGCGCGCGCGCCTCGAGCAGCCGCCCCTCGTCGAGCAGCGCCGTCAACGCCTCGACCGGGTCGCGCGCCCCGCCCTCGTCCGTCGTCCCGGCGAGCAGTCGCGAGAGATCTTCTGGGGAGACGACCGCCGCCCCGCCCACCCGGCGCACCAGCGCGCGGAGCGCGCCCGGCAACCCCGCTGCCCGCTCGACGAGCGCCGCGGTGGCGGCGTCCGACAGGCTGGGGATCGCGCGCCGCACGAGCTCGCCCGCGAGCTCCCCGTCGAGCCCTGGGAGCCTCCAGGGCGTCGTCACGTGCCCCGCGAGCTCGCCCGTCGCGACCGCTCGCGCGCCGCCCTCGAGCGCCCGCGCGACGCGAGCGCGCGCCGCATCCGACATCCGCTCGGGAGCGTCCACGAGGATGAGCAGCCCCGCGGGGCCCGTCAGCTCGAGCTCGGTCGCTCGGTCGGCGCGCGGCGGGCCGCCCTCGACCCAGGCGACGGTTGTCCCCGCGATGCCCATCGACCACGCGAGGCGACGCAGCAGCGACGTGCGCCCGGCGCCGGGCGGGGCGACGATCGCGATCGACGTGCCCGGCGGCGTCCGCGCCGCGCGCTCGCAGAGATCATGCACATGCGCGTCGAGCCCGACGATGGGCCAGGCCGCGTCGACCGACGCGACCGTCGACGCCGGCTCGAGCCTGGCGGCGGTGCGCAGCGCGACCGCGAGCTCGTCGACGCTCGGGTGGCGATCGGACGGCCTCGTCGAGGTCGCGCGCGCGACGACCGCGTCGAGCGCGGCCCTGCGGCGCTCGGGCACCTCCGTCGCTTCGAGCACCTCGCGCAGCGTCGCGCCGAGCGAGTAGACCTCGCCCCGCACCGTGAGCGCGCCGCCCTCGAGCAGCTCCGGCGCCGCGGTCCGCGGCGAGAGTCCCTTCGCCTCGCCGCCCCGCTCCCGCAGCGGCGTCGCGAGCCCGAGATCGACCAGCGTCGCGCGGTCGTCGTCGCCGACGATGATGTTGCCAGGCTTCACGTCCCCGTGCAGCAGGCCGGCGCGATGGATCGCGGTCAGCTGATCCGCCGCGCGCGCGACGGCGCCGAGCGCGCGCGCGGCGTCGATCCCCGCGAGCAAGCGCTCGGCGAGGCTCGCGCCCGCGACGAGCTCACGAAGCAAGAAGGGTCTCCCGTCCGGCAGTCGCCCGAACCGCAGCACACGTGGCACACCCAGCCCCTCGAGGCCCGACAGCGCCGAGGCCTCGCGCACGAGCGCCTGCATCTCGGCGTTCCTCGCGTCGGGCGCCAAGAACTTCAGCGCGAGCAAACGACCATCCGCGAGGTCCTCCACCTCCCAGACCTCGCCGCCGCCTCCGCGTCCCAGCCGACGTCGTGGCAGGTACCTGGGCGGGAGCTCGACCGGTTGTGCCATGATTGTGCCGAGGCTAGCACGTGTCGGCACATCTTCGCCGAGCATGGCGCCAGCGTCGCACCCTCAGAGAACCGCCGTGACGTGCCGACGAGCGCGTCGCGCGGCTTGCGCATCACTCCAGTGTGGCAAGACTCTTGAAGGAGCAACGGCATGGAACGCGACTCGGTGTTCGGAGAGCGGATCATCCACACGGCGCGGCCGGGAGACATCGCCGCGACGGCGCTCGAGCGTGGCGCGACGTGGCTGCTCGGCACCGCGGCGGCGATCTCCGCGTCGCTCGCGATCGCCGCCGCGGTGACGCTCGGGGTCCAGGTGCAGGGCCTGGTGGCGTTCGCCGCGTGGTGCGCGTCGCTCGGCGTCGGGGTGCGCCTCGTGCCGCAGCTGTGGCACCAGGGCGCCGACTTCGTGGTCACCGAGCGGCGCGTGGTGTGGCGGCGTGGTCGCTTTCGTCGATCGATCGATCGCGCGCAGATCTCGTTCGCGCGCATCCACTGGTATCCCGGCAAGAGCGGCCGCGGCGATCTCGAGCTGGTCCGCGACGTGCCGATGGGCGCGCTGCGCCGCAAGCTGACGATCCTGCTGCGCGGCGTCGAGCACCCCGATCGGCTTTGGGAGCTCATCCGCTCGGGCGATCTGCGCCACCTCGACGTCGAGGCGCCGACGCGTCCCGTGGGCGCGAGGCTCCCTGTCGGTGAGCGCGTGGTGTGGACCGAGAAGCCCCGCGCGTCGTGGCGTGACTTCGTCCCCGAGCGTCGCCGCGACCTCGCCGCGAGCGCGCTCGGCCTCGTCGCGGCGCTCGCGGTGGCGTGGGTCGGGCCGCACGCCCTCGGCGCGGCGAGGCGCGTGCTCGAGGCGGGGGTGCCGGTGGCGTCCCTCGGGTTCGTCGCGCTCGCGGCGTCGCTGGGCCTGACGGTCGCGCTGCTCTTCGGAACTGCGGCGGCGCTCGTGTGGAGCTCGGTCGTCGCGCCGGGCCTGCGCGCGGGCCGTACGCGCTACGTGATCACCGATCAGCGCGTCTTGATCGCGTCGGGGCACGACGAGCTGCTCATCGATCGCGCGCGCATCGTCGACGTCATCGCGGCGGCGCGCGTCGACGGTCAGCACGATCTCTTCCTCGTGCTCGATGGCCCCCGGTCGCGCGGGGTCGCGGTGAGCGGAGCGTTCGAGGACGCGCCGCCAGGCGAGCTGTCGCCCGTGCTGCGCGGCATCGTCGACGTCGACGACGCGCGGCGCCTGCTGACCGCGGGCTGAGCATTCGCTCATCGATCACCTTCGGGTTCGAGCAGCGCGCTTCCGGGCGCCCGAGCATCGTGTGCCGTCGGGTCGCGCGCTCCTGCTACGGTTCCACCGCGATGAACGAGCGGCTCCACAGGAAGAAGCGTGGCGGCGAGTTCACGGAGCTGGGCTTCGAGCTGCGCGGCGCCTTGCATCCTGGCTTGGTCCGCGCCGAGCTCGACGCGTTCTTCGACCGGCTCCTCGACGTCGTCGAGGCGCGCAACCTCTCGATCGGCGGCCGCGCTGGGCGAGACGATGCGTTGGACTACTTCGTCACGTGCGACGGCCGCGCCAGCGCCGCCGAGGAGGACCGCGCGACGCTCATCGCCTCCCTCTCGCGCGACACGGCCGTCGCTCGTCACGAGGAGGGCGCGCTGCGAGACGCGTGGGATGGCGCATGAAGGCCGCGTGCTTCTCCTCGTTCGGTGGTCCAGAAGTTCTGGAGGTCGTCGAGGTCGCAGCGCCTCAGCCCGCGCCTGGGCAGGTTCGAGTCGTCGTGCACGCGGCCGGCGTGAACGCGAGCGACTGGAAGAAGCGACGCGGCTTGATGGACGAGGGTTTGCCCCAGATGTTGGGCCATGAAGCGGCAGGTGTCGTTGAGGCGCTCGGCTCAGGCGTCACGGAGGTGGTTGTCGGGGATCGCGTCTTCGGGCTCTGCGCGGCGGGCGCTGCGCAGGCCGAGCTGGCTGTCCTGAGCTTCTTCGCGCCCATCCCTCCGGCGCTCGACTTCGCGACCGCGGCTTCCTTGCCCGCCGCGCTCGAGACCGCGGCCCGCAGCCTCGACCAGCTCGGTGTCGCTGGCGGCAGCACTCTGCTGGTCAACGGCGCATCGGGGAACATCGGCGGCACCGCCGTGCAGCTCGCGGTAGCGCGGGGCGCGCGCGTCATAGGCACGGCGAGTCCTGCCAAGCACGCGTTGCTCAGGTCGTTCGGCGCCGAGCCCGTCGCCTATGGCGAAGGGATGACGAATCGCGTCCTCGGGCTCTCGCCAGCGGGCGTCGATCGGGCCCTCGACGTCGCTGGCAATGGCATCTTGGCCGAGCTCATCGCGCTGGCGCACGGGCCGGAGCACGTCGTCACGGTCGCCGACTTTGCGGGCGCAAGACAGCACGGCGTGCGCTTCAGTCGCGGCGACGACGGGCGCGCGCTCTACGTGCTCTCGCAGCTCGCCGAGTTGCTCTCCAAAGGCTTCACGCCGCCCGCCGTACAGACCTTCCCGCTCGCGGAGATCGCCGAGGCGCACCGCGTCGGCGAGGCCGGTCGAGCCGCCGGGAAGCTGGTACTGATCCCGTGAAGGCCAACGATCTCGTCAGCCGCGAGGCTGGGCGCTGCACGCCCGACGAAGCGCGCTCGCGCGCGAGTTGCTAGCATACCAGCGACCCGACAACGGGGTTCGCGTGGTCGAGGACCTCGGCAGTTCAACGTGTACTTGGCGGGCGACTCGAGCGGTGGGGCATCATCAAGGTCACCCACGCCGGCCAGCCCAAGCCAGCGCGCGAGTGGGTGCCGACCTCGGGGCACGCGAAGCTGCTCCAAGGCGTGGAGCTCACGGAGAACAAGACCGGGATCGCAGCGGAGGTGCTAGCACCAGAGGGCATGAAGGGGGCCCGGTGCATCGCGACGAACCGAACGGACCTGGGCGCCGCGGGGGTGGTCGAGCTGGCCGGGCGACGCTTCACGATCGAGGAGACGTTCCGCGACCTGAAGGACAACCACTTTGGGATGGGCTCTCCCAATCACGCTGGCTCTTGGCCAGATGTTTGGAGACACTTGAGGGGATGGCTCAGGGGTCCGCGGGGCACGAGGGGGCGGCGGTGGTCGCCGAGCGGTTCGAGGTGGGGGCGCTCGCGGGCGAGGGCGGGATGGGCGCCGTCTACCGCGCGCGAGACCGCGCGACCGGCGAGCAGATCGCGCTGAAGGTGCTCACGCCGCGCGCCCGCGCAGACGCGGAGCGCTTCCTGCGGGAGGCCACGACGCTGGCGGCGCTCAGCCACCCGGCGATCGTGCGCTACGTCGCGCATGGCCTCGACGAGGCTGGGCGCCCCTACCTCGCGATGGAGTGGCTCGACGGCGAGGATCTCTCTGCGCGGCTCGGGCGCGGGCCGCTGTCCCCCGGCGAGACGCGCGCGCTCGGCGCCCAGGTGGCCGACGCGCTCGCGCTCGCGCACGAGCGCGGGGTCGTCCACCGCGACGTGAAACCGAGCAACGTCTTCCTGGTCGGCGGCGACGTGCGCTCGGTGCGCGTGCTCGACTTCGGAGTCGCCCGGCTCGCCGGGGCCGCCGCGATGACGGGCACGGGCGTGCTGGTCGGCACGCCCGCGTACATGGCGCCCGAGCAGGCGCGCGGCGGCCGCGAGATCGACGCGCGCGCCGATCTGTTCGCGCTCGGGGCCGTGCTGTACGAGTGCCTGACCGGCGCGCCCGCGTTCCACGGCGACAACCTGATGGCCATCCTCGCGCGCGTGCTGCTCGAGCCGTCGCGGCCGCCGAGCGAGGTCGCCGGTGTCTCGCCCGAGCTCGATCGCCTGGTGCTCTCGCTGCTCGAGAAGGATCCGGGGGCTCGGCCCGCAGACGCGCGCGCGGTCTGTCTCGCGCTCGGGCGCGAGGACGGCCCAGCGTCCGCCGCCGCGCCGAGATCCGGCTTCGGGGCGGCCGAGCGCGAGTGGATCACGCTCGTGTTCGCGCGCGATCCCTCGCACCACGACACCGCGACCGCGGCGACGCTGGCCCCCGGCGAGCGGGACACGCTGGCGCACGCGGCGGAGCGGGCGCGCTCGCTCGGCGCGACGCTCGCGCGGCTCGTCGACGGCACCCTCGTCGCCGAGCTGGCGCGCAAGGGCTCCCCGAAGGACCGCGCCGTCACCGCCGCGAAGTGCGCCCTCGCGCTCCACGCGACCCTCGGCGAGGGCGCGCGGGTCGCCGTCGCGACCGGGCGCGGGGTGCGAGCGGATCGGGCGCCGCTCGGCGAGGTGATCGACGTCGCCGCGCGGCTGCTCGGGCTGCCCGCCGCCGCGTCTGGCCCCAGGATCGACGCCGCGACGGCGAGCCTGCTCGACGCCGGGTTCGAGCTCGGCGGAGACGCCGAC